>DASYVB010000058.1:0-4440 GCA_036000525.1 Nitrospiraceae bacterium | reverse complement strand
TGAACTGCGTCTTGCGTGCATCGAAATCCAGGAACCGATTCGTGAGAGGATGACCGATACCCAGAATGAGTTTCAAGGCCTCAGTCGCTTGGATCGTTCCAATGATGCCGGCTAACACGCCGATCACGCCCGCTTCCTGGCAGGAGGCAACCAGGCCGGCCGGCGGCGGAGTCTTGAAGACGCAACGATAACAGGCGGACTGCTTCGGCACGATGGTCGTCACGCGCCCATCGAAGCGAAGGATGCCGCCGTGGACCAACGGTTTTCCGGCAAAGAAACAGGCGTCGTTGATCAAGAACTTGGCCGTAAAGTTGTCGACCCCGTCGATGACGACGTCGTACTCGCTGATGATCTTCAGCGCATTGCCGGCTGTCAGCCGCTCTTCGTACGTCGAGACCTGGACGTCCGGGTTCAACGCCTGAATCTTCTCTTTGCCCGAGACGACTTTGGGGCGGCCCACGTCCGACGTATGGTGAAGTATTTGCCGGTGAAGATTGGTCAGGTCCACCACATCGCTATCGATGAGGCCGATTGTACCGACACCGGCTGCGGCCAAATAGAGCGCAGCCGGTGAACCAAGGCCTCCCGCGCCGACCAGGAGAATCTTGGCCTTGGCGATCTTCTTCTGTCCCTTGCCACCCACCTCCGGCAGAAGAATGTGGCGGCTGTAGCGGGATATCTGATCTTCGGTAAATTCCATCTCCAAATTCCGTTAGGCGTAAAACGTGAGACGTGAGGCGACGTGATCGCCCGGTAGTTCTTTTCGTTACCCCTTACACCTCACCCCTTACCCCTCACGTCAGATATTAAAGTACTTCTCGATGCTGATATACCGCTCTCCGGTATCGCACAGGATGGTGACCACGTTCTTGCCAGGTCCAAGTTCTTGGGCCACTTTCTGTGCGGCGTACACGTTGGCCCCGGCCGAGATTCCCACCAAGAGACCTTCCTTTTTCGAGAGATGCTTGGCTGTTTGATAGGCTTCGTCATCAGTCACGGTCATCACACGATCGAGAATGGCCCGGTTTAACACTTTCGGGATGAACCCCGCGCCGATGCCCTGAATCTTATGAGGCCCTGGCTCTCCACCGGATAAGACCGGCGATCCGGCCGGTTCAACCGCAATCACTTTCACGTTGGGGATCCGGTCTTTGAACACTTCCCCGCATCCGGTAATGGTGCCGCCAGTACCCACTGCCGCCACAAACGCATCGATCTTTCCGTCGAGCGACTCGAGAATCTCAAGTGCCGTGGTCTTTTTATGCATGGCCGGATTGGCCGGGTTGGAAAACTGGTCCGGCATAAAGTACAACGGATTCTGCGCGATGATGCTTTCCGACTCGCGGATCGCACCCTTCATGCCTTCCCAGGCCGGCGTCAAGACGAGTTGTGCGCCATAAGACGACAAGAGGCTCGCCCGCTCCATGCTCATGCTCTCCGGCATCACGAGGATCAGCTTATAGCCACGGACTGCGGCGACTAATGCCAGTCCGATCCCGGTGTTTCCGCTGGTCGGTTCGACGATCGTACCGCCCGGCTTTAATGCCCCCAGTCGTTCCGCCTCGTCGATCATATTGAGGCAGATCCGATCCTTGACGCTTCCACCGGGATTAAAGAACTCGACTTTCCCATAGATCGTCGCCCCGCCTGCAGGGGACAACCTGTTTAGACGGACAAGGGGAGTCCGCCCGATGAGTTCGGTAATGTCTTTGTGCATGGTCATCGTCACCGGCCACCGCCCATATAAAACAAAAACTCGACCCGGTCGCCGTCGGATAGGCTGGTGATGGCGAGATGATTCCGGTCCAACATGGTGTCGTTAACCTCGACCGCAACCATTTGCGGTTCAATCTTTTTGGCCTGGAGAAGATCGAGGACTGTCCCCCCTGAAATCTCTTCTGCCTTGCCATTGATTTTGACCTGCATGAAAACTCCTAACATGGCCAAGAGATTAAACAATTTCAACACGTTATCAAACGGACTTTGACATTGTCAAGGCAACGAAACCAGCTGGCTCGTGGCTTGACTTTGTCCATGATCCGCCGCCACTATGCCACCCTTTGGATGAGAGATGACATGTGGAAACGCAATTTCATGTTCAGGTCCGCAGAGACCATTCCGCTCAAAGAATCGGAAAATGAGCTATTCCACGATACCGATCCCGCCGTGGATAGCACCGGACTACAGTTAGAGAAGTTTTTATCGGTTTGGATTCAAGGCGATGGGGAGGACGAAAAACCAACGGCCTTTACGAACATGTATGTCCGCACGGCAACATTGGATTTTCAGAAACGGGTCGGGTTTCTGCAGCCACTCCAAGGCCGCTCACACCAGGTCAAACAGGTGCTCACGCCGGGTCAAAAGCAGTTTCTGAAGCAGTGGCTCGCCACCAAGGCACCCCAGGCCTGGGAGGCCACGGACGATCATTTCAAGATGTTGTTTGAACTCGAATAACCGGGAACCTGTCCGACATTGCCAGCTATGAGTGTCGTTCTCACCCATTCCATCGTGCGGTCGCTCTATCTCGTCGTGCTGATGCTCTCGGTTCCGGTCGGAGCCGGGTGGAGCGCAACGGTAGAGGTCTACTACGGGCCAGACGACGCGCCGCTCGATCGCCTGACTACTCTCTATCGGCATGCGACACGCTACCTCTATGTGGCGGTCTATGGACTGACTTCTCCCCGTGCGGTAAAGGCGATGGTCGCGGCGAAGAAGCGGGGAGTCGATGTGCGCCTGATCACCGATCTGCAGCGCACCGAGGACGTCAAACAGCGCACGGCGCTCCATACGCTGCATTTGGCCGGCATTCCTATTCTAGTGAACGAGCATGATGGGCTGATGCATCTGAAACAGGTTGTGATCGACGATGAAGTGAACACTACCGGCTCGATGAACCACACGACGAGCGGCAATCACTATAACGATGAGCGGCTCGACGTCATTACCGATCACGCGATCACGGTCAAGGCCCGGGAGAAGTTCCTTGCGATGTGGAACGATCATGCCCGATATCGGGAATGGAAGTAAACGAGAAGGTTGAGGCTATGTGCGACCTCAGCCTTCCTTTGTGAGAAGTGATGACTGAACAGACCGACGTCGCGGTGGTGGGGGCAGGAGGTGGCGGAGCCGTCTTAGCCCTGGCGCTGGCGAAGCAAGGTATCAGCACTGTCGTGTTGGATCAGGCCGCTGGCCCGCCCCAGGGTTTGCGGGGAGAAATTCTCCAACCGAACGGACAACAAGTACTCGATCGCTTGGGCGTGTTGCCATCGTTGCCGGCCAATGCCACGAGGTCAGTGCGGCTCTTTCATTTTTACCGGGCCGGAGGGAGTCGCCTCTGTAGCATCGACTATGGCGATCTGCCGGCGCCCTACAACCGCGCCATTGTGACGCTCCCAAACGTGGCGCACCACGCCATTGTCGCGGCGGTGCAGCAACTTCAGAGCGTGACGCTCCGCTACGGTACCTCGTTCACAGGACTGTTGCGCGAGGGTGATCGGGTGGTGGGGTTATCCACGCAAGGTCCTGAAGGCGCGAACCAGATCCGTGCTAAGATCGTCGTTGGCGCTGATGGCGCTTTTTCAAAAGTGCGTGAGGCACTGAAGATTCCCGCCGACGTGTATCTCTATCCTGACGGGTATCTGATTGCGATTCTCGAATCAGAGGAGCCGGTATCGGAATCGTTCTACTACATCGGACACAGGAGCATTTTGGGACTGTTTCCGGCGACGGGAAACAAGGTCTATCTCTTCTATATGATCCCCAAGGGTTCGATGGAGGCAGTGAAGCAGCGGGGTATCCCTGCGCTACAGCAGACGTGGAGCCAGATCGCCCCGCAGTTTGCCGGACTGTTTCGGCGTCTGAGCGATTGGAGCCAGACGGCTTATATGCCGACCGGGCGGGTGCGTACGCCGACATGGGTCGCAGACGGAGCCGCCCTGATCGGCGATGCCGCCCATGCGATGAATCCCCATGCGTCGCAGGGGCGCATGCAGGCCATGATCGATGCCATGGCGCTGTCCGATCTGTTGCCAGGCTGTCTTGCTGATAAGGACTATTCCGCCGCCAGGCTGAAAGAATTTGAACGAATTAGGCGGCCACAGGTCACCATGCTGCAACGATTGGCCGATCAACAAGTGTTCTATTGGAATACAGGGAATCCAGTGGTGGCCTTCCTGCGCGATCGCGTGTTTCAGACGCTGGATCGGAATGCACGGCTTCGCTATCAGGTCCTGTCGACCACGGCGGGTTTGCGGACGATGCCGCCATTTAATCTGATCGATCGTGTGATTGCCGCAGGGTTTCTCCCCGATCTACGTGCGCATGAGAGATCTCCACATCCGATGTCTTCATGAGGATTCATGGGTACGACTGAACGGGTGATCGAGGGCTTGCCGGACGAAATACAGAAGCTGCTGCGGACCTACGTGAAGGACGTCAAGG
>DASYVB010000057.1:0-21936 GCA_036000525.1 Nitrospiraceae bacterium | reverse complement strand
GATAGAGCTCGGAATTGCCTTCGTGACTGGAGGCAAACGCCAGAAAGTTTCCATCAGGAGACAGGGCCGGAGTGATGTTCAATCCCCCCAGGGAAATCACCGTCCAGCGCTTGCCCGTCGCCAACTCAATCATGTCGATGTCCTGCGTATTGCGATTGCGATAGGCGGTGAAGATGAGGAACCGGCGATCCGGAGACCATTGTGGCATGAGATTCAGGAATCCATCGGCGGTGAGTTGGCGCGCATCGTAGCCATCATAATCCATCACGAACAACTCGCGAGCGGTCCCCTGTTCAGCCACATACGCGATCTTTGTCCGCGCGATACCCGGCTCGCCCGTGTAACGAAACACCAGTTCGTCGGCAAAGCGGTGCGCCATCAGCCGCACAACTGAGGGCGATCCCACGTAACGCTTCCCCCCCACGAGTTCATCGCTGCCGCTGTCATAGACGAAACCTTCCATGTTCACGTCGGCTTCTTTGTTCGCCTCTTTCAGGCTCGCTTTTCCCCAGACCAGGACCGAGACACCCTTCTCAGCCACCTGTTTGAATACAGCCTTGGAACCGTTCCCCATCCCATTACCGATATCGGGTGTTTGAATCCCAAGACTGGGCAAATCTACCAGATCAAAGACCAAGGAGCGTTTCACATCTTTTTTGAGGACTTCTTCGATCCGCCCCCCCAACCAATCGGGGCCCCCGGCGTTTTGTATCCCCGCAACACCCAGAGAAATCTTTTGGAAGTCGGGACGGGTGGCTTCGAGGAACACATCCGCTGCCCCAGATTCAAGAATGCCGACAACTCCTGCGATGAGCAGCACTCCCGCGAGCCAGGCACTGATCAATTTCACCCGTGTCATTCAACCGACTCTCCGACTCGAAATACCATTTCTACATCTTTATAGCCATCTGTTATATCGGCAGGAAACGCGGGCAGGACTTTTGACCGATGCACGGGCGGCTGCACGGCGCGCTGGCCCGCCATATCAAAATAGGCATTCCCGGACGACTGTTGCACAATCACGTCCTTGATCGTCCCATCCCGTTGAAGCCGAAACCTAACGATCATCGTATAGGTTTGTCCCGCCATATCGATCGGAGGCGGCTCCCACTGGCTACTAATAATAGACTGCACACGAGCCCAGTAGGCATTCGACCCAGCCGTACCGGAAATCTTGATGGTTGTATCGGGGATATTAGCCGCCGGAACTTTCACCTCTTGCTGGGGCGCCGGCTTGATTGACGCCTCGCTCGGTTTCACCTCTTTCGGGATCTCCAGCTTGGCCAAAGGCTGAGGCTGTTTGATCTTTTTCAGCTCTTCTTCTAACTCACGATTCAGATCTTCGCTTACCGTAGACCGCTGCGGAATCTTCGCGGCCGGATCTTGCGTCACATCCGGGACACGTGGGATATCGAGCAGCTTCGCCGCCTGTTGGGGCTGAGCCACCGACTTTGTTGCAGGGCTCAAATCTCCAAACTTCGGCGCGTCCGGCGGAAGCTGAAGATCCTGCAACATGTCCCTTCTTTTCTGGCCTATCGGAGGTGCGGCGGACGGGGCAGGGACCGGCTTCGGATCTGAAATTTTGGCTGGCTCGACCGGCTTCACCGACTCGGCTTGCCTCGCTGGTGTCGGCAGACTGACCAGCGACACTTCCACAGACGTCAAAGGGCGTTCACCCTGTTGCGGAAGCCGAAGCCCCACCGCCACGAGCAAGACGACCACATGAAGGACGAGCGACAGCACCAGCGTCCGCTTGAGTCGGGCGGACAACCTGGTTTGATCGTCCTGATCGAACCAGGAACCTGACAGGACCGACGCCTGGGATGCCATAACAACCAGCCCCCTCACGCACGTTGCGTCAGTTTTTTCGCGGCGGGAGACGCGGAATTTCTGGCGCTCCCACGCGCTCCGGCCCAATCGGCTCCGTCACCATTCCGATCTTCTCGATCCCGGCTTTCTTGACGCCATCCATAACTTGCACCACGACACCGTAGGGCACGTCACGATCGGCCCTGAGATACAGCGACACATCGGGATGGTCCCGTTTCAAGAATTTCAATTTCTGTTCCAGCTGGGCCACCCCGACAGGATCTTTGTCGAGATACAGTCGTTGATCCTTTTCGATCGTGAGCACCGTACGCATTTCCGGTTTAATCGTATTCGTGGCAGAAGTCGGCAACTTAATGTCCATCCCTCGATACAGCATCGGCGCGGTGACCATGAAAATCACCAAGAGGACGAGGACCACATCGACGAGGGGAATGACGTTGATCTCTGCCAGAAACCGGCGGTGACGGGACTCAAAGGTCATCCTTGAACTCCGACCGGGACTGGTTTCGTCTTCGATACAGCGGTCGAGAGGGACGCCAAGAGCTCAATAGTGACTGAATCCAAGCGGAATGCCGTTTTGCGAATCCGAGTAAGGAAGTAATTATAGGCAATCACCGCGGGGATGGCGGTGAACAGACCTGCCGCCGTTGCGACTAAGGCCTCAGCAACGCCGGGAGCAACAGCAGAAATACTGGCGGTCCCTTGGGTGCCGATCTCACGAAACGCATCGATGATTCCCATCACGGTCCCGAGCAGTCCGACAAACGGAGTAATGTTTCCCGTCGTGGCAAGGAACGGGAGATAGCTCTCGAGGCGTGAGAGCTGGCTTTGCGCGAGATGGGACGCCGTCCGCTCCACCACGTGTCGATCAACTGGTCCCGAACCGCCACCATCCCTCCCCTCGACTGGCCCAGACCCCACACGCTCCATGACCCCTTCGAATACACATGCGCTGGGACTCCCTTCGATTCGTCGAGCTTGCCGATACAGCTCGTCGAGATCTCGTGCTTTCACGAGGAGAGCTAGGAATCGCTTGTCCTCCCGGTCTGCCACTCGAAACACTCGCCATTTGGAGAAAATAACGGCCCACGAGATGACCGAGAAGACGAACAGGATAAAGAGCATGATTTTTGAAACCGCGCCGAGCGAAGCCACCAGTCCGGTTAGACCTGTTTGAAACATGCGGCTATGACCTTTCCCTGCTCTAGGAAGTATTTATAATTCTGCCTACGGAGTCTAGCAAACACAGGGGAAAATGGCGGGGCCGACGGGATTTGAACCCGCGACCTCCAGATTGACAATCTGGCGTCCTAACCAGCTGAACGACGGCCCCTCAAAACTCTACGTATAGCGGAAGATGTGAGTGATAAGACTATATCTAGCGGTTGGTCCCGTCTAAAATTTCATTATTTCCGTTCAATTATCTGTCCTGCTCCGCGCGAACCAGCTTTCGCCCTGGTAGGCGGAACAGGGATCGAACCTGTGACCTCTGCCTTGTAAGGGCAGCGCTCTCCCAATTGAGCTATCCGCCTGATTTCCTTAGCAACCTTCACGGATGCTACCAACTCCACTTGCCCTTGTCAATCGAATCTCGCGAATCTCGCATGCTTCTTGCCGTTTTCGACCGCTGCGCACTCCGCTCATATCAATCGCGTCTCCTCGGTTATATTTTTTGACCCCGTCGCCGGCCCACCCGAGGGAAATACCTGTCATGCACTCGTTTGAGTCGTCCCCGTTCAATATGCGTGTATATCTGCGTCGTCGCAATATTCGCATGGCCGAGCATTACCTGAACAGACCGAAGATCCGCACCGCCTTCAAGCAGATGCGTTGCAAACGAATGCCGGAGCATGTGAGGCGAAATGACCTGTGTAATCCCCGCTCGCCGTGCACGGCGTCGCAGCAACTTCCAAAAGGCTTGCCGCGTCAAGGGCCCGCCCCGCCTCGAAACGAACACATACCGTGAAGCCCGTTCTTTGAGAAGCCGTGGCCGCGCTTCTTCCATGTACTGCTGCAGCAGCTGCCGGGCCCCCTCACCCATCGGCACGAGACGCTGCTTCGCACCCTTGCCCTTGACCCGGAGATACCCGACATCAAGATTTGTCTGTGCGACTTCAGCCATCACCAATTCCGATACGCGAAGCCCCGTCGCATAGAGCAACTCCACCATTGCACGGTCACGCAGATCTTCAGGGGTCGGGACTACCCCCAAGTCCAACAATGCGATGACGTCTTGCTGCGACAGCGTTTTGGGCAGTCGAACGCCTCGAGATATCGGGGCCAGCCCAATGGTAGGATTCTCCCCAATCATCCGTTCCCGCATCAGAAACCGCAGCCATCCACGAATAGCCGAAAGGCAGCGTACAGAGGAGGCGCGAGACAACCGTGCTTCGTGTAAGGAACGGAGAAATCCCGTCAACGTTTCCGACTTAAGAGGCCCGATCGGCACGACACCGGTTCGATGCAAGTAGGAATGGAATTTACTCAAGTCGCGGCGGTAGGCTTCGATCGTATTGACGGAGAGACCACCCTCCACCCGGAGATGGCTCAAATATCGCTCGGCCAGCGGGTGTAACATCATCTATGCAATGATAGCCAATCGCTCAGATGAACACAACGAACCCATAGGAGCCTGTCCGACATTGACCGTTCTACTGCGGCGAACGATCCGTGACCATCTGCGTCGTGCTTGGCCCGAAAAAATCCTCAACGTATTCCGGCGAATACACCTCCGGTTTTTTCCGGGCCTGCGGCCTCGCATCTGGCCACACCTTCTCCGCCTCGCCTCGTTACGAAGACAATGTCGGACAGGCTCCTAGCCGCATTATTCATGACGGTTCGTTTCGAAATGGCGGAGTGACACGCAACAAGCGCGAGGAGCACAACTTACGTGACGTGTGAGTCCTGTCCCTGCCTGTCGCGCTTTTCCCGCCAGTCTCGCCCGTCTCGCTTGAGTCAGGCATCGACGATCGCAGCAGAAGCGCTCATGAATAATGGGGGCTACGGGAGTTTACCTTGACACCCCACAGGGTTTCCGATAGTAGTCACGTGCGAATGACATAGCCGTCACACCGCCAGGAGCTCATGGCCCGCCCGTTGATATCTCTGTTTTTACACCGCACATACGTCTTTTCGGTACGCTTGTGCCACACGCTTACACTGGCCTGGTGCATACTCTGGCCAGTCACTGGGTTCGAATTCAATACCCCCGTCTACGCAGAAACAGGCCCCCCTAGCCCGGCGAACCATCCCACGCTGAATCAGGCGAAGCGCCTGATCGACGCAGGTCAGGCTGAAGAAGCCATCACCACACTCCGTCGTTTCCTGGCTACCTCTCCGAAGCCTGAGTTGCTCGACGACACCTATCTGCTCCTTGGTGCAGCCCTATACAGCGGAAAGCAGTATGGGGAAGCATTAAAATACTTGCGGCAACTCCAGACCGAGGTCCCCGGCTCAGAGGTGACGGACCGAGGCAAGTTGATGCAGGCCCGAGTCCATGCGGCGATGGGCAACCTCGACCTTGCCCTGCCGATCTTGACGGGCCTGCGCAATCTTTCAAAAGATGACGGCACGAAACGCGAAGCCCTACAGCTGAGCGGCGATTTCTACGTGCAAAAAAAGGACACGACCCGTGCCATTCAGGCATGGCTCGATGAAGTGGCCTTGGGAACCGAAGACCAAGCAGAGGACGTGCGGACCCGCATTCGCGATCTGGCCAGCGAGACGTCCGACAAGAAAGCCCTCGAACAAATCCGGGACACCTTTCCACGCAGCTTTCCCGGCGATCTCGCGTCCCTCCGACTCATCGACCTCTACATCGGCCGTGGAGAAGAACACCAGGCCATACGGCAAATCCAACAATTTCTCGTGAATTTTCCGACCCACCCGCAGACAGCGAAAATCTCGGAACTCCTCGCCACACTCCAAGCCAAACTAAAATCCAACCAGTTTTTCATTGCCGCGGTCCTGCCGCTTTCGGGAAAACTCGCCCCCTTTGCCAGTGAAGTCCTCAGCGGAATTCAGCTGGCCGTCGAAGCAAATAGAGACCGGGCAGGAAGCGCATCGGTCGGGCTTATCGTCAAAGATTTCGAATCCGATTACGCCTCGTTCTTGGACGACTTCTCCGAACTGCTGAACACCGATCGCCCCCTCGCCGTGATCGGCCCGCTCCTCTCGAAAAATCTGCCGGTCATGGCTGAACTCGCCGAGCGAGCGCACATTCCCCTGATCACGCCGGCTGCGACTCTCCCCAACGTCAGACGACTCGGCAACTATGTGTTCAGCACGGCGCTCACCTATCAGCTTCAAGCCAAACGTATCGCGGCCTATGCCATCAAGGAGCAAGGCTTCCGCCGATTCTGCATCCTGCATCCCGACACCACGTATGGCCGCGAGTTGGCCCGGCTCTTCGCTCAAGAAGTACGCCAACACGAGGGAGAAGTGATCGCCATTGAATCCTACAAGGAAGGCGAAACCGACGTGAGTGTGCAGCTCAAACGCATGAAGGAAGAGGACCTCAAGAAGTATGGCTTGTCCGTGCCGGTTGATGAGACTAAACTGACCGGGAAACTGACAAAGCTGGACAAGAAAATCTTCTATACGCCGGGTTTCGACGCGATCTTCATTCCAGGCCGCGCAGCCGACGCCGGCCTCATTGCAGCCCAGCTCAATTTCTACGATATGAAAGTTCCCTTTCTTGGCGCGAATGGATGGAACTCGCCGGACTTCGCCCGCACGGACGATTCGTCGATCGACGGAGCCGTGTTCGTCGACGGCTTCTTTGTGGACAGCCCCACCCCGACCGTGCAGGACTTTGTCAACCGGTACAAAAAACGTTTCCAAACCAACCCGACACTCTTCGCAATGCAAGGCTACGATGCAGCGAAATTGGTGCTGGATGCGGTTCGAAAGGGCGCCGCCTCGGGCGAAGCCGTCCAGGAGCAACTGCTGACACAGCCGGACCTCTCCTCCCTCGCGGGACCGGCGGCATTTGGACAGGACGGGACATTGAATCGTCCGCTTTTCCTCATGCAAATCAAACGAGGCCGATTTCTTCAGTTGAACTAACCCGCATTATTCATGAACACTTCTGCTACAATCGCCGATCCGCTGCTACGACGAGCCTTCGGCCGGCGGGCTCGCCCCTCGGACCATCAACGTACTGCACGAGTACGCCTCAGGTCCTCCGGGCTCCGCGCGCCGGTCTCACGACGCGGCTCAGCGATTTCGCGACGAACTGTCATGACTAATGCGGGCTAGAAAGCCAACCGCATGAACTCTTTGCCGCAAATCCTCCACACGATTTCCTACATGGGGCTCCCGCTCCTCTTCGCAATGGTGTTGCACGAATACGCCCATGGCTGGGTTGCCTATCGGTGCGGCGATCCAACCGCCCAACTTCAGGGCCGGCTCACCATGAACCCGCTGGCACACATCGATCCGTTCGGAACCGTCATCCTGCCGTTGCTCTGCCTGCTTATGCCGGGAGGATTCTTTCTTGGGTGGGCCAAGCCAGTCCCGATCGACCCACGCCTCATGCGCCAACCACGTCGCGACATGGCACTCGTCGCAGCGGCGGGGCCCGCCATGAATCTCGCGCTGGCCATTGGCAGCGCCCTCCTCTTCGCTCTCCTCATATCGATCGATCCGACGATCGTGAGCTACTGGTCCAAGTCAGGAGAGACCGTGCCTCCGGATACGTGGCATCAGATGTTCCTCCTACCAATCGCCGTGATGTCGGTCTACTCTGTCTTGATTAACGTGCTCTTGATGCTGTTCAATCTGCTGCCGATTCCCCCATTGGATGGCGGGAGAATTCTCACGAGTCTTCTCTCACCCACCGCGGCGATGGCGCTCAGGCGCGTGGAACCCTACGGCATGTTCATTCTGGTGGCGCTGATCGTATTCGATCCACAGATCCACGTGATCCATGCCATCACAAGCACCTTGACCCACAGCCTATCCAATACGATTCTCTCCACCGCCGTCGGTCTCGGAACAGGAAACACGCCATGACCACACCCAGGAAGCGAGTCCTCAGCGGCATGCAACCGAGCGGGCTGCTCCATCTCGGCAACTATCTCGGAGCCTTGGAGAATTGGAAAGGCCTTCAGAACGAGTTCGAGTGCTATTTCTTTGTCGCGGACTGGCACGCCCTCTCGACGAACTATGCCGATACCGGCCGCGTCCGAGAGTTTGTCCACGAGTTGTTGATCGACTGGCTTGCCGCGGGCATCGATCCCGCGAAAGCCACGGTGTTCGTGCAATCGCGTATCCCCGAGCATGCCGTGTTGCACCTCTTGTTCTCCATGATGATTCCTGTCGCCTGGCTAGAACGGAATCCGACCTATAAGGAAAAACGGGAAGAGATGAAGGAGCGCGATCTGAGCACGTACGGATTTCTCGGCTATCCGGTCCTCCAAGCCGCGGATATCCTCATCTACAAACCGGATTTCGTGCCGATAGGAAAAGACCAGCTGCCGCACCTTGAGCTCACCAGGGAACTAGCCCGCCGGTTCAATAGCCTGTACAGGCCGGTGTTCCCTGAGCCGCTGGCGCGACTCACTAAGTTCCCGAAAGTGCTCGGCACGGATGGCCGGAAGATGAGCAAGAGCTACGGGAACACGATCAACCTGTCCGACCCCGAACCAGTCGTGCGACAGAAACTCAAGACGATGGTCACCGATCCCGCCCGAGTCCGACGCCAGGACCCCGGAAATCCGGACCTCTGTCCGGTGTATGATTATCACAAGATTTTTTCATTGCCGATGATTCAGGAACAGATTAATACCGAATGTCGGACAGCCGCCATCGGTTGTATCGATTGCAAAAAACTCGTCGCCGATCGAATCGTCGAACGCATGACGCCGATGTGGGACGCGCGCGCGCGCCTGAGCAAAGATCCCGCGCGCCTGAACGACATCGTGACAGAGGGCAGCCGCCGGGCCGGCGAGGTCGCCAAAGCGACGCTCCATGAGGTAACCGAGGCGATGAAGATCTAGCCCGCATTATTCATGCCGCGAGTAGACGTACTATGACTGCACTGGCGCTGGCCTTCATCCTACTGGGAGCGAGTTGGAGCACCGCATGGGCAGCCGATCCACCCTGCGACAAGTACCCAGTCGCCAAACAGACCAAATGTGCGGAGACCTGGAAGACGCTGAACCAGGAAGACGGCCCCTCGATCGCGCAATTCGGGCTGGACCAGCTGAAGCGTCGCGAGGAAGGCAAAATCAACGCCGAGCAACACCTCGGAGAAAACATGGCCTTCATCAAGCAGTCTACCGAAAAGCGCCTTGAACGGCTCCGCGCTCGAATGAAAAAAGAATAGGCCTCACAAGTCTTCCGCCTTCGGTTGCCCCAACACACGCCCAGCCGAGTTCAGCAAATCCCGTCCCACGATGATTGGCGCCTTGAAGTGAACGGCAAGCGCGATCGAATCGGACGACCGGCTATCAAACGTCTTCACCTGATCCTGCACCGCAACGGTCAACGCACCGTAATAGGTACCACCTTTTAGCGTGATGACGGTTCGCAACACTTTCCCGCCATAGGCATCCAAGATCGTGTGCATCAAATCGTGAGAGAGGGGGCGAGAGAGCTTCTCGCCGTTCAACGCACCTTGAATCGACAGCGCGACTGTCAGATCGACGAAAATTGGGATGGCCTTGCCTTCGGCCAGCAACAGCACCACAGCGCCGTGATCGAAGATGCGAACCTGTACATCCGTGATCATGACCTGCTCCGAGGTTGCCGGTGAAGATTCGCCTGCTTGCGCAATCGGCAGCGCGAGCGCGCCGAGAAAACAGATAGAGAGGACATACCGCTTGCATGACATCATGGTCACCTCCCCTGCCGGTCAGACACGGACAAACTGATTCGTCTCTTTCTCCAACCCGATTTCGGTCTCCGGTCCATGCCCCGTCACCACGATCGTGGCATCCTCCAAGGTGTACAACCGCTCTCGAATGGATTGCTCGATGGCTTCGAAGTCTCCGCCCCAGAGATCGGTGCGCCCGATGCTACCGCGAAAGAGTGTGTCGCCGGCCAAGACCACGTTGTCGATCGGGAAATGAAAACTCATGGACCCAGGGGTGTGGCCGGGCGTATGGAGTGCGACAGCAGAGATCTGGCCGACCAGCAGCTTCTCCTCATCCTTGAGCCAGTAGTCGGGCATCGGAACAGGCACGTAGGCAACGCCGAACATCCGGCATTGCATCTCCAGATTTTGCCAGAGCGTACGATCGTCCTGATGCAGACACAGGATCGCTCCCGTCGCGTTCTTCATGTTGCCGGATGCCAGGAAATGGTCGAAGTGGGCATGGGTGTGGAGAATATGCGTGACCGTCAGTCCCAGTTGCTGCACCTCGTGCAAGATCCGCTCGTGCGCCCCACCGGGATCGACGACGATGGCCTGCTTCGTCACTGGATCGCCAATGATCGAACAATTGCAACCAAGGGGCGGGACGGAAAAGGTTTTTCGGATGACGGCCGGCATTATGGACGCATGCTACAGCCCAAGCCCATCAGGGCGCAAGCGGAGTAGCGCGCGACAAACGCAAGGAGCGAGACTCGCGTGACGGGCGAAGGTTCGAGGCTTTCAGAACTTCGAACCCAGAACCTAGAACTTCGGATCGGCCAGTCGCGCTTTTCCCGCCAGTCTCGCCCTCATTGTTTGAGTCAGGCATCGGCGACTGCAGCAGAAGCGCTCATGAATAATGCGGGCTGGAAACGGTCATTTCATGGAATCCGGCGTGGACAAGTTGGGGCGAAGCGTGGATAATCCGAAAAATAAGATGGAGGGACGTGACGTGTACGATAAGACTCAATCGAGCCAGTGGCCTTTGTGGATCGGAGCGATCGCGCTCTGTTTTTTAACCACCAGTTGCAAGCCTGACGACTCGCCGTTCAAAGCAGAAAACGAGTCGCTCCGCAAGCAACTGGCCAAGCAGGAGTCGGTGGTCACCTCGTTGCAGGACGGGAACAAGGTCATGCAGCAACAGATCGATCTGCTGAACCAGGAGCTGCGCGACGCGAAGAAATCGGCCGAGAGCGCCAAGGCCGATGCCAAAGCCGCCGCCGACAATTTGGCGATACAAGCAGCCCAGGCAAAAAAGTTGAGTGCCGACGCTCAAAAAACCGCAGCGGCCCAAACGGCGCAGAATATTTACGTCGAGGAGAAAGGGACTCAAACTGAGGACCTTCCCCGCCCATTGAGCAGCGTCGCCAAGATTGCGGAGGACGCTCTCAGTCGCAATGGGTACCACATCAAAGTGAGTATCAAGACCGATCAGAAGGCGGTCTACGTGACAGAGCGAAAAGTCTCCCCCCCTGCCTCGCTTGAAGTCGCCGGCTCACGGAATCAATACGTGCTGTCGCTTCATGCACTCCCCTCGAATGTCACCAGGCTCAGCGTCAAGGCCGACTTCGAAAAACTGGCTCAGGGTGGACGCATCCTCAGCGTGAGCGCGGAGGAGGTTGCGGAAATTGAACGGAGCCTCATCCGGGAAATCAACAAGACCCTGGCCTCCCCCAGCAAGACCTGATGCGGCGTGATTGCGCATGGTCCGCAACCGCGCTTTCTCTCCTTATCGTCATGGGAAACGCACAAGACGCGGGGGCTGGATCGAAGTCCTCACCAGAACTGGCCCGCCATTTGACCGGGATCGCGAGGCTGGCCCAGCCGTCGCCGATGGTCACCATCCCAGCCGGTCCGTTCTTGCTCGGCAGCAAGCGAGTGGATGACGATCCTTATGGAGACTGGACACAGTTCGACGACACGGAACTCCCTCAACATCGAGTCTGGCTGGATACCTACAAGATGGATCGCGATGAAGTGAGCCTCGGGGAATACCTGGCATTCTTACGACAGCAGAAGCTCCATCCATCGGACGAGCTGCAGAAACTGATCTGGCACGTGATCACGATCCACTCCGTCTCGGACCAGACCTTGAGCCGGTGGCCTGCGCTCTATGTCACATGGGCCGAGGCGAACGATCTGTGCGTGGCAAAGAGCACACGGCTTCCGACTGAGGCTGAATGGGAAAAAGCGGCGCGAGGATCCGAAGGCGGTCTATTCCCCTGGGGTACAGCCGCCCCCGACCCCGCACTCGCCATGTTCGGCCAGCACCACGTCCATGAGATCCCTATTCTCGCGGCAGTGGATTCGCATGAGGCAGGCAAGAGCCCTTATGGCCTTCACCATATGGCGGGAAACGTCGCCGAATGGGTGCAGGACTGGTTCGGGATCGACTACTACGCCTACATGCCTGAACGGAATCCCCCGGGAACGACGAACGGGCGCTACAAAAGCGTTCGTGGCGGCTCATGGAAGAGTAATCCGATCATGCTCCGAACGGCGACCCGTGGCGGCTCAGCACCGGATCAACGTTCGGCTACGATCGGCTTTCGCTGCGCACAATCATCGACCTCCACTGCCCCGTAAACCCCCGCAACAAAGTTCCCTTTGCTTGGAGAGGCGCGAACCTCGTGCTAGCATTTCTCTCCTATGGCTCTGTCAACCAGCGTGCACGACCTCCGCACCCTCATTCGCTCCTGCCACCCGCTGATTGTCATCGAGACGGTGGAGGAGGAGCGGGTACTGGCGTTACTACAATCAGTTGCCGCTCAGGAACGCATGCCGCTGTTCGAATGGTCCGTCACCAGAGGACTCACCCGGCACGACGACGGCCCCACCCTTAGCCGAATAACGGCCACCCCGCTCGCTGTCCTTCAACATCTGCAAGGCCTGACAGTCGAGGCGGTCTTCTGGCTCAAGGACCTCGCGCCGCATCTACAAGATCCAGCGGTCGCCCGCCAACTTCGAGAAGTCGCGGCAAACTACGATCACTCACGTTCCACCTGCGTGCTCACCGGTCAACCCATTACCCTGCCGCTCGATATTGAAAAAATCGTCGTCCGGCTCGACCTCCAACTACCGGATCGAGACGAACTCCAATCCGTGCTCCAGAGCGTCCTGCAGTCGCTCGGCCCCAGGACCTCGCCCCGTCGCCCACGGTCAACCACCGTCGGGCAAAGCATCCTCAGCTCCATCAGCGACTCCAATACGGCAGATCAGGGCCCTTCGGCCAACGAGCGTGACGCCATCCTCCGCGCCTTGCAGGGACTGACCCTCCATCAGGCCCGGCAAGTCATCACGCAATGCGTCGTCGAAGACGGCACACTCTCCGCCGATGACATGCAGAAGATCCTGAAGCGAAAGGTGCAGGCAATCAAGGATGGAGGTCTGCTTGAATACTATCCGCTTGAAGACAACCGGTTCGAGTTGGGCGGATTCGTCAATCTGAAATCCTGGCTGGAACGTGCGAAAGTCGGTTTTACCGCGGAAGCCAAGGCGCTCAATCTCACGCCCCCACGCGGCATCATGCTCGTGGGCGTGCCGGGCTGCGGTAAATCGCTGGCCGCTAAGGCCATCGCGCGGGAATGGCAGCTTCCGCTCCTCAAGCTCGACGCAGGCCGGTTGTTCGACAAATTCGTCGGTGAATCGGAGAAGAACTTCCGCAAGGCGATCGAGATGGCTGAGTCGCTCTCGCCCATCGTCCTCTGGATTGATGAAATCGAAAAGGCGATGGCCGCGGGGAGCGGAAGCGGCGAGGCCGATGCAGGCTTGAGCCGCCGACTGTTCGGCGCATTTCTTACGTGGCTTCAGGAGAAGAAACAAGAGGTTTTCGTCGTGGCCACCGCCAATAATCTTTCGTTGCTTCCCCCCGAACTCCTTCGCAAAGGCCGATTCGATGAAATCTTTTTTGTGGACCTGCCGGACGACAGCGAGCGGGAATCCATCTGGAAGATTCACCTGGGTCTTCGGAAGCAGGACATGAAAAAGTTCGATCTGCTCAAGATCGTCAGCGCCCGCGGCGGCTTCAGCGGCTCGGAAATCGAACAGGCGGTAGTGGCAGCCCTCTATCGCGCACTCCACCAAAAAACACCGCTGACGACCGATCTGTTGATTGAAGAATTGACCAACACTGTGCCGCTCTCCGTCACCAGGCGTGAAGACATCGATCAACTCCGGGAGACGGCCCAAGGCCGGTTTGTCAACGTACGGTGAGGCCGATGCGATTCCTCTTCATCATGGCCACTATCGCGATTGTGACGCTCGTGGGCTGTACCACGCCACCAGCGAAACGCCCCCGCACATCAGCACCGGTCGAACAGCCTCGCGCATCAACATCGGTCGAACAGCCTCGCGCATCGGCACCGGAAGCGCGCCCCTGTTGTCGATCCGTCGAGCGCGCGCCGAGCCGAACCGCAATCGTGCGGACAGCGGCCAAACTCGTGGGCTCCACAACGATTGAGAGCAACGGTCGGCGCATCGCCTATGACTGCGCCGGGGTGACCCGCGCGGTTTTTCTCAAACACGGGATCGATCTCTACGGCGGTGAACCGAGCGACCCTCGCGCCAACGGCGTTCGCCTCATCCATGAGCACATACGGCAACAAGGCACATTCCACCAGGGACCGGTTGTCCGCCCCGGCGATCTCGTCTTCTTCAACAATACATGGGACTACAACGGAGATGGCAAGGCGAACGACCCACTGACGCACATCGGGATCGTCGAGCGGCAGGAGCCGGATGGCACCGTGGTCTTCATCAGTCGCGTGGCCGG
The DNA here is from genome assembly GCA_036000525.1 of Nitrospiraceae bacterium. Classification (GTDB taxonomy): domain Bacteria; phylum Nitrospirota; class Nitrospiria; order Nitrospirales; family Nitrospiraceae; genus Palsa-1315. The sequence continues at coordinate 7,477 of DASYVB010000057.1, read as the reverse complement.
CGCCGTCGAACGCTACCGCATGAATCTCGCCCTGCCCCACGTCCACAAAACCGCCGATGGCCGAACCCTCAACGACTATCTTCGCCGCAAGGTTGACATCGACCCAGCCAATACTCGCTACCTCACGGGGGAGCTGTTTGCGCAGTTCGCCACTCGGGTGGGACACTAGCAGGATGCTGAAAAAGCTTGCTGGTTTGTCTGGTTAGTTTCGTTCAACCAAAAAACCTGACAAACCAAACAAACCAAACAACTGTTTTCAAATGTTGGCGGCCTTTTTCAACAGCTTGCTACAGTGCACGGCTGAAAATGCCGATATTTAAACTATGACGGATATCGACCTCCCGACCGAGTACCAAGGGTCACCATTTTTTCAATAACCTGCTAGAGTTATTTTATGGCGTCTGTATCGCAGAAGACCTCGACCAGGAAACCCTGCTCTCTCCGCAAGAGGATCCTCGACGTGCGGAGCAGCCTCTTGAGTCTTCATAAGGCTCTCATCCTGGCAGAGCAAGTGACCTACGAACGCATCAATGGCCGTGTCGCGTCAACCAGCCAATTGCTGCAATTGGTGTTGAACGATCCTTGGTTTACCTGGCTTCACCCCTTATCTCAGCTGGTGGTTCGTATCGATGAACTCTTGGATGACGAGTCCGAACTATCGCTTGTTGAGGTGGAGCACTTTCTAATAGAAGCCCGAGCCCTCATCCGTCCTTCGGAGGAAGGCGACGGTTTCGAACGGAGTTACTACGAAGCCCTTCAGCGGGAGCCCGACGTCATCTTCGCCCACGTCGAAGTGAAGAAACTTCTAACCAAGATCGCCGCGTAAGCTCCCTAACATTCCCAAAAACACGAAGGCGATCGGCCCATAAGGATCGATCGCCTTGTTTCGAGTGTATATTGCCCACGTGACGCTATCGGTTAGTTTTTCTCGCCACCCTCCTGCTTGTCCTTGTGCTTGCCTTTGCCTTTATGTTTCGCCTTCATTGCTTTCTTACCCTCAGCCTTCGGCGCTTCCGCAGCCGGAGTTGGGGCTGGAGCTGTGACCGCCGGGGCTGGGGCGGGAGCTGGCGCCGTGGCTGGAGCGGGCGTTTCAGCGAACACGCTTGTGAATACCAATAGGACTGCGGCTGCCGTTAACGTCGATATTGTTTTGATCATGTTGATCCTCCCTTGATTGGTGTGTGTTGCGGAGGGGGTTACCCCCGCCTATCATAAGTATCTCACGCAAGCAGGATGCCACGAACAGGCCTGACTTTTACCATATATCGTGAGCAAATGCGCGGTTATTCTGAAGGTCTCGTCTTGACCACCCCAGCTGTCTGTGGCAGAACAGCTATCTTCGCAGCCATCCCGCCCCAGGTCTAGGGTACAGCTACAGCCGCTCTTCGTCGAGTTCGATGACGTCGGCCCATGTATGCACGGACGGAAGAGAGGCAACTGGCACACCACGTTTGGTGGCGATGCCTTGGAGGCGTCCCTGGAACCGTTGCCGCGCCGCATCGTCTTTCGGACCCGAAGACAAAAGGGCCTGGCTCCATTGGGCGATCTCTTGGTCAGACGGTTTGCGGCTGTTGGCCTTCACCCAGACGAGCAATTCCTCATCCGTCCCGCCGGCCAACACCCGCTGTTCAAACGATTTCGGATCGATCTGCAGAAAATCGATCAGGTACTTATCGAACCCAACGGTGATGTAGTTGTAGTCCTGAATCTTGCCCGCATGCCGCAGACGAATCTTATCGATAAACCGCCCCAAGTGGGCAATGCCACCGAGCAGGGCTTTGGGACTGCGGGGATAGGTTTGTTGCGTCATTCAGTTTTCTCCAGAGTTGTAATTGCTCGAAACATACAGAGAAGGACGAGAGAAGTCTAGGAGGGACGCCGAGCGCTGGCATGCCGCCCTGCTCCCCACCTCCCAGAACGACCCTTCCGGGCATGGCCGAGTGGAAGCCTTCTGGAATTCCTTCAGCTGCGATCCTTCGATCGCAGTACTTCAGTCAGTTCCAGCTTTCCTTCTCAGCCAAGCCTCGGTGGGTCCCCGTTCCTCCGGCAAGGTCGCGCGACAGCATGCCAGCGCTCGGAGCAATCAACGGTTCGTAGAACCCTTTTCTTTGCCTGGAACCAATTCTTTGCAGGATGCCAGTTTAACCGTACACATTTGCGGGTTTAACGCCGGCGCTCACCCGCGCGCGTCAGCGCGTCGGGTGCAGCGCATAGTTAGATTTGCTGTAGCTGGCATGAAGCAACACTATTCCTCAGTTGTCGTCATACGCGAGAGAGGTCGAAAGGCCTCGGTGGGCTTGGGCCTGAGAAAGCAGCGCGTTGGCCTTGGCCTCAAATGTCTGCACGGCGTCGGCGCCCGCAGCGAAGCGGGTGGGCGGCTCCTCGAGCGCGGCGAGCTTCACGAGGGCGTCGGCGAGTTTGGCGGGGTCGCCACCTTGCTTCCCATCCATGCCCTTCCAAGCCGCGACGATTTCCTTTGTCTTCTCGGCGTAGTCGTCGATGGAGGGCTGGGCGTAGCTGGTGGAGTCGTCGGTGAGCAGCTCGGTACGAAACATACCGGGCTCGACCAACATCGTGCGGACCCCGAAGGGGGCGATCTCCGGCGTGAGCGACTCCATCCACCCTTCGATGCCGAACTTCGCGGCCGCATACGCCGTGCAGAACACTCCGCCGGCGATGCCCGCCATCGAGGAGATGGTGAGCAGCAGGCCGGAGCGCTGCTTGCGCATCACCGGTAGGACGGCGCGAGTGACATTCATCGGGCCGAACAGCAGCGTCTCGATCTGGTTGCGGACCTGTTCGGGGCTGAGCTCCTCGAAGAAGCCGGCGAAAAAATTGCCCGCGTTGTTGACCAGGATGTCGATCCGGCCGAACTTTTGGACGGCGGCCTCGACTGCTGCGTGGGCGTCCAGGGGGCGGGTAACGTCGAGCTTGATTGCCAACAGGTTGTCGTGCTCGCCGACCGCCGCCGCGACCTTCGCTTTGTCGCGGCCGGTGGCGACGACCGCGTGGCCGGTGGCCAGCACCGCCTTGGCGATGTGGACACCAAAGCCCCGGCTTGCGCCGGTGATGAGCCAAACTTTCCGTTCTGTCATGGCATGTTCTCCTGCAAATCTAACTATTAAGTGAGCTGCGGCAGGGACACTGGCACTGGCGGCCTATTCAAAGCCATACCCTAATGCCTGTCGAGCCAAAGTCGTTGACACTACCCTCGCTTCGGGAAACTCTGTCAAGAAGCGCCCGTCGGAAAACACTGTCACTCGCGCGGCCTATCTCCCTATTGGCCCGCAGCCTATCTCTGCCCGACCGAGCCGTACGCGTCGGGTAACCCAAGTCGATCGGCGGCAAGGCTAATGGTGTCAGGAACCGTTTAAGACTTCAAGAGAGTGTGCCAGGACTCGGGGCTGACTTCGCCGAAGGAGCGGGGACCCACCGAGACTCAGCCGAGAAGGAAAGCTGGAACTGACTGAGGTTCTGCGGTAACCGACCGCAGCCGAAGGAATTCCAGAAGGCTTCCGCTCGGGTGAGTCCGGAAGGGTCGCTCCAAGAGGCGCGGGAGCGACGAGCCCTGGCACACGATGGATGGAGAAGCGGCAACTGACCGGTCAGTCAGTATTAGGAGATGGCTTTCTTCGCCGATCGGTTTTCTCGTAAATATTGATCAATCCCTGCAGCCATTTTCCGGCCTTCGGCAATGGCCCAGACGATGAGCGAGGCGCCGCGTTGGGTATCGCCGCCGGCAAAGACGCCGTCGAGGTTGGTCATGAAGTTTTCGTCCACCGCGACGTTGCCGCGCGCGTCGTACTTCACGCCGAGGCTGTCGAGCAGGCCGTTCTTCACGGGACCAGTGAAACCCATCGCGAGGAGAACGAGATCCGCGTCCATCCCGAAGTCGCTGTTGGGAATTGGCGTAAACTTGCCGTTCTCGAACTTCACCCGATTGGCGTGGAGCTTCGTCACCTGGCCATTGTGGCCGGTGAACTTCGTGGTCGAGATACTCCACTGCCGGTCGCAGCCTTCTTCGTGTGCGTGCGAGGTGCGGAGCTGCATGGGCCAGAGCGGCCAGGGAGTCGAGCCGGCTCGCTCAGGCGGCGGTTCCGGCAGCAATTCGAATTGATGGACTTCGCTACAGTCATGCCGGTGCGTCGTGCCCAAACAGTCCGATCCCGTATCGCCGCCGCCGATGATGACGACGCGCTTGCCCTTCGCCGTAATCGGTTCATCCGTAATCGTGTCGCCGGCGTTCCGCTTGTTCTGCTGCGTCAGATAGTCCATCGCCAAGTGGATGCCCTTGAGCTCCCGCCCAGGAATCGGCAGCTCGCGAGCCTGCTCCGCGCCCATGGTGAGGCCGACCGCATCGAACTCGCGCCGGAGTTCTTCGCCAGAAATATCCTTGCCGACATTGACGTTGGTCTTGAAGATGACGCCTTCCGCCTGCATCTGTTCTAACCGGCGGTCAATGACCCATTTTTCCATCTTGAAGTCGGGGATGCCGTACCGGAGCAAGCCGCCGATCCGGTCGGCTTTCTCGAACAGCGTCACGGTGTGGCCCGCGCGGGCCAGTTGCTGCGCAGCGGCGAGACCGGCCGGTCCTGAGCCGACGATGGCCACCGACTTGCCGGTCTTTCCCGTCGGCAGGATCGGTTGCACGAGTCCTTCGTTGAAGCCTCGATCGATGATGTTCCATTCGATAATGCGGATCGACACCGGGTCGCTGTTGATCCCGAGCACGCAGGCCGATTCGCAGGGTGCGGGACAAAGGCGGCCGGTGAATTCCGGGAAGTTATTGGTGGTGTGCAGCGCCTTGAGCGCACCGCGCCAGCGGCCTCGGTGCACGAGGTCGTTCCACTCCGGAATGAGATTCACAACCGGACAGCCGTTCGTGCTTTGGCAAAATGGCACGCCGCAATCCATGCAACGCGCCCCTTGGGTCTGGAGTTTTTCTTCCGAGATCGGCTCGTAGAATTCCTTCCAGTCGAGCACGCGCAACTCGACCGGACGCCGCTTCGGCCCTTCGCGGGCATATTTCATAAAACCTTTGGGATCACCCATTTCTTCTAGTCCTTAGTCCAGAGTGCTGAGACCGTAACGACAGGCCATACTTCCGGCTTTACCGCTTACCCCTAATGCCTCACCCTTTACTTGCTCGCGGCAGTTTTCTTCTTCCGTTCTTCTAACACGCGCTTATAGTCCACCGGCATCACCTTGACAAACTTCGGCAGCATGGTCTCCCAGGCACCCAGGACCTGCTTGGCCTTGCGGCTGCCGGTATACATGAAATGCGATGTGACCATCTGATGTAGCGTCTTCTTGTCTTCTTCCGTGACGACTTTCTCCAGCTCGACCATTCCAAGGTTACAGCGGGACTGGAATTTGTCCAGTTCGTTCAACACAAAGGCCACGCCCCCGGACATCCCCGCCGCGAAGTTGCGCCCGGTCCGGCCGAGCACGACGACGATGCCGCCCGTCATGTACTCGCAGCCGTGGTCGCCGGTCCCTTCGATCACCGCGCGCACGCCGCTGTTGCGGACCGCGAACCGTTCACCTGCCATGCCGTAGAAATAGGCTTCGCCTTGCGTCCCGCCATAGAGCGAAGTGTTTCCGATGAGAATCGTCTCTTCCGGCGAATAGATCGCCTGCTTCGGCGGGAATACAATGATCTTCCCGCCGGACAGTCCCTTGCCCAAATAATCGTTCGACTCGCCTTCGAGGATCAGGGTGATGCCGCGCGAGATGAATGCGCCGAAGGATTGACCGGCCGAGCCGGTGAACTTGATCGTGATCGTGTCTGGCGGCAGTCCTTCAAGCCCATACTTCTTTGCAATGCGGCTGGACATCATCGTACCGACCGTGCGGTTCACATTCCGGATCGGCAGATCCAGAATTACTTTTTCCCCTCGCTCGATCGCCGACTCGCACAGCTCGATCAGCTTGTTATCGAGCACGTCCGCGAGACCGTGGTCCTGTTTCTGCACACAATAGCGGGCAATCTCCGGCCCCACATCTGGTGCGTGTAAGAGCGAGGTAAGATCCAGCCCTTTCGCCTTCCAGTGGTCGATGGCTTTCTGAGCTTTCAGTTTGTCCACGCGCCCGATCATCTCCTTCACCGAGCGGAATCCGAGTTTGGCCATGATCTGCCGCAACTCTTCGGCCACGAAGAAGAAGAAATTCACGACATGCTCCGGTTGGCCGCTGAACTTCTTCCGCAAAACGGGATCTTGCGTCGCCACCCCCACCGGACAGGTGTTGAGATGGCACTTCCGCATCATGATGCAGCCTTCGACGATCAGCGGCGCGGTCGAGAAGCCGAATTCTTCGGCGCCCAGCAACGCGGCGACGGCGACGTCGCGGCCGGTCTTCAGCTGCCCGTCGGTTTCGACGCGAATTCGTCCGCGCAGATCGTTCAGCACCAACGTTTGATGCGTTTCGGCCAAACCTAATTCCCACGGAACCCCGCCGTATTTGATCGAGGCCAGGGGCGAGGCGCCTGTGCCGCCTGAGTCGCCGCTGATCAGAACTTTGTCTGCATGCGCCTTCGCAACACCGGCCGCGACCGTGCCCACTCCCACTTCGGCTACCAGCTTGACAGAGACGTCCGCATCGGGACTCGAATTCTTCAGATCGAAAATGAGCTGGGCTAGATCCTCGATGGAATAGATATCGTGGTGCGGCGGCGGAGAAATCAACTGGACGCCCGGCGTGGCATATCGCAACTTCGCGATCACCTCATCCACTTTATGGCCGGGCAGCTGTCCGCCCTCACCGGGCTTGGCTCCCTGCGCCATCTTGATCTGGAGTTCTTTCGCATTCACCAAGTAGTGGCTCGTGACTCCAAACCGCGCCGAGGCCACCTGCTTGATGTAAGAATTCTTCGAGTCGCCGTTCGACAGCGGAACGAACCGTTCAGGATCCTCGCCGCCCTCACCCGTGTTGCTCTTGGCGCCGATCCGATTCATCGCGATCGCCAGCGTCTCGTGCGCCTCTTTGCTGATTGCGCCGAAGGACATGGCGCCGGTGGTAAACCGTTTGACGATTTCTTTCGCCGACTCGACTTCGTCGAGCGGAATCGCTTTCGGCAGGAATTTGAAGTCGAGCAGGCCGCGCAGGTTTGAGCGCCGTTTGCTCTCGTCGTTCACGAGCTGGGAAAACTCGGCGAAGCTCTTCGGATCGTTGGCCATCGTCGCGTGCTGCAGCTTATAAATCGTGTCCGGATTCCAGTTGTGGTGCTCGCCCTGGATGCGGTAGTGGATCTCCCCGCCAAAATCGAGTTGCCGGATCGGCGTCGGCTCGTAGGCCACGCGGTGCCGCCGCAAGGTTTCTTCACCGATCTCCCGGATGCCGATGCCCTCAACGCGCGAGGCAGTCCCTGTGAAGTATCGATCGACCAGCTCGTGATTCAATCCGATCGCCTCGAAGATTTGCGCGCCGCAATAAGACTGTACGGTCGAGATACCCATCTTGGAGAAGATTTTGAGCA
>DASYVB010000056.1:0-7189 GCA_036000525.1 Nitrospiraceae bacterium | reverse complement strand
CGCGGTTACCCGTGACCAAGTATTTGCCGGGAGGGAGCGGAAAGGTCGGCTGCTCCATGATCAATCCGTGTTCCTCCAGCCACCAGTCCGTGCCGTCGAATTTCCAGCGCGCCGGGGCGACGCCACCTGCATCCTTCAACGCTTTATAGCTGTTCAGCTCGACGCCCCGAGGACCCGGGTCCAGAGGCCACAGACCCCACGATTGTGCGCCGCTCCCGGAGGTCGCACCTGGATCGCCCAACGCCGCGATGAACTGCGTCGATATGCGCTGGAACTTCGTCTGACCTCCGCCTGCGGCGTGAACCGGCTGAGCCACGGCGGCTATCGTCACCAGCAAAGCCGTCGCAAGGCATGCGCGGCGAATTAGGCGCGGCGTTCTCCTCGTTAGCGCCAACACGGCGCCTCGCTGTAAATGGGTTCGCACCCCGATCGTTCTGAGGTCTGAAATCATCTCTCGACTTTCCTTTCAGGACGGGTAAGCAACAACTTGGTCACCGCCGTCTCCTCAATGGACCGCAAATCTACACCGCGAATGACCGATTTGGGTCGAAAGCGGTCGTTTGATGCATGTGTCAGAGTTGTTCGTCACAGCGCATTGCACGGGGAAGCTACGGAAGGGACGAATCGAGAAGGACATGGGCGCCTCGCAGGGGAGGCGCATTATAGGAGGGAAGCGAAGGAAGGGGCAAGAGGATGAATGGTTGTCGAGTTGATGCTTTACACCTTGGAATAGGCTCGTTACCATTGACCAAAGAGACGTTCATTCCTTCTGGAGTCGGTCAACGCATGGACGCCCCGTCTCTGTTGGAACGCTATATCACCACTCTGGCCATACCGGTGATCGGGCTGGCGATTGTGCTGCTCCCATTTATCGCCTTTGTGCTCTATACGTGGTGGTCACAGCGGCGGCGGCGTTAGGCCAGCGTGATAGGTGACAGGGAAGAACACAGAAAAGCGACGGTAGGGGCGCGGATCGAGAAGGGCATGGGAGCCTCGCAGCAGGGAGGCCTATTGTAGGAGGGAGGCGAACGAGGGCGCAAGGGCCAATGGTGGGGAAATGGTTGTATTTCGCAGGCGATGGGCGAGTTAGGCCGTTACGACCGGAAGCGCGTTCCAATCGGTCGTGTAGGCAGGTGAGCGGCGGTGAAACTGCGTCTTCCAGGCTTTGGTGATGCCGCTTGACGCATACTGGAGCGTGCCTGCCCCCCACCGATCATTGATCGAATCGAGAGCGGACATGAGCCGTGTGGACTTCCTTCGGTCCTGTGAGTCAAACAGATCGGCCTGGGTTTGACTTGCAGGAACAAGGCCCGTGAGTATCACTCCCGCCTTCTTGTAGAGGTATCCGTCTCGGTAGATAGCCCGTATCCCCTGAAGCGCGAATCTGATTAGCGCTGAGGTCGTGTCCGTCACAACGGGCAGGTTCAGTGTTAGGGCGTTGCTATACTGCGGTCCTTCTTTGAATTCGTTTGTGGTGAGACACACGGTCAACACCGTTGCGGCCAATCGTTCGCATCTCAGCTTTTCCGCCACCCGCGAGGTATAGACCGAGACAGCTTCTTCCATTTCCTTGAGAGTGCTAATGAGCTTCCCGAAAGCGCGTGAGCAGGTGAGGCTCTGTTTTGGTGGGGGGCATTGTTCCAGGTCCAGACAAGACACCCCGCGCAACTCCATCACCAGACGAAGGCCCACAATCCCCATGCGCTTCCGTATCCACTGGTCATCGACCCCGCGCAGCTGTAGAGCAGTGGTGATGCCGTGTTGTTTCAAGAGGCGAGCATGGTTTGGGCCTATCCCCCATACGTCTTCAACAGCAACCCTGCCTAGCAGCGCTTCTCGGTCTGGACAGGCGAGCAGATCGAAGACCCCGCCTGTGTCCGGTGTCCGCTTGGCTATCCGGTTGGCAATCTTCGCTAGCGTTTTCGTTTCGGCGATGCCCACGGATACAGGAATGCCGGTCCATTGCGGCACGGTACGGCGGATCAGTCGCCCATGCTCTATGAGGCCACGCGGCTCAAAACCCACCAAACTTAAAAAGGCTTCGTCAATGGAGTAGACCTCCACGTCAGGGCTGAACTGTTCCAGGGTCTCCATAACACGCTGAGACATATCGCCGTAGAGTGTGTAGTTGGAGGAGAACACCTGCACCCGATGAGCACAGAGCAACGGACGGATCTGAAACTCTGGGACGCCCATCCCGATGCCAAGCGCCTTGGCCTCGTTGGAGCGAGCGACGACACAGCCGTCATTGTTGGAGAGGACGACAATAGGCTGACCGTTGAGCTTGGGGTTAAAGACCCGCTCACAGGAGGCGTAGAAGTTGTTGCAATCGACGAGGGCAAAGACGGGAGGCATGAGACCACTCAGAGCGCGTGAATGACGTTGGTGACGACTCCCCAAATCTCGAACGACTGTTGGGCCTGAATCTCGATAGGCTCATAGTCTTTGTTGGCAGGGAGGAGGCGTAGGACCTTGTCTCGTTTATAGAGCCGCTTAACCGTCAGTTCTCCATCGAGCGCCGCTACCACCACATTGCCGTCTGTCGCTTCAAGCGAGCGATCCACAATGAGCAAGTCCCCTGAATGAATCCCCACTCCGGTCATCGAGTCACCGGACACTCGGACAAAGAACGTGGCGGCGGGATGTTTGATGAGGTGGCGGTTGAGATCAAGCTTGCCCGCGATGTAATCGTCAGCCGGTGAGGGAAAGCCTGCGGGCAGTCGCCCAAGGAACACGGGCAGCTTGTAGCGCGTCGAGAGATCAGGCGCGTAGACGGCATCGACATTCATCGAACAACCTTACATTCAGGCAGGGCGGTAGTGTACTCCCTACACCGAGACCGGCTCAAGACACTGTGGGGCATCATGGCGAGGGTTGTTGACAAGGGTACTCACAGGGTAGGCCGTCAACTCCTCACTCAGATAGGGACGAAGCAGGGCTTTGAGAGGTTCAATGTGCTGGAAAGTCGGGTCAAGCCATTGGTCGTAGGACGTGGGAGCGAGAATCACCGGCATGCGGTTGTGGATAGAGGCCATGAGCTCATTCGGCTCCGTCGTGATGATCGTACAGGTTTCGAGCGGCTCTCCTTCGACGGGTGTCCAGTGTTCCCACAAACCCGCGAAGGCGAACGGCTGTTTGCTCCGTAATCCGATCCACAACGGCTGCTTCACAGGCCCCTGTCTCTGCCATTCATAGAACCCCGTCGCTATGACAAGGCAGCGGCGGTTTTTGAAGGCGGCTCGAAACGCGGGTTTCTCTGCAACCGTCTCAGCCTTCGCATTGATACATTGATTCCCGATTTTGGTGTCTTTCGCCCACGATGGGATCAAGCCCCAACGAAGCTGGACGAGTCTGCGCGTCGTGGTGTCAGGTTCAATCCGTATGGCCACAACGGGTTGAGACGGAGCGATGTTATAGCGGGGGTTGAACAGAGGCGGATCGATTAGTTCAAACTGTTGAGCCATCACCTCTGGCGAGGCGGTTTGGGAAAGCGTCCACACATGCTGTTTTATGTTGAAGGTAGGCCGTCCGTGAGGAGGTGTCAAGCGTCAGGGTGCAGCAACGATGGGATTACGCTACTCCGCGTCCCTTCCGCCGAGGGATGCTTCGGCCCTTACCGTCTATCTTGCCATGACCTTATCTTTTCTTCTCTTTTGATGGGTCCCTACTTCGTAACTCCCACATGGCCGCGACTTGCTGACAGGCTCGTGCGCAAAACCGCTGTTTTCGTCTCGCCTGTACGAATAAGGTTGGACAATGCTGGCAACGCCTCAATCGCTCCCCTGCGTGTTGAAGGGCCATGTGAAACAGATATAGCAACCCCATTCCATCGAAGGGTTCCACGGACGCCCCGGGGTAGATACTGTGTTTGGGCGGCTGTGTGGGCGGCGGTGCAAATCTTGGAAGGTACAAGGAGGTTGAATCGTCAGTGGAAGTTATGGAGCTGGCGAGAGGAATTGAACCTCCAACCTGCGGTTTACAAAACCGCTGCTCTGCCATTGAGCTACGCCAGCCTGGATGTAATGGCCTGCAAACCCATCCTGCGGGGTGGACTCCTGTTATCACAGTCGTGCAAACCAGTGACATTCAGGCATGCCTGAATGTTTTTCCGCAGCCTGCTAGAGTGAAAACCTAACAACTGCGTATGAAGCTGTCAAGCGAACGCGTGGTGTGACTTGGGGTCTGCCTCACTCCTGTCATAGCAGGAATCAGTACTATCGAAAATCGTCGAGTGGACTATGCCCCCATCGTGTAAAAGAGGAGAGGCGGAGGCACGACCTAATCACTACCTGGTCGTGGGAGGGGGAGTGGAACCGTCGGAGGTGTGGTTGTGGCCATCCAGGGCTTCCTCAAGGACTCGGAGCGACTCATTGAGGAGATCTGCGGCACAGCGCAGGGTGATGTGAATTTGTTGGAGAGCTTCCTCCCATCGTCCTTCCTGATGGAGGGTTTGAAAACGGCGATGATGTTCATCCATAATCGCTTGCTTCGCATCCAGCATGAGACTATCGAGGGCGGTCACAGGTCCTCCCAATCGTGTGATCGAGGCCGCACGGTAGCAGACCCTGTATCTGTACAACAATTATACGAATGGGTGGATGATGTGATTGTTTAAGTATGATCTATAAGTATCTAAAGAGAATCATGTTAAATTCTCTGGTCTTGCGGCGAGTCCACCAACGGTTACAACAAATGCCAGAATGCCGCCACGCTGACCACCAGCTACAACAAGGCAGTCAGCTCCTCCTCAACGCCACAGAACGCTGCGCTCAAAAGGGAGGCTAGTGTAGGCACGACCTCTCCCGCTCCAACGTGAGCCGGAAAGGAACGCCTGGCTCATTTCCAAGCCAGAACATCCATAACATTCCGTTCGACACACAATTTACATAAAGTTTACGGGGAATTGACTGAACTGGAATGTGTCCCGTTTAGGCTAGGAGTGTGCAGAAAATTATTATTCCACGGTTTAAATTCAATGGTCCGCACATCTAGGACCACAGGAGAAGACTGCGCAGGATGCCCAAAATGGCCGTCCAGCAAGGCCGCAGCGAGCGAAGAGGCGAGGCGTACGCTTCGGTACGTTGAGCCTCTGAGTGAAGTGAGAACGCCGCTGGCGGACTTTTCAGCATCCTGCTAGAGGCACAAATAGGACCATGACACAAACCACACTAGAACAGACTCTCTCGAACGGCTGGCCCAAGCGATTCATGATCGCGCTCATGGCCTATGACATCACACGTGTCTGGGACGCGGGCATGCGAGTCATCCTGAGCCTGCTTACCCTGACGATCCTCCTTGGTCTGGCAGGCGGCGTCATAAAAACGTTTCTCGACCTGCGGCTTCTCCTGTCTGTCGATGTGGAAGTGGCCCTTCGGAAAGTATTGGTCGACATCCTGACCCTGCTGGCTGTCGTCGAAGTGTTGAGGACTACCCTCGCATACTGCTCTGACGGACGCGTCCGGGTAACCTTTATCATCTATCATCGACACAGTCCTTGTAGTGATGCTGACGGAGGTCATCTCACGATGGTTCACGGGCGGGGAGTGGCATCAATTCGCGATACTGGGAGGCATCTTAATCACACTGAGTCTCATGCGCATCGTGGCCGTCCGATACAGCCCGGCGCCGACGAAGTTCACGCAACAGGCCGATCAACTGGGGCTCTTATTCCCATAATTTCACCAGGAGGTACCTATGCCGATAAGTTCTCTTCTTGAATCAACTCCGGATGTTCATCCTTTGCTACGTGAGTGTCCTCGTACCGATGCCCTCGCGGCAACCATTCTCGACCATCTCAATGAGCAGACGGTCATCAGTCTGGATTCGCTCATCTGCCTCATGCCCCAATACACCTGGAATCAAATCTTCCATACCGTCGACCAACTGGCCCGATGCAACAAGGTCGTCCTTCGCCGGCACCGATTTGAGTACATGCTCTTTTCCACCAATTTCGTGGCATAATACGTCCTTCCTCGCAGAGTTGTGAAGCAATTCGCCAGCCTCCATGGATCGTGTGATGCGCTGCACGCGCCACGGGCTAGACTGTCACGCGAAGTTTTTGGAGTTGAGTCTGTTATGTCGCGGGGCGGGGCATCGCGTAGACTCTTCAGGACGAGGAAAGATCAGCCGCAAGCGGAATGATCAGCAGGACTTAACGTTCTGCAAGGTCGTTTCTGGAAGGTGCTGGCGGAGGAGTGGTGTGACGAATGATCTTGCCCTCCACGAGATAGACCACCAACTCGGCGATATTGGTGGCATGATCGGCGATCCGTTCGAGATATTTGGCAATGAAGCTCAAGCGAATGGCGCGTGAAATCGTGCGAGTGTCCTCGAGCATGAATGACAGCAGCTCGCGGAATAACTGCTCCATCAGATCATCGACGTAGTCGTCGTTCGCTAGGACTTTCCGAGCGAGCGTGGCATCACCCTTGACGAACGCATCGATGCTTTCCTTCACCATCCCCCGCGCCATTTTACCCATCAGCGGGATATCGATGTAGGGTTTGAGCTGCGGCTCTTCGTTCAGCTCGATCGCCCGCTCGCAGACATTCTCCGCCAGGTCGCTGATTCGCTCGAGCTCGGTGGCGATTTTCATCGCCGTCGTCACCAAGCGCAAGTCTCGTGCGGCAGGCTGATGGAGGGCCAGCAGCTGAATACACTCTTCGTCGATCTCCACATCCAAGGCGTTGACCTGGTGGTCCCGTTCGATCACCTGGCGGGCCAGGGTCGAGTCGCGAGTCACCAGTGCGGTTAGGGCCTGGTCGATCTGATCTTCCGCCTGACTGGCCATTCGCAGAAGCTTGGTTTTCAAGTCGGAGAGTTCTTCGTCAAAGTGGCGCTGTGTCATATCGTTCACCCAAATCGTCCGGTGATGTAGTCATCGGTCTGCTTCTTAGATGGCATGGTAAAGAGCTGCTTCGTGAGGCCAAACTCCACCAGCTCGCCGAGGTACATGAACGCCGTCCAATCGGACACCCGCGCCGCCTGCTGCATATTGTGGGTGACAATGACGACCGTCAAGTCTTGCTTCAATGAAAAGAGCAGTTCTTCAATCTTGGCGGTGGCTACGGGATCCAGCGCCGAGCAGGGTTCGTCCATCAGCAAGACATCCGGTTTGACCGCGAGCGCGCGGGCGATACACAGTCGTTGTTGTTGCCCTCCAGAGAGACTTAAGGCGCTTGCGTGGAGA
>DASYVB010000055.1:0-4102 GCA_036000525.1 Nitrospiraceae bacterium | reverse complement strand
CTGCGGGCGCTCGGATGCGATGTGATCTGGCTGGCAGCGGCAGAGCCGAGCACGTCCTCCGAGCAGATCCGAGCCGATGTTGCCCGCCTGAAGAGTCGGCTGGGTCGGTACGGCCTCGCCGACTCCGTGGCGCTCTGCTCGTGGACTGCTGAGTCGCTCCCGCGGGAGGTGACGAGTGGGTGCGTGGACCTGGATGCGGCGTGCGCAGCCGACCTCCTGCTCAATCTGGCTTACGGCATCCCCGCCCAGGTGGTCGAGCGGTTTCGGCGATCGGCTCTGGTGGACGTCGACCCGGGCCTGACGCAGATCTGGATCAGCGAGCGAGGGATGACGGTCGCGCCTCACGACGTGTACTTCACGATCGGCGAGACGGTGGGCCAGCCGGGCACCCTGTTTCCGGACTGCGGGCTCACCTGGCAGTACACGCCGCCGGCAGTCTTTCTGCCGGCCTGGCCACCCACACCGGCCGATTCCGCAGCACCCTACACCACCGTCACCAGTTGGTGGGGCGGATGGATGGACTTCCGGGGCGAGAATTACGCCAACCGGAAGCGAGACGGTTTTTTCCCGTTCCTCGACGTTCCTCGGCGCGCGCCGGTCCCCCTCGAGCTGGCAATCTCGGGTGCTGCCGGGCCGGACATGGCAATGCTGCGTGAATGGGGCTGGCGCGTGGCCGATGCACTGATTGTCGCGGCGACCCCGTGGGACTACCAGCGCTATATCCAGGCGTCCCGCGGCGAATTCAGTTGCGCGAAACCATCGTGTGTCCGTTTACAAAATGCCTGGATCAGCGACCGGACTCTCTGCTACCTAGCCAGCGGGAAGCCGGTTGTGGTGCAGCACACGGGCCAGAGCCGTTTTCTGCCGGACGCAGAGGGGTTGTTTCGCTTCCGTGATGTGGACGAAGCGGCGCGTTGCCTCGAGGCGGCAGCGGCTGACTACGAACGACAATGCAAATTAGCTCGCGCCCTAGCGGAGGAGTACTTCGACGCGAAAACCGTTGCTGGACGGGTGCTAGAACAAGTACTAGTTTAATTACTGTTGCACCGAAAACTTTCCTTAATAACCCAGTGGAGGAGATACATGGCCATGCCAATAATTCCAGATTTCACAGATCTTCGTTATTTAAATGAGGTTGGCTGGTTCCTTTATCGGGAGAAATACGGGTACAACCACAACGGGCAGTCCTACACAGAAGAACGGCTGGTGTGGTCGCAGATGCTATTGGATGAGGTGATGGGCTATTGCGGTTACGAACAGAAGTGGGTGAAAGATAAAACGGTGGTTAGCATTGGTTGCGGCTGTACTGGCGACCTCGCCGTCTGGCCTGCAGCCACAAAAATCGCGCTGGACCCATTAATCTATGTCTATCAGAAGCTCGGAATGCTTCTTGAAGATGCGACCCATACGGCTCGAACTATCTATTTATCCGTTGGTGCAGAAGAACTGCCTTTGCTTGACGAGTGCGCAGACCTTGTTCTTTGCCGCAATGCCCTTGATCACATGGTTGATTCAAAGCAAGGGCTGCGACAAATGTGGCGAATCCTTAAAAAGGATCGTTTACTGTTCCTAAGCGTTGACATTGGAGGAAAACCGACTCCGGACGAGCCAACGGTCTTTTCGGAAGAAAGCCTTTCGGCTCTTCTCCAGGAGCAGTTTCAGGTCCTGAAATTCACCGCCGGCCACCGACCCCACGACGAGTGGCGGGATTGCAGCGTGCGCGTTTTAGCCAGAAAGAAACCTGGTGCAACCTTATCACTGGACAAGGAAGCTATTCTACGCGCCTACGAAACATCGATAGCAAGAGAGAAATAGTGTCCACTAATTTGTCTCGTCAATGCTCGCGCGCGCTTTGGCATGACATGAGATCTCATCGGCGAGAGTGTCAGAAAATATAAATGAGATATGAAAGTCAACAGAGGACGGTGGCGATCCTGGCGTACCACAAGATTGGCGAGCCGTGCCCCGGCGGCTGGAAGTCCTGGTTCTATATACCTGAGCGGACCTTTCTTGATCATTTAAATCTGCTCCAGGAAAGTGGTTGGGCCGTCATGGGCTTGCCGGAATTTCTGAGGGGTCTGAACGATGCCGAAACATTTCAGGAGCGGGCAGCCCTGCTCACCTTCGATGACGGCTACCGATCAGTGCGAGAAGTCGCCGTCCCCTTGCTACGACGGTTCAAGTATCCGTCGGTCCTGTTTGTGCCGACCGACTATGTTGGAGGGGACAACACGTTTGATGATGGCATAGAGCCCCAAGAACCGATCTGTGATTGGAATGACTTGCGAGAACTTGCACGAGCAGGGGTAGCGATTCAATCCCATGGGGCCTCCCACAAGAGATTTTCAGAACTCACGTTGACCGAGATCGAGCAAGGGCTGCTCCGATCAAAGGCCTTGCTGGAAGACAACGTGGGAAGTTCAGTCGAGATCATGGCGTTTCCATACGGGGATCATGGGGGAAACTGGCACAACATCGAACCGGTTCTTGAAAAGGTTGGCTACCACGCCGCGTGCTTATACGGAGGCGGGTTGGTAACCTTCCCAGGCGCTGAGCGATACCGGCTACCCCGTTTGGCAATGGGACCGGACACTGACTTAGCCGGCGGGCTAGGCCGGCTCGAAGGTGTTGGCTAATCGGGGATGATGGATTCGTTGGAGGTGTTCGTGTGAAGGGTGTATCGACTGGATTGCTCACCGAGGTATCGAGTGATGCATGATCGACTGAAAATTATCGTTTCAGGGTTGATTGCTCAGTATCCCATAGGTGGGGTGACTTGGGATTACTTGCAATATGTTGTTGGATTGACGCGTCTCGGACACGATGTCTATTATCTGGAAGACACCGGACTCTGGCCCTACAACCCTGTGGAAAAGGGAGTATCGAAGCACTGTCGATACAACGTCGCCTATCTGGGTGCTGTCATGTCACGATTCGGATTGCCCGACAAGTGGGCATACTATTTCCCCGGCGAATCCCGCTGGTATGGGCTCACAGAAAGCCAGGTGAAAGAGGTTTTAGGGTCGTCTGACCTCCTCATCAATGTCTCATGCTCGCTGCAGCGCCTCTCAGACTATCAGATAGTCAAGAAGTTGGCGTATGTGGATACGGACCCTGTCTTCACACAGATCAAGTTGGCGCGCGGTCAAGCCGATTTCCGCAAACAGGTTGATGCGCATGATGTCCATTTCAGCTATGGGGAGCTGCTCCGGGAGACCGGTCCGGAAACTGGACATCACTGGCGACCGCTGAGAAAACCAATCGTTCTCACCGAATGGACACCCTCACGCGCCTATCGGAATGCTTTCACGACCGTCATGAACTGGACCAGCTACAATGATGTGACCTACCAGGGCCAATCCTACGGGCAAAAGGACATCGAGTTGATGCGATTTGTGGACCTACCCTGCATGGTCTCCACGACCGTGCTGGAAATGGCGGCCGGTTCAGGAAAGACGAAACGGATGCCAACGGATCTCTTGATCCGGAAAGGATGGCGAGTCGTCGACCCCATGAAGGTGTGTCCGGATCTAGACAGCTACCGGGAATACCTCGAAACTTCCAAGGCTGAGTGGACGGTAGCGAAGAACGGCTATGTCAGAGGACAAGCGGGATGGTTCAGCGGCAGATCAGCCTGCTATCTCGCGTCGGGTAGACCGGTAGTGGTCCAGGACACGGGATTCTCACGCATCATTCCTGTTGGGGAAGGAATCCTGTCATTTCGAACCATGGATGAGGCGGTTGCAGCAATCAGAGAGGTTGAGGGCCACTATACCAGGCATGCGAAGGCTGCACGAGAACTTGCCGAAGAGTATTTTGACTCAAACAAAGTCCTTACTCGACTGATTGAGGAGTCATTCGAGACCCGCCCCTAGCCCGCAATGCAATACTGGTGCTTCACCCAGCACCCGTTAGTCTTCCCTGATTTTGTGGACTCCTTCGATGACTGACATTGTTTGCCTCTGTTTGTGCGATGTTGTGAGATGCGGGACTGACTTTTCCGTTTTATTTTAGCACCCACCCCTTGACTGTACTAAGGTACAGGGTTTTATGCTGTTGGTATGAACGACGGCAAACCGTACACCATCGGGGCCTTGGCCAG
>DASYVB010000054.1:0-21031 GCA_036000525.1 Nitrospiraceae bacterium | reverse complement strand
TCCGAGTAATCAATGTCGCGATCGGACAGGGCATCAATTCGTGTCCAATTAGTCTTTGATCGCGTCTTGGAAGAAATCTTCTTCACGGCTGTTCGCCTTTCGTAGTGAAATGATTCGAACTGTGTTTGGTTCTCGTTTGGTGTAAGCAACTACCATAAGCCGGCCTTGCACGATGCCCAATCCCTACCAACGCGGTTCTCCATAGTCTTTGCGCTCGTCCGATCTCACGAACATGGGCGCAGCAAACATCTCCAGCGCGTCTACAAAATCGATCCCATGTTTGGCGAGGTTGGCGGCTCGCTTTGCTTCGTCCCATTCGAACCTCACAACATTATTGTAAATACGATGTGTATGTACGTCAAGATCTGGAGGGTTTTCCTTGGAAGGGATAACGGAGAGGGGAGAGGGGAGAGGGTTAGCAGGCTGCGGACGTCCGAAGAAAAGAGCATATGGCATATAGCCAATAGCGTATGGTCTGGAATGGAAAGTGGGCGTCTTTGCCATCAGCTCTACGCCATTAGCCATACGCTCTTATCCCCAAAGAGATACGCTTCCCGCTTCACGGGTATCGAGTATGCGGCAAGAACAGGCTCCATTGCAGGCGAGGGTGGAGGAGTGGTCTGGTCGGTGTGAAGGCGACTGATATGCGACCGCATTGGCCGATTTCAGCGTGGGAGGTACGGCAAACGCTCTGCGATTCCTGTCTTTTCAGCAAGGACGTCCGGGACGGGCCCTTGAGGTGTCGGGAAAATCATGCGAGCCAAGAGGCCTGTTCGGGTGGTGGTCTGGGTTTTTTGCATGATCCGTTTGAGATGTTCTTTGACGGTGTATTCGCTCAGGTTGATCCGGTTAGCGATTTCTTTATTGGTAAATCCGAGCATGAGATAAATGATGACCATTTGCTCGCGTTCGGTTAGGCGATAGCGTTGCTGCATGTCGGCATCTGGGCATTCGATCTTTTGCTGATTCAGCTTTTCCATAATGATGAGGAATCTGCTGTTCCGCGCGAGGGGTTCATCGGGAATACAGAACCCGCGAATGAGGAGCCTCTGATCGTTGGTAAAACAGAGCCGTTCCACTTGGATGGACTCGCAATCCTTAGGATGATCGCAGTGCATCAAACGACCGATGAGGTCGCGGACTACGGTATGGATCTTTTCGGGAATGAGACAGGTGCCGTTCTCTCTGGTCGATAGGGGTTGCAGTTGTCGGGTAAATGCCTGGGCTTCGGTGTTCATGAACAACAGCTGCCCCGTGCTATTGAAGAGAATGATGCCGGTAGCGCCTTGTTGCGGCAGGCTCTGTGCCTGCTTTTGCCCATTGAGTGGCCCGGCTATTGTTTCTGGCGTGATGCTAGACATGCGCCCCCCCAATCGATGGTACTAAGTACTAAGAATCCACTTATTTATTCTCCTTCGTCGAATACCCCATATTCTTCCTGGGAGAGCCTCATTTTCGGCGTACTGTGCACTGTCCGATTTCCCCCTGTCAAGGCTGTGTTCCAAATATATTGAGATATGTCTATGCTTGAGCAAGTTGTAGGCCAGAGCGTTGCCGTGCTGACGAGGGATCGGTGAAAAATTCAAAACGAGAGGAACGATAGGATTGGAGGGGTGTTTGGCAGGTGCGCATCACAACTCTTCCGCACAGTGGGTGGTCCAACCAGGGATTCTGTCTGCATCTAAAACGATTCTGCCTGAATCAGATTTGATTCTATCTCTCTGAATACCCCGTAGCTTCCGGAAGAGGATGGATAAACGGGAAAGGCGCGGAAAGCGAGTAAGGCGAGACGGGCGGAATGGGCAAAGAAGTTCTGAGTTCTACGTTCTGAGTTCTGAGTGAGAGGCAGGCGGAAAGAGCGGGGACTTCGTCCCTTGCCCCTCACCTGTCCCCTCTTGCCCATGTTGCGGCGACTTCGATTCTTGCCTTTCGCGCTATTCTCGCTAGTCTCGCCCGTCGCGCTTTTCTCGCAAATCGCGCGAGTCTTGCGCGAACAACGCTTCACGCCTCACGTTTCACGGTCTTCTGCAGCTGCGGGGGTTGTTCGTGCATGGTGCGGCAGAAGAGTTCGGTCAGTGCGGGATCGAAGGCGGAGCCGGCTTGCTGCTCGATCTGTTGCAGGGCTTCGTTGATGGGGAGGGATGTTCGTTCGGATTTTTCGGCGGTCAGGTCGTCAAAGACTTGCGCGATGCCGACAATGCGAGCGAGCAAGGGCGTGCGCTCTTCTCGTAAGCCAAAGGGGTGGCCCGTTCCGTCCCATCGCTCGTGATGAAGGGCGATAATTTGCACGGCGTCGGCGGGTAATTCCATCGCTCGGCCCATCCTCGCGCCGAGGTCGGGACGATGGATCTGCTGGTCGCATTCCATATTCAGGACGGTACTGCCGGGGAGGCTGATTAAATCGAGATCGTGTACGAGTGCGCCGAGTGCGAGTGACTGCTGTTCGGCGACGGGAAGGTTGAGTCGAATGGCGACGAGTGTCGCATAAAAACTGACGCGGTTTCCATGATTGAGCAGGTGGCGATCCTTGGCTTCTAAGAGGTCGGAGATCAGGGGAACCAAGGGCGACGTCTCATCGCTATGCGACACGGAGAACGATCCCGTGCGGTTCATGGTGATGTAGCGATCGACGAGGGCCTGCCAAGCCTTGGTACAGGCTGGTTCAGGGTCCCAGAGTGTCGTTGAGTTGGTGAGGACCGGGCGCAGTTGATCGAGCCGCTGTTTCTTCTGAGCGGTCTGCAAGGAAATGGCCAGCAATTCTGAGGCATTGAACGGTTTCAGGAGGAAGCCGGCCGCGCCGTGGCGGACACAGTCCATCGCCGATTGAAGACTGCCGTAGGCCGTGACCATGATGACTTCGATCTCGGCATGCGCGCGCTTGATGTCATGCAAGAGGTCCGATCCGGAACGATCGGGCAATTTCAGATCCAGCGTGACGAGATCGACGCCGTGGTCGTCGAGGACGGCGAGGGCTGCCTGTGCGTTCTCCGCGGTGAGAATGTGGAAGTCCTGCCTGAGGATCTGTGTGAGGGCTGCACGGGGTGCGGCCTCATCGTCGACAATCAATACTGTTGGTTTCGGGTCGGTGATGTCGGGGAGGAGAGTCGAAGGCATAGTGTCACTTGTATCTCTATCCCCTCTAGTGGTCAATGAAATCTCGTGAATACACGGGTTTACACACGAGACGTGAGCGATGCGTGACGAGCGGGAAAGGCGGAACGGGCGAGACGATCGCTAGGCTGAAGACTGATGGCTGAAGTGTTCGGAACTTCGAACCCCGAACTTCGGCCTTCAGCCTTCGGACTCCGGCCTCGGACTGTGGGCTAGGTTTCTTTCTCTCAACTTGGGTATAATCGCCCCCAATCTCTGCATACACAAGAGGAGCACCCATGGCTGAAAAAGACGATAAGAAGCGTGCACTGGATCTGGCCCTGTCCCAAATTGAGAAGCAATATGGGAAGGGGGCCATCATGAAGCTGGGAGGGGCCGATGCCCCGGTGGATATTCCGGCGATTTCGACCGGATCCCTCGGGCTCGATATTGCCCTGGGCGTCGGCGGGCTTCCCCGCGGTCGGGTGGCCGAAATCTTTGGTCCCGAGTCCTCGGGCAAGACGACGTTGACCCTTCATGTGATTGCGGAAGCACAGAAGGCCGGTGGCACCGCTGCCTTTATCGATGCAGAACATGCGCTGGATTTGGCCTATGCCAAGAAGCTGGGTGTGCAGGTGGATGATCTGCTGGTGTCACAGCCCGATACCGGTGAGCAGGCGTTGGAAATTGCCGAAACGCTCGTCCGGAGCGGGGCGATCGATGTCATCGTGGTGGATTCTGTCGCAGCGCTCGTGCCGAGAGCCGAAATCGAAGGCGAAATGGGGGATGCGCATATGGGGCTGCAAGCGAGGCTCATGTCGCAGGCCCTTCGTAAATTGACGGCGGCCATTTCCAAGTCGCAGACAACCCTGATCTTCATTAATCAGATCAGGATGAAGATCGGCGTGATGTTCGGCAATCCGGAGACGACGACCGGCGGCAACGCACTCAAGTTCTATTCGTCCGTGCGGCTGGATATCCGGCGCATTGAGTCGATCAAGGAAGGGCAGGAGGTGACCGGCAGCCGCGTGCGCGTGAAGGTGGTGAAGAACAAGCTGGCGCCTCCGTTCAAGCAGGCGGAGTTCGACATCATGTTTGCGCAGGGGATTTCGAAACCAGGCGAGTTGGTCGATCTCGGGGTCGAGAAGAAAGTGGTGGAGAAGTCCGGGGCCTGGTATTCCTATCAGGGCGAGCGGCTCGGACAGGGACGCGACGCGGTACGCGATTTTCTGTTGAGTAACCAGCCGTTGGCGCGTGAAATTGAAGGGAAGCTGCGTGACCTGGCCGGTCTGCCGGGGCGTACGCCTGAGAAACCGTTTGCCGCGCCGGCGAAAGATGACAAAAAGACTGAGGAGAAGCGCGAGGAGCGGCGACCGCACAAGGTCGGCGCCTGAAACGACGCCTGGCAGGGTCGTTCGTGAAAGGTGAAACGTGAAACGTAGTTCGTGGGGGTATGGCCCAGACGAGATACGTTGATCTTCGTGATACGTTTCACGTCTCACGAATAACGGACTTCTTAGGCTAACGTCCAGTGAGTAGGCGAGTTACAGGCAAGGCGGTATCATCTCCCGATCAGTGGTTGCAACTGGCGGTGCGCGCTTTGGCTCGTGGTGATCGCACGACGGCGCAGATTGAAAGATTGCTCGCGGCGAAGGGGGCGTCTCCCTCGCAGGTTCGCGCTGCGATTCGACGGCTGACATCGTTGAGATACCTCGATGATGTGGCCTTCGCTGCGCGGTGGGCCGATCGGCGACTCGCACGCATGCCGATGGGGCGCGCGCGCCTGCAAGAAGAGCTGCTTGCTACCGGTTGTCCTGAACACATCGTGCGTGCGACGCTGCGGGCCACTTACCGCAAGGTGAATGAACAGGACCTGGCCATGCAGGTGGTCATGACGGCTGGACGGGCCACCTCGGCGCAGACGCCTGGCCGAGTCGCGAGACTTTTGAACCAACGAGGATTTGACGAAGACACGATTGAGACGGTGATGGGGCCGCTGATGTGCGAGGAGCGTTAGCCCGCATTATTCATGACGGTTCGTTGCGAAATCGCGCAGTCGCCACGCGAGACAGGCGCGCGGAGCCACAAGGAAGGGAGGCATACTTGTAACAGTATGTTGACCGACCGAGCGGCGAGCCCGCCTGCCTGGACTCCGGGCCGCCGCGTCCAGGCTTGTCGCAGCGGCGAATCCGCGATTGGAGCAGAAATGTTCGTGAATAATGCGGGCTGAGGGTGGCATGAAGAACAGCACGCAAGAATTGCGACAAGCCTTTATTCGATATTTTGAACAGCATGGCCATCAGGCCGTGCCGAGTTCCGTCTTGATTCCTCAGGCCGATCCCACGTTGCTCTTCACCAATGCCGGGATGAACCAGTTTAAGCGGGTGTTCCTCGGCGAGGAAACGCGCGCCTACAAGCGAGCGGTCACCGTGCAGAAGTGTCTCCGCGCGGGGGGCAAGCACAACGATCTGGAGAATGTCGGCTATACCAGACGCCACCATACCTTCTTTGAAATGTTGGGGAACTTTTCCTTCGGCGACTACTTCAAGGAAGATGCCATCCAGTTTAGCTGGGAATTTTTGACTCATACGGTCGGCTTGGCGAGGGATCGGATGTGGGTGACGATCTTCCGAGACGACGACGACGCGGACCTGCTGTGGAAGAAGGTCGGGGTCCCGGCCTCGCGGATCATGCGGTACGGCGAGAAGGACAACTTCTGGCAGATGGGGGATACCGGACCCTGCGGGCCCTGCTCGGAACTCCATTTCGATCAGGGACCGTCGGTGCCGGGCGACGATCGGCCGAACGGCGAGGGCGATCGCGTCGTCGAGATCTGGAATCTCGTCTTCATGCAGTTCAATCGGGATGCCGGGGGGAAGTTGCATCCCTTGCCCAAGCCCAGCATCGATACGGGCATGGGATTGGAACGGCTGGCGGCAGTGGCACAAGGCGTCTACAGCAACTATGACAGCGATGTGTTCACACCATTGCTCAACGCCGTGGCCACCAGAGCCGGGGTTCGGTATGGGGAGAAGGACACGACCGATCGGTCGATGCGCGTGGTGGCGGACCATCTTCGCGCGATCACGTTCTTGATGGCTGATGGTGTGCTGCCGTCGAACGAGGGGCGCGGCTATGTGCTGCGCCGGATTCTGCGCCGGGCTGCGCGCCATGGACGGCTGCTGGGCATCGACGAGCCCTTTCTCCATGAATTGACGGCGGCAGTCGTGAACCAGATGGCCGGGGTCTATTCAGAAATCCGAAGCGCTGCCGCGACGATTGCCGAAGCGACGAGAGGTGAAGAGGAGCGGTTCATCGCCACGCTCGATCAAGGCTTGCCGATTCTCAATGAGATGATTGCGAAATCGCGCACGGCCGGGAGTAAGGTCCTCACGGGGCCTGACGTGTTCAAGCTCTACGACACCTATGGGTTCCCGATGGACTTGATGGGAGAGGCCTGCCGTGAGCATGGGATGACGCTCGATGAGGCGGGGTTCGACCAGGCTATTGAGGAGCAGAGGAATCGTGCGCGCAAAACCAGCGGGTTTGAACAGGAAACGGCTCGACCTGCGGTTGCGCAACTAGCCGGGCAGGTCGGCGCCACGAAGTTTGTCGGCTATGACCGTTTGGAGACCGACAGTGTGCTGAGGGCGATTCTTAAGGACGAACGGATGGTGAAGGAAGCGGTTGAGGGGGATGAAGTCGAAATCGCGCTCGATGTGACGCCCTTCTATGCAGAAGGAGGCGGACAGGTTGGCGATCAAGGTCTGCTGGTCGGCGTTGACGGGCGGGTTGACATCAAAGAAACCACCAGGCCGGTCCCGACGCTGATTCTCCATAAAGGTGTGGTGAGTAAGGGACGCATTCGCGAGGGCGAGCAACTGCGTATGACCGTCAATGCCACGACGCGGCAGGACACTCAGCGAAACCATACCGCTACCCATTTGGTCCATGCGGCGTTGCGCGACATGCTGGGCCCTCACGTAAAACAGTATGGCTCGTTGGTCGGTCCGAACCGGTTGCGGTTTGACTTTGCCCACTTCAGGCCAATGTCGTCCCGCGACATCGACGACATTGAAACGACGGTGAACGACGAAATTAGAAAAAATGAGCAAGTCCAGACTGAAGTCATGAGCATTCAGGATGCGGTGGCCAAGGGGGCGCTGGCCTTCTTCGGCGATAAATATGGTGAGCAGGTGCGGGTGGTGACCGTCGAATCCTTCAGCAAAGAGCTCTGCGGCGGAACGCACTGTCAGCATACGGGGGACATCGGCCTGTTCAGGATTGTGTCGGAGACCGGCGTTGCGGCTGGTGTGCGCCGTATCGAAGCCCAGACCGGTAGCGGGGCGCTCGCGCACATGAAGAAGCTGGAAACGGACATTCGGGAACTCTCGGACTTGCTCAAGGTCGGCCAGTCCGAGTTGGTTGCCAAAACACGCAAGGTCATGACGCAGCTGAAAGACAAAGAACGCGAGCTGGAAGAGCTGAAATTGAAAATGGCCGGCAGCTCAGCGGTCGAGACCACGGCGAAAACAATCGCCGGCATCCAGGTGCATGTGCAGCGGACCGATGGCCTGGATGTGAACGGCATGAGGGCGCTGGCCGATCAGTTGCGGGATAAGCTGAAGAGTGGAGTCGTCGCGCTTGGCGCCGTGACCAAAGATGGGAAAGTGTCTCTGTTGGTTGTCGTGACAAAGGATCTGATCGGCAAGCTCAATGCCGGCGACCTCATCAAGGAGATGGCGGCCGAGGTGGGCGGTACGGGAGGCGGCAGGCCTGAGATGGCGCAGGCCGGTGGGAAGGACCCAGCCAGGCTGGATGTGGCGTTGGAAAAGGTCTTTGGGCTGGTCGAACGCATGTTGGAGCGGTACACTAATGCAGGGTAAACGAATTCTCGCGCTCGATTACGGGACCAAGCGGATCGGGGTGGCCCTGAGTGATGAGCTGGGGTGGACCGCCCAACCGCTTGAGACGCTCAATCGGCGCACGTTGGACCGAGACATTGCCCATATTGCGTCCCTCGTCGGGACGCATGAGGTCGGTCAGGTCCTGTTGGGCTTTCCACTTCAATTGGATGGCCGCGAGGGTCCGGCGATCCAGGCGATGCGCAAGTTCCAGGCCCGGTTGGAACAGGGAGTGCCGGTTCCGGTTATTCTGTGGGACGAACGGTTGACGACGAAGGCGGCGGAAGACCTCTTGATCGCCGCCGATGTCAGCCGGAAAAAGCGGAAGGGTGTGGTGGATCGCATCGCCGCTTCGATTCTGCTCCAGAGTTATCTGGCAAGCCTTGAACCGGCGCTGAAGACGGAGCCGGAATCATGGGCGGATGAGTATTCAGACAGGGAAACGATAGAGCCATCTCATGAGCCTACGGATCATTCTCGGACTTCTACTGGTCGCGGTCGTCGTACTCGGCGTCGCCGCATATCAGACAATTCGCTGGGCTGAAGGCCCAGTCATTCCCACGGAAGCGCACCCCCCCTCGAAAGTCGTCGTGATCCCGGACGGCTCGACGTTTCAATTCGTCGCCGCGCTGCTTGAGCGCGAAGGATTGATCAAGAGCCGTTCCGTCTTTGTCCTTATTGGAAAATCCCAATCTGCCGACCGGAAAGTTCAAGCGGGTGAGTATGAGCTCAATCCCGGCATGACTCCGGCGGAGATTCTCTCGAAGCTGCTCAACGGCGAAGTGCTGTTCCATCCGCTGACTATTCCCGAAGGGCTCACCATCACCCAAATCGCCGATGTGGTCTCGCAACAGGGCCTCACGGATCGCGTGGAGTTTCTCCGGCTTGCGAAGGATCGGGCGTTCGTTGCGTCGCTTGGGATCAAAGCGGAGACGGTGGAAGGGTATCTCTATCCCGACACGTATAGGTTTCCTCGTCCCATCGAGGCGCGAGAGGTGTTGGTGGCCATGGTTGAGCAGCTCAGGCAGGTGGTCGGTCCGGATCTCCTCGCTCGGATGCAGGAACTCAAGATGACGATACACGAGGTGCTGACCCTCGCCTCCGTTATCGAAAAGGAAACCGGGGCGGGGGACGAGCGGCCGGAGATCTCCGCGGTGTTTCACAACCGGCTCAAGAAGCACATTCCGTTACAGAGCGATCCAACCGTCATTTATGGCTTGCCGGCATTCGACGGAAATTTGCACAAGAAAGACCTGTCGAGTCCCAGTCCCTACAATACCTATCGGGTGCAGGGACTGCCGCCTGGACCGATCGCCAACCCAGGCATTCAGGCGATTCGCGCGACACTCTATCCTTCTGATTCGCGCTCCTTGTATTTTGTCTCCCGGAACGATGGAACGCATCAGTTTTCTGCGACGCTGATCGAGCACAACAAGGCGGTGGAGAAATATCAGAAGCGGCCCTTTCGTCGTGGGACCCATTCGCAGACGTCAATCGTCCCCGGGGAGAGGGCGCTTGCCAACAAAGAAGCAGTGTCGTGAGGTATGCCTGAATGGAACTTGCCGGTTCTCATAGACCACACGCTGCTCCAGCCGGACGCCACCAAGATCGATGTCCTGCGACTGTGCCAGGAGGCTAAGGAGTATCGATTCACCGTGATTTTCGTTCCGCCTTGCTATGTGGATGAAGCGGTGGCAGCTGTCGCCGGCACGGCGATTCGTGTCGGCATCCCTATCGGGTTTCCCCTGGGTGGTCACACGACAAAGACCAAAGTCGCCGAAGCCGTTGAAGCGGTCGCGCGCGGCGCGCAAGTTCTGGATATGGTCATGAATGTGAGCCGGCTGAAGTCAGGAGATCGTGAGTATGTGCGAAAGGACATTGCTGAAGTGGTGAACGCGACACCAGGCGTCGAGCACAAGGTCATACTCGAAACTTGTTATCTGACGCCGCAGGAAAAGCGTACGGCCTGTCAGTTGGTTGTGGAGGCGGGAGCCGACTACGTGAAGACTTCGACCGGTTTCGGCGCCGCTGGCGCGACGGTCGAAGATGTGAGGCTGATGAAAGAGGCCGTGGCTGGTCGCGCCAAGGTGAAGGCCTCCGGCGGAATTAGAGACTGGAAGACCACGCTAGCCATGCTGGAGGCCGGTGCGGATCGGATCGGCACCAGCGCAAGTCTCGCGATCATGGCCGAGTGGAAATTGCAGAGACAACCTCCCTCCTAGCCAACTGTCGAATGTTACATGTTGAATTTTGAATGGTGAATGTTCGGAAATCCTCAGATCGGCGGATCATCAGTTATCTTGCGCCTTACGGTTCACACCTCACAGTGAAACCTTTTTCGACTCCGACCATTCACCATTTATCATTCAACATTCCTAATGCCGCTTCACGAGGACGCGCTTTCGGGCATATCCGATGCGTCTTGCTTCTGTTATAGTGCGACCATGATTAGTCGTGTGATTGTGCTGGTGATTGATGGACTCGGCGTTGGGGCCATGCCCGATGCGGCGGAATATGGCGATGCCGGTTCCAACACCTTGTCCCATCTGGCCGATACAGTTGGGGGACTCAACCTACCCACGCTGGAAGCGCTCGGGCTTGGCCACATCACGGAGATCAAAGGTGTGCAGGTGATGGGGCAGCCGGAAGGGTGTTTCGGTCGCCTGGGATTTCTCTCCAAGGGTGTGGATTCCATGGTCGGCTATTGGGAAATGGCCGGCCATCTGACGGACGTTGCCGGGCCGCTGTATCCCAACGGATTTCCTCCTGACATGGTCGCGGTCCTCGAACAGGCATTTGGCTGCAAGGTCATCGGCAATCGCTGCGCCTCAGGAACGGTCATGCTGCGCGAATGTGAGGCCGAACATCTGTCGTCAGGCGCGCTGATTGTCTGGACGGATGGACGACGAACCTGCCATGTGGCGGCGCATGATAGTGCCATGCGTCCGGACAAGTTCTTTCAGCGCTGCCGGGCCGCGAGAAAATTACTCACGGAACCCTGGGGAATTTGGCGTGTTTCAGCCCATCCTCTCTTGGGTAGTGCCCGTGCGGTACAGTTCAGCCCACAATCCCGTGCGTTCGTGCTTGAACCCCCCGGCCCGACCATGTTCGATGTGCTCAATCGTGCGAGCCAGATCCTGGTTGGGGTGGGGAAAGTCGGCGATATCTTCAGCGGTCGCGGCCTCACTCGTTCTGTTCCTGTTGGGCACTGGACGGCGTTATTTGCTGAGGTCACAGGGATGTTGAAAAAGGTTCCCCGTGGATTGATTTTTGCTGGGCTTGATGTCCTGGAATCGGATGCTGCACAGTCGGCCACGGCCCTCCATGATTTTGATCGACGGCTTCCCGAGTTGCTGGAACGGCTTCACGCAGGTGACCTGCTCGTTCTGACAGGCGATCATGGACGTGATATCACGAAGGCGGATCAGGTCCCGACGCGGGAATATGTTCCTCTCTTGGCCACTGGGCCGAAATTGGCACATGGAGTCAATCTCGGTATCAGAGCTTCTGCTGCTGATCTGGGACATACTATTGTGGAAGCCCTGCAAGGGGGTCAACTTCCTGTGGGTGAGAGTTTTCTCGATGCGCTCCGCGCAGGGTAGTGGGTAGGACGTGAAACGTGAATCGTGAATCGTGAAACGTAAGAGGTGAAGGGAGCACGCGGGCCATCGTAATGTCCTACGAACGCACACTGAAGGAGCTGCACCTAGAGTTACCCCTTCCGCCGCAACCGTTGGCAACCTATGTTCCAGCGGTCCAGGCCGGAGATCTCTTATTTTTGTCCGGCGTCCTTCCAATGCGAGACGGGCAGTTGGCGTTCTCCGGTAAGCTTGGAAGTGATCTCACGGTCGAGCAGGGGATTGAGGCAGCCAGGCTCGCTCTCCTGAATGCACTGGCGATTGCCAAGCAGGAACTCGGGACGTTGGACCGAATTACGCGTGTCGTGAAGGTCGTCGGGTATGTGGCGTCGGCGGAAGGTTTTGTGCAGCAGCCCCAAGTCCTCAACGGGGCCTCGGACCTCCTGGTAAAGATCTTTGGAGAGTCTGGTCGTCATGCGCGTGTGGCTGTGGGGGCTGCTGAGTTGCCTCGCGGGGCTCCCGTCGAAATTGAAGTGATTCTTTCCGTTGAGGTGGTCTCAAGGCTGAAGACTGAAGGCTGAAGTGTTCGGAACTTCGAATCCCGACCTTCGGCCTTCAGACTGCGCCTGTCGCGCACGTCTCGCTTACCTGACAGGGGTCTATTCATGAATGCGTTCGTAACCGGCGCGAGTACTGTGACGTTGTGGGCCAGTCTGAGCGCTGGCGTGTTTGCGGCCACTCCGTCCGCGCTCGAGCTACATCCGTCAACGGCGGTCCCGGGCGCCACCGTATCGATTGGCGGGAAGGGGTTCCCCGCATTTCGATCCGTGCAAGTCAATCGCGTGACTATCGGTGGGTTCCCTGCGTTGATTCAGCGATGGGAGTCCGACCTGATCGAGGTGAAGGTTCCCGTCCAAGCTCAATCCGGTCCCGTTGAAATCATGGCCGGGAAAAAGAAGATGGCTGCCGGGAAATTAATAATAATGCAGCCGATGATTACCGCGGTGACGCCGGCAGAGATCGAACCAGGCCAGACCGTTCAGATTGCCGGCGTGCATTTCGGTGTCACGGCTGGTCCTCGCGATCCCAATACGATGTTCGGAGTCAACGATGTGATGATCGGGGGCGTGGTCGTCAGGCCGCGTCGCTGGAAAGACGACATCATCGAAGTCCAGGTTCCCACGAATGCTGCGTCGGGCGATGTGGTGGTTCGATTGGCCTCGTCCGATCCCTTGCCGGATGGATCTTGTTGCGCTCCAGTCCAGTACAAAGTGAGCAACGCCGTTCCTCTGAAGTTGATTCCGAGTATCCGCGTCGATCCCGTGAGCGGACCGGTCGGGACCAAGGTGGTCCTCTTCGGCCAGGGTTTTGGCGCTGCGAAGGGAGCTGGTGACAAGGTGACGTTCGGCGGGCACCTCGCCGTCCTCGCCCAGTGGTCCGATGACGCCATCGTCGTGCACCTCCCGATGGATGCGGAGACTGGCCCCGTCGTTCTGACTATGCAGGGGCGTGAGCGAACGGTCGGAACCTTTACGGTTCACTTACCAAAAGTGATCGCCATGACGCCTCCGGCTGCCCCAATCGGTACTCTGCTCAGAATCAGCGGGGAGCATTTTGGATTCTATTCGGAAAGTGGAGCGACCCCTTACTCCTTTACCGATTTCAATACGGGAGAGAATCGAGTCGATATCGGTGGGGTCCGCGCCGTCATCTATCGCTGGCAAGACGATCGCATCGATGTGTGGGTACCCTTCAGTGCGAAGAGCGGGCCGGTCGTGATATATCGAGGAGCGACGAAGCCCAACACCGACGGTTCTTGCTGCGCGACGAAGGAGGTTCTAAAGACTGAGGCGGGGGTTTTTACGCTCGTGACGCCGAAGGTCGACTCCTACAGCCCGCAATCAGGCGGACTCGATGAGCTGATTACTATTAAAGGGTCGGGGTTCGGCTCTTTTTTGAAAACAGCCGAGCATGCCGATTTGGGCCTCAACCAGGGGGCTTACAAGCGACGAGACGATATCGAGTTGGGCGAGAACGTTTCGCGCACGGAAGTGCTGTTCAGCAACGTCGCGGCACAGGTGATGTCCTGGACGGATACAGAGATCGTCGTGCGAGTGCCTCATCGGAATCTCTATGGTGTGGGGAAGCGCAATGAGTTTGTCAACGAGCTCGTCACTGGGCCGCTGATCGTGCGGCGCGGCTCCTGGGATGTGCAGCCTGACAATACTTGTTGTACTCCGAAGAAGTGGCTGACGTTGGAAGTGGGCACCTTCACCATTATAGCCAAGGGCATACCCGATCCGGGCTACTTTAATAAAAACCGCCCTGACGCCGACACCAACCAGTGAGATACGGATTCCCCGGATCATGGTGGATTTCCTCTCTCTCACGTGCTGGATGCCTCGTAGGCTTGGTGCTGGCGACGCTGTTGAGCGCGTCTCCCTCGTGGACTGCTGACTCTCCTCTTACGATCACTCCTCAAGTGAGCCATACGGACGCCATGCTGATGGCGCTCTATTTTCATACGCCTCAGCTGGGCTGGGCAGTGGGGTCTGGCGGCACCATTCTGAAGACGGTCGATGGCGGGAAGAAGTGGAAGAAGGTCGTCAGCGGCACCACGGCCAGCCTCTCAGGCGTCTTCTTTCTCGACGAGAAGCAGGGATGGGCCGTCGGAGCCAATGGGACGATTCGCCGGAGCCAAGACGGGGGAAATACCTGGCATGCGCAACTCGTCGATACCCAGGTAGCGCTCTACGGCCTCTCCTTTGTGTCGCCCAGCGAGGGGTGGGTGGTCGGTGGCAACGGAACCATTCTTTATACGAAGGATGGCGGGACCCATTGGGTTGATCAAGCGAGCAAGACGAGCGCAACCCTCTATAGTATTCAATTTCTCACCGCACAGCATGGGACAGCGGTTGGGGCGGTTGGGACCGTCTTGATGACGGACGATGGCGGGATCACCTGGACCCAGCAAGAGACGCAGGGATCTGTCACGCTGTTCGACGTGTATTTTTCTGATACGTCGACCGGGTGGGCCGTCGGGAACGCCGGCGCCATCTTCCAAACGACCAATGGTGGCTATCAATGGATCGATCGCACGTTACCCTGCACCCGCACCTGTACGAAGTTGACTGACCTCTTGCGAGTGCGCTTTACCGACCCTCAGAGCGGATGGATTGCGGGGGAACGGGGCATGGTCTACCGGACCACCGATAGTGGTTTTACCTGGACAGAGCAGGGTGCTATCGCGAAAGTTTCGCTGTTTGGCCTGTCGTTTCCTGATGGAACACAAGGCTGGGCTAGCGGAGAAAAAGGCACGATCGTTCGGCTGACAACCGGCCGCTGACAGGCGGTTGAAGACGCAGGATGCTGAAAAAGTCCGCCAGCTTCGTTCTCGCCTCAAAAGCATCCTCAACGTAGCCCAGAGGCTACGCCTCCAGTGCTTTTATCGGCTGCGGCCTTGCTGGACGGCCTTTTTGAGCATCCTGTAGTCTGCTTGTCCTATCCTAACTCATCGAGTCTAGATTGGAGAATGCTGAGCGCTGCGATCGCTGCGGTCTCGGCCCGCAAGATTCGTGGTCCAAGGGTGAGCGGGAGGAAACCCTGCTCCTGTGCAAGGCGCTGCTCGTCCGGTGTCCATCCCCCTTCCGGTCCTACCAACAAGACAATCGGGTGCTGACGGTCCGGTGGCAACGGCATGGTGGCGAGTGAAGGGCCGCTAGAACGTTCTGCGAGCATGCCCTTCAGAGGCGCCGAGGCATATCGTCGGCAGATCTCTGCGAGGTCTACCGGGTCTGCGATAGTGGGAATGGTCCATCGTTCCGACTGTTGTGCCGCGTCACGCGCAATGCGCTCCCATCTGGATCGTTGATGTTCCAGACGTTCCGGGTTGGGCTTGATGACGCTGTGTGTGCTGTGAATGGGCACAATGATCGCGACTCCAAGTTCTGTGGCCTTCTGAATGACCCAGTCCATCTTGTCGCCTTTGATCAACGCCTGTCCGAGCACGATCGGTGAAGTTCTGCGCGTCGGCTCGGTGTGGTGATCGATGATGCGGCTGTCGATGGCCTGTGAGGTGACGTGGGTCACTTCCACGCAATAGCGCGTTCCGCATCCGTCGTTCAGGGCGAGGGAGTCTCCTGGGTGCAAGCGGAGACTATCGCGAAGATGATGGAGGAGGTCACCGGTTATGCGGACCGTGGGGGGAGTGATGGCGCCAGGGTCGACGAAGAACGTGGGCATAGTGCGGGAACCGCCGGCGCTATTCGAAGAAGGTCTTCATCTTGTCGAAGAAGCCGTCGCTATCCTCTTCCATCGACATGCCGCTCTCTTTGGCAAACTCTTTGAGTAATTCTTTCTGACGAGCGGTCAGTTTGGTTGGAATCTGAATCTTGATGACAAACAATTGGTCGCCGGTACTGTGGTTCTTGAGGCTGGGAATGCCCAGGCCTTTGATGCGCAGGGTCTTATCTTGTTGCGTGCCGGCAGGAATCTTGATGACCGTGGTGCCTTTCAGCGTGGGGACCTCAATTTTTCCTCCGAGTACAGCTGTGGCAAAATGAATCGGGACGTCACAGAGGATATCCTGTCCTTGGCGTTGGAAGATCGGGTGTGGCTTGACGGTAATCGCCACGTATAGATCGCCTGGCGGGCCTGCATTGACTCCGTGCTCCCCTTCGTTCGAGAGGCGCAGGCGCATGCCTGACTCGATGCCGGCCGGGATATGTACGGCGATGGTCCGCTCTCGATAAGTACGTTGACGGCCCTGGCAGGCAGGGCAGGGTTCTGTGATGATTCGTCCCGCTCCCTCGCATTGGCCGCAGGGACGGGTGATGCTGAAGAACCCTTGCTGGAATCGCATCTGTCCGGCCCCTTTGCAACTGGGGCACGTCTTGACCGATGCCGCGCTCTTGGCGCCGCTCCCTTTGCAGTCGCTGCATACTTCCCATCTCGGGATTTTGAGTTTGGCCTCTTTCCCGTAGACGGCTTCTTCGAAGGTTAGCTCCAGATTGTATTGGAGGTCATTGCCGCGCTCCGCCCGATTGCCGCCTCGCTGACCCCCGAAAAAATCCTCGAAAATGTCGTTGAAGGCGTCGCCGAACCCGCTTCCGCCGAATCCGAAGCCATTCGGACCACCACCTTGCTGAGCTCCGGCGGTGCCGAACATATCGTAGCGTTTGCGTTTGTCCTGGTCGCTCAGCGTCTCGTAGGCTTCGTTGACTTCCTTGAATTTTTCTTCCGACGTTTTTTTCTGAGCCTCTCCCGTTTGGAGATCGGGATGGTGCTGGCGGGCCATCTTCCGATAGGCCTTCTTGATTTCGTCGTCGGACGCGGTTCGTTCGACGCCTAAGGTCTCGTAGTAGTCGCGCTTGGACACGGACGCTGTCTCTCCGGGTGATAGAGCAGCGAGACCGAACCCCGTGCATTGACGAAGCTCGGTCTCGTTGACGATATTCTAACTTATTTTTTGTCTTTGTCTACTTCTTCGAATTCCGCATCGACGACCTTTTCATCCGTCTTAGTCTCGCCGGTTCCAGTTCCGCCACCGCCGTCAGCGCCGCTGCCTGTTGCCGTCGCTGCCGACGCCTTCTTATACATTTCCTCAGCCAGCTTGTGGGACGCGGTCGTCAATGTTTGGGTGGCGGATTCGATCGCCACGTGGTCCGTTCCCTCCATCGCTTTCTTCAGCGATGCCACGGCTTCCTCTATCTTGGTCTTGTCTTCTGCGGCGATCTTGTCCCCGTGCTCACGAAGGTTCTTTTCCGTTTGGTAGATCAGGGTGTCGGCCTGGTTTTTGGCTTCGGCGGTCTTCCGCCGCTTCTTATCTTCGTCGGTATGGACCTGAGCGTCCTTCACCAGCTTTTCGATTTCTTCCTTGCTCAAGCCGCTGGACGCCGTGATCTTGATGGATTGTTCCTTTTGTGTCGCCAAGTCTTTGGCCGAGACATGGACTATGCCATTGGCGTCGATGTCGAACGTCACTTCGATTTGCGGCATCCCGCGGGGCGCGGGAGGAATACCGACCAAGTCGAACTGGCCAAGGAGCTTATTGTCGTTCGCCATCTCGCGTTCGCCTTGGAAGACTCGAATGGTCACCGCCGTTTGATTGTCGGCAGCCGTCGAAAAGACCTGGCTTTTTTTCGTCGGGACGGTCGTGTTCCGCTCGATCAACTTCGTGAAGACACCGCCGAGGGTTTCGATGCCCAGCGAGAGCGGCGTCACGTCGAGGAGCAGCACGTCCTTCACGTCGCCTTTTAACACGCCGCCTTGAATGGCGGCGCCGATGGCGACCACTTCGTCGGGATTCACACCTCGGTGCGGTTCTTTGCCGAAAAAGTCTTTCACGGCCTGAATGACTTTCGGCATGCGGGTCATGCCGCCGACGAGGACGACTTCCTTGATGTCGCCCGCGGATACACTGGCGTCGGAGAGCGCTTTCTTGCAGGGGTCGATCGTTCGTTTAATGAGATCGTCGACCAACTGTTCAAGCTTCGCGCGGGTCAGTTTTACGACCATGTGTTTCGGTCCGCTGGCGTCTGCGGTGACGAATGGCAGATTGATTTCGGTGTCCTGTGAAGACGAGAGTTCGATCTTGGCTCGTTCCGCCGCCTCTTTCAGGCGTTGGAGGGCCATCCGATCCTTCCGAAGATCGATGCCTTGATCCTTCTTGAACTCATCGACCAACCAGTCCATAACGCGCTGGTCGAAGTCGTCGCCGCCGAGATAGGTGTCGCCGTTGGTCGACTTGACCTCGAAGACGCCGTCGCCGATCTCAAGAACGGACACGTCGAACGTACCGCCACCCAGGTCATAGACGACGATCCGTTCGTCCTTCTTCTTGTCCAGACCGTAGGCGAGGGAGGCGGCTGTCGGTTCGTTAATGATCCGGAGGACGTTCAAGCCTGCGATCTGGCCCGCGTCTTTGGTTGCTTGGCGCTGGCTATCGTCGAAGTAGGCCGGGACGGTGATGACCGCTTCGGTGACTTTCTCGCCGAGATAGTCCTCCGCCGTCTGCCGCATCTTCTGCAGAATCATGGCGGAGATTTCCGGTGGGCTGTAGCGTTTGCCGCGCAATTCGACGTGCGCATCGCCGTTGTCTCCCTCGGTCACCTTATAGGGAAGGCGTTTGACAGCGTCTTGTACTTGCTGGCTGCGGAATTTGCGGCCCATCAGGCGCTTTACGGAGAAAATCGTGTTCTCCGGATTGGTAATCGCTTGCCGCTTTGCAATCTGCCCGACGAGGCGCTCGCCCTTCTCTGTGATGGCGACGACGGACGGTGTCGTACGGGCCCCTTCTGCGTTGGCGATCACAACCGGTTCGCCGCCGCTCATGATGGAAACGCAGGAGTTCGTGGTTCCAAGGTCGATGCCGATCACTTTGCCCATGTGCCTACTCCTCCCTGACTAGGTCTGTCATAGATGATGTTGTTACGATGAACTGATCGTGTCGTCCGTTCCCGGTGCGCCGTCGGTGCGCCCCGTAGATACACTCACCATGGCTGCCCGCAAGATACGGTCATGCAGTCGGTATCCTCGCTGAAACTCGTCCACTACATGCTGCTCCGGAACCTTTTGGGACGCGACGGAGCTGACGGCTTGATGCGTGGCAGGATCGAACGGCTGGCCGACCGTCTCGACGGGTATGACATGAAATTTCGTTAAGGCTCCCTCCATTTGCTTGAGGGTGAGGTCCACGCCCTGGATGAGGACGTCGTTGCTCCCCCCTTCGCGTGAGGCCTTAATAGCCCGTTCCAAATTATCCACAACCGGTAAGAGTTCCTTGAGCAATTGTTCATTGCCGAATCGGATCAAATCGCGCTGATCCCGCTGAGCCAAGCGCTTGTAGTTGTCAAATTCAGCGGCGAGTCGCAGATACTTGTCGTTGAGTTCATTGAATTGTTTGGTCTTTTCCGCGAGAGCCAACTGAAGCTCCTCAACCAGGCCTATGTCTTCCGTGGCGGGGGAATCGCTGGGGGATTGATTATCCAAGTTCTCGATTGTATTCGCATTCTGCTGTTCCTCAGTCATGAAAGACTCCTTTGTCCGTCAGGAGATAGCCATAGGGCCCATAAAGTCAACAGGGCCAGATAAATTAATTACTTGTGTAGGAAATGGCGGTCTTCAGACCTGGATAGAGGAAGGCAGACCACCCTGGGTTCGTCGGTGGAGAAGCTCTAGACCTTCTAACGTCAGGAGCGGTTCAATTTTTTGAATGGATGTGGTTTCGGCTGCCAGGATGGTACTGAGTCCCCCGGTGCCGATGACATAGACGGAGCGTCCGAGTTCCTGTTCCATTCGCCGGACGACGGTATCGACCAGTCCTGCATATCCGAACAACAGGCCGGACTGAATACTGCCGGCGGTGTCGGTCCCGATCACGGTCTTGGGACGGATTAATTCCACCTTAGCCAGCTTGGCGGCGCGTGCGAACAGGGCCTCCGCCGAGATCCCGAGGCCGGGGGCGATGACGCCTCCGAGGTAATGGCCCTCTGCCGTGATGGCGCAAAAGGTCGTGGCGGTGCCGAAATCGACGACGATGAGATCGCGGCGATATTTATGATAAGCGGCTGCGGAATTCACCAGCCGGTCGCTGCCGATTTCTTTTGGGTTGGCGTAACGGATTGTGAGCCCCGTGTCCGTATCCGAGGTGACGATCACTGGATGCTGATGAAAATATTGTTCGATCATGTCTTCGAAGGTTCCGGTCAGCGCAGGCACGACGCTGGAGATGATGGCGCCGGAGAGTCGTTGAGAGGGAATCCCTGCGGCCGTGAGGAGATTGGCAAAGAGGATGCCATACTCGTCCGAGGTTTTCTTCACGTCCGTGGCTAATCGCCAATGGGCCGCCAGGGTGCGCCCGTCATAGACGCCCCAGACAATATTAGTGTTGCCGATATCAACGACGACGAGCATAGGACCTATTGTACGTTTCGCACGGGTGGTTTGGCCAGCGGGCCGCGGAAAAACTATGCTGGTTTGTTTGGTTTACTGGTCTATCTGGTTGATCTGGTTAGTTTCGTTCAACCAAAAAACCAAACAAACCAGACAAACCAAATAAACAAGACTGGCTGGCGGACTGTTTCAGCATCCTGCTTGCCCGCAATATTCATGAAGGTTCGTCGCGAAAGCGTGCAGACGCGAAGCGAGACGGATACTCGGTGTAAAGCACTGAGGCATACTCGTGCAGTATGTCGAAGGGCTGAACGGCGAGACTGCCCGTCACAGCTGCTTATCTGCGCTTGCAGCAGAAGCTTCATGAATAATGCGGGCTAAATTTTCACGTGAATAATGTCGGCGACCCGCAAGTGGATGACTTCCGGTGTTCCCAAGCCAGGTTGAATTGTCTGCGGCCGCACGCGCAAGGATCCATCCTGGCCGATTCCCTCGGCAAGCCCCACGACCACGTCTCCATTGGCCAACGTCGCTTGTACCGTGTGGCCGATGGTCGAGCATCGTTGG
>DASYVB010000053.1:0-3445 GCA_036000525.1 Nitrospiraceae bacterium | reverse complement strand
GTGACAGGGCTAAGCAGTCTGGCTCCTGGCAAACCGGTGCAGGTGACTATCCACAAGGCGGATGGTACGTCGCTCACCCTTCAGGCGAACCACAGCATCACCGAGCAACAAATTGCGTGGTTCAAGGCTGGTTCAGCGTTGAATGCGCTGAACTAACAAGGAGTTAGGAGGGGTATCATCATGACGACCACTGCATCGAAGATTATTTATACGAAAACCGATGAAGCGCCAATGCTGGCGACCTATTCGTTTCTTCCGATCATTAACGCCTTCAGCAAAGCGGCCGGCGTCTCAGTTGAATTGCGGGATATTTCGTTGGCTGGCCGCATTCTCGCCGTTTTCCCAGACTATCTGACACCGCAGCAGAAGCAGGCGGATGCGCTGTCTGAATTGGGCGAGCTGGCCAAGACACCGGAAGCCAATATCATCAAGCTCCCGAACATCAGTGCCTCGCTTCCCCAGATTCAAGGGGCCATCAAAGAGTTACAGAGCCAGGGCTACAAGCTTCCCGAGTACCCGGAAAATCCGAAAGACGATAAAGAGAAGGATATCAAGGCCCGCTACGACAGAGTCAAAGGGAGCGCCGTCAACCCGGTTCTGCGTGAAGGAAACTCCGATCGCCGTGCGCCGCTCTCCGTGAAAGCTCATACGAGGAAGCATCCGCATAAGATGGGTGCCTGGAGTCCGGACTCTAAGACGCATGTCAGCCATATGAAGGGCGGAGATTTCCGGTCCAACGAAAAGTCCATGACGACGACTGCGGCGACCGATGCGCGGATCGAGTTCGTCGGTCAGGACGGCAAGACGACCGTGCTTAAGCCGAAAGTGGCGCTGCAGGCCAATGAAGTGATCGACGCCACGTTCATGAGCAAGCGGGCCCTTCGCCAGTTCCTCGAAGAGCAGATCGAAGATGCCAAGAAACAGGGCGTGCTGTTTTCGCTTCATATGAAAGCCACCATGATGAAGATCTCGGACCCCAAGATCTTCGGCCATGCCGTGACGGTGTATTACAAGGACGTGTTCGAGAAGCATGGCGATACGCTTAAGAAGCTGGGCGTGGATCCCGACAACGGCATCGGCGACCTCTACTCGAAGATCAAAGCCTTGCCGGACGATCAGCGCAAGGCGATCGAAGCCGATATCCAAGAGGTCTACAAGAAGCGGCCTCCTATGGCGATGGTGAATTCCGACAAGGGGATCACCAATCTGCATGTACCCAGCGACATCATCATCGATGCCTCCATGCCCCCGGTCATTCGCGACAGCGGCAAGATGTGGGGTCCTGACGGCAAGCTGGCGGACACCAAATGCGTGATCCCGGATTCCAGCTACGCGCCGGTCTATCACGAGGTCGTCGAGTTCTGTAAAAAACACGGCGCCTTCGATCCCAAGACGATGGGCAGCGTGCCGAACGTCGGTCTCATGGCGCAAGCGGCCGAGGAATACGGTTCGCACGACAAGACCTTCAAGGCGCCAGGCAATGGCACGATCCGCGTGGTGGATGCCTCAGGAAGGACCTTGCTGGAACATAATGTCGAAGAAGGGGATATCTGGCGCATGTGTCAGGTGAAGGATGCGCCGATTCGGGACTGGGTCAAGTTAGCGGTGAATCGTGCGAAGGCCACTGGAGCCCCAGCGATTTTCTGGTTGGACAAGACCAGGGCGCACGATGCGCAATTGATCACGAAGATCGAACGCTACTTGAAAGATCACGATACAAAGGGCCTCGAAATCCGGATCATGACGCCGGCTGATGCAACGCGCCTTTCGTTGGAACGGATCAAAGAGGGGAAGGACACAATCTCTGTGACGGGGAACGTGTTGCGCGACTATCTCACGGATCTGTTCCCAATTCTCGAAATCGGGACCAGCGCGAAGATGCTTTCGATTGTTCCTCTGCTGAACGGTGGCGGCCTCTTCGAGACCGGCGCAGGCGGCTCGGCACCCAAACACGTGCAACAGTTTCAGGAAGAAGGGTATCTCCGCTGGGATTCGCTCGGTGAATTCCTCGCGCTGGCCGCCTCATTGGAACATCTTGCCAAGGTGGCGAACAATCAAGCGGCAAAAATTCTGGCCGACTCGCTCGATCAGGCCAATGCGAAGTTCCTAGAGAGTAACAAGTCTCCAGCCCGTAAAGTCGGAGAGATCGATAATCGCGGGAGCCATTTCTATCTGGCGTTGTACTGGGCGCAAGCCTTGGCCAAGCAGACTCAGGATAAGAACCTGGCAGCACGCTTTGCCAAGATCGCCAAGGATATGGCGGACAATGAAGCCAAGATCTCGAGCGAATTACTCGGTGCTCAGGGGAAGCCGGTTGATGTTGGCGGGTACTATCATCCTGATGATACGAAGGCGTCAAAAGCGATGCGTCCAAGCCCAACCTTGAATGCGATGGTGGACGCGATCGCTTAGAGACCGTTAGGGGTAAGGCGTTAGGCGTGAGGGGATGGTTTCATGAACCCCTTACGCCTCACGAAGGAAACAATGGTCCAAGAAGACACCAATGTGATCGATCAACCCGAGGTGCTCAGGCCTCGGATGGTGACTGTCGAGATTGCCGGCAAGAAGTACGAGGTGCCGGAGGGGATCACGATCATTAAGGCCCTGTGGTACTCGGGTCTGGAAGTCGTCCGCGGGGCCGGCTGTCTTGGCGGGTTCTGCGGCGCCTGCGCGGCCTACTATCGGACCAAGGACGACCCTAAAGTGAGAACCTGCCTGGCCTGCCAAATGGCGGTGCAAGACGGCATGTCGATCACGATGATGCCACCGTTTCCAGCCCGGAAGGCTATCTACGACATTCAGACGCTCAAAGATCCGAAACAAGACCTCTTCAATCTCTATCCTGAAGCCCCGCTCTGCCGCAATTGCAACGCCTGCACCGAAGCCTGCCCGCAGCAGATAGATGTGCGGGAGGGTGTCTGGAAGGCCGTCTTCGGGGATTTTAAGAGCGTGTCCGAGATGTTCATGGATTGCGTGATGTGCGGCATGTGCGTGCCGGTCTGCATCGCGGACATCGCTCCCAATCTCGTGGCCTTGTATGTGAGCCGGGCGCAGGGGGCTCATTTCACCGAGAAGCCTCTCGGCCTGGATACGCGCATCAAGGAAATCCAGGACGGCCGTTTCAACGACGAGTGGACCAAGATCCTCAAGATGACCGAAAAAGAACTGGCCGATCACTGCGCAACCGTCAAGTGAGGCGTCATTGGTCAATGGTCAACCGTCAATGGTGGGGAAATTCGTCACATGCTCCCACTATTGACCTTTGACGAATGACGATTGACGGATTGAAGCAATGGATATCCACGCCCTTCAACAGATTGTTCACCGGACGCGGGATGCTCGACGCAAACAGACCCTTCCCAAGTTCTCTCCGGCGGATCGTGACCAACTGATCCACAAATATCATCCGGATTATCGTGAGCGAGCCTATCGTCCAATCCGTTTC
>DASYVB010000052.1:0-3670 GCA_036000525.1 Nitrospiraceae bacterium | reverse complement strand
CAGCCCGATCATCCTCATCCTCCTGGGCGCCGCTGGGCTGGCCTTCTTTCTGGCAGATCGGACCGACACGGCGATCATTCTCATGATCGTGCTCGCCAGCGGCCTGCTCGGGTTCTGGCAGGAACGGAGCGCGAACCAAGCGGTGGCCAGCCTGCTCGCGATCGTGCAAGTCAAAGCCGATGTGTGGCGCGACGGAAGCCCGACCTCTGTGCCGGTTGAGGAGGTCGTGCCGGGCGATATCGTGCTGCTTAGAGCGGGCGACACGGTTCCCGGCGATTGCCTCCTGCTCGAATCGAAAGACCTGTTCGTGGATGAGGCGACGCTCACGGGCGAAACCTATCCAGTTGAGAAAGTCTGCTGCCTGTTGTCAGCCGACACTCCGTTGGCACGACGGACGAATAGTCTCTTTCTCGGGACCCATGTCGTCAGCGGAAACAGTACGGCGGTTGTGGTGCACATTGGGTCGGACACGGAATTCGGCAAGGTCTCGGGCCGGTTACAACTCAGGCCACCCGAGACGGAGTTCGAGCGAGGTATCAGGCAATTCGGTTATCTGCTCTTGGAAGTGACCGTCGTGTTGGTCGTCGCCATCTTTGCGGTCAACGTGTATCTGGCCAGGTCCGTGCTCGAAGCCTTCCTCTTCTCTCTCGCCCTCGCGGTCGGCCTCACCCCGCAGCTGCTGCCGGCTATCATCAGCAGCAATTTGGCGCATGGAGCCAAGCGTATGGC
This sequence comes from Nitrospiraceae bacterium, assembly GCA_036000525.1. Lineage (GTDB taxonomy): Bacteria > Nitrospirota > Nitrospiria > Nitrospirales > Nitrospiraceae > Palsa-1315. Next base: position 2,941 of record DASYVB010000052.1, on the reverse strand, counting down.
CCAGCAGAAAGTGATTGTGAAGCGATTGGCCTCGATCGAAAACTTCGGAAGCATGACCGTCTTCTGTTCGGACAAGACAGGGACACTGACCGAAGGGCTCGTCCGGCTGAAGGCCGCTTGCGACATCGCGGGCAACCCGAACGAACGGGTGCTCTTGTACGGCGCGCTCAATGCGAGTTTCGAAACCGGGTTTCATAACCCAATCGACGAAGCCATCCGTGTCGATCGTTCGTTCGATCTGTCCCCCTATCGGAAATTGGATGAAGAGCCCTATGACTTCGTCCGCAAACGACTGTCTGTGTTAGTCGCGACGCCGACCGCCCATCTCTTGGTGACCAAGGGAGCCCTGGCGAATGTGCTGGCCGTTTGTTCAACCGCCGAGACTGCGGACGGCACCTTGGTTGAGTTGGTTGCCGTGCAGGAGGCAATCCAATCGCAGATGGCGCAGTGGTCCGGCCAGGGATTGCGGGTACTGGGGCTCGCCTCTCGCGAGATGGGCGCGCGAGAGGGCATCACCAAGGAGGATGAGGCGGACATGACATTCTTGGGATTCCTGCTGTTCGAAGATCCCATCAAGGCCGATGTCCTGGAGACGATCGGCCGCCTCAAGGGCCTAGGCGGCACCTTGAAGATCGTGACCGGCGACAATCGTCTCGTCGCGGCTCACGTCGGACATGCGATAGGCTTGTCGAATGGGGATCTGTTGACCGGCGAGGATTTACGGCAGATGAGCGACGAAGCGCTGGTGTCGCGCGTGAATCACGTCCATGTGTTTGCTGAGGTCGAGCCGAATCAGAAAGAACGGATCATCCTGGCGTTGAAAAAGGCAGGCCACGTCGTAGGCTATGGGGGTGACGGCATCAATGATGCTTCTGCGTTGCATGCGGCGGATGTCGGCGTGTCCGTCGAAAGCGCGGTGGACGTGGCGAAAGAAGCGTCGGATATCGTGTTGCTGGAAAAAGATCTTGGCATCCTTGTCGAAGGAGTGCAGGAAGGGCGTCGGACGTTTGCCAACACGTTGAAGTATGTCTTTATGGCGACCAGCGCGAACTTCGGCAACATGTTCAGCATGGCGGGGGCGTCGCTGTTTCTGTCCTTTCTGCCCTTGCTGCCCAAACAAATATTATTGACCAATCTCCTGACCGACGTCCCGGAAATGACCATCGCCGGGGATCGCGTTGATGAGGAGCTGATCGATCGACCCAGGCGGTGGAACATCGCCTTCATCAGGAAGTTCATGCTCACATTCGGTTTGGTGAGTTCCATCTTCGATTATCTGACCTTCGGTGTGCTGCTCTTGTTCCTCCAAGCCAGCGTCGAGGAATTCAGAACCGGGTGGTTTGTGGAGTCCGTGATCTCCGCCTCGGTCATTGTGCTGGTCGTGCGGAGTCGCCGGCCGTTCACTCGCAGCCGACCGAGCCGTGGCCTGCTGGTTGCGACGCTTGCGGTCGTAGGATTGACGCTACTGTTGCCCTATATGCCACTGCGCGGGCCGCTGGGGTTCGTGCCGTTGCCGCCGTTGTTCCTGACAGCTTTGCTGTGTATCGTCGTCGGATATGTCATTGCGGCTGAGGTGGCGAAGAAAATCTTTTACCGGCATGTGGCCTTTTGAATTGGGACCGCCACGCGAGTCTCATTCGATGGTTATGAGGCTTTTGATTCTGTCGTCGGGGTTGCGGTGTTGGCGTTTGCCGGGGGCGCAAGCCTGAAGGACTTGAACGTGTCTCAGCCGGAGCTTGATGTGCTCAGTGGCAGAGTCATCTATTCGACGATTTGCATCCGTTGTCATGGGGTCGATGGGAAGGGAGATGGGCAGCTGAAGTTTACTCCTCCGGTCGCCGATCTCACGTCTCGGGCGGTTCAAGGGAAACTGGATGCGAGGTCATTTAAGAGCGTGCATGACGGCAAGCCGAATACAGCGATGGGAGCCTGGAGGGAAGCACTCTCGGACGACGAGATTTGGGATGCACTTGCCTATGTGCGAACGCTGGCTCCCGAAGGAGCTGGCGGCATAGGCAGCGGGCTCCGATGAGATCGACGCTCTGCCGGATCACGTTGGGGCTATGGATCGTGACGAATGGGGTTGCTGAATGGTTTTTCGTGCAAGGGTGGACGACGCAGGGCACAGATGGATGGATGCAAGTCGTGGTGACACCAACAGAGCGAGACCTGATCTTGGGCGAGATGCGGATGCTCTTGAAGGCGGTCCATGGCGTGGTCATAGGCTTGGCCGTCCAGAATCAGGAGGCGGATCGAGCGCGCATTGAACAGGCGGCCCGCTCGGCTGGAATGGCCATAGCTGCGGACGCGAACCCGGCGTTCATGGCGAAGCTGCCGCTGCCGTTTAAGCAAATGGGCATGTCGATTCATAAGGACATGGATGCCCTCGCGGATGCGATTGTCCGGAAAGAGACCCCACAACAGATTCTCCAGCGCCTCTCCAGCATGACAGCGCGCTGCACGACGTGCCACGATTTGTATCGATTCTCGGCGGAACGTAATCCGTGAGGCGTCAAGCGTAACGTGTGGAGACGACGATAGAATGAACAACACATGAATCGTTTGCCATAGCGAGTCTCCCATCGCCAGCCGTGAACGATATAGGCGAATACGTGAGACGTGTCTGTCTCGTAACCGAACTCTTCTGGTCTCATAAGTTATCGGGGTTTTGCTTCACGCCTTACCCCTTACACCTACGGCATTAACAATGAGGGCTTGCTGATGTATTGAAGGGCAAGACGAAGCAGGATATTCTCATCTCTGCCTGTGGCGGCGGAGGGAGCCGATCTCGTCAAACTTTGGTCGGAGAATCGGATAACCAAGGAGGATGCGATGAACCGTATATTTGTGGGAACTGCGCTCGTGGTGGCAGCGTTCGTACCGCTTGTCGGCTGCTCCACCTATCATATGGGCCGGCTCGAAAAGACTTTGCATGCGAAGG
>DASYVB010000051.1:0-9073 GCA_036000525.1 Nitrospiraceae bacterium | reverse complement strand
TTGGTCCATGTTTCCGGACTCTTCATCCTCCTTAACGCCGAGTTCCTCTGGGCCGTGCAGGTCATCGTCTACGCCGGTGCGATCCTCGTCTTGTACCTCTTCGTACTGATGCTCCTGAACTTGAAGACCGACGACCGGTATTTCCACTCCTCATACCTGTACTTTCTGGCTCCAGCAGCCATCGGATCATTGTATGTGTTGGCCCTCCTAGTCCGTTCACCCTTCGGAGGTGCAAAGGGTGATGCGACTACCGTGGCGGTACTTCAAGACGGCGATACCTACGCGGTCGGGATCAAAATGTTCAACGATTATCTGTTGCAGTTCGAAATAGTCGGGGTGTTCCTGTTGGGCGCCGTCATCGGAGCGATTGTGCTGGCAAAAACGCCGAAACCGGTCAACCGAGAACATAAGGGATAAATGTTGAGTGCTGAATGATGAATGTTGAATTGCGAACTTGAACCAGCCACTCATGCGCCGTAATTTAACATTGAACTTTCAACATTAATCATTGGGATTTATGGTTCCTCTAAGCGCATATGTCGCCGTTAGCGCCGTGCTCTTTATCACCGGCCTGCTCGGCGTATTGATCAGACGGAACTTCATCATCGTGCTGATGTCTGTCGAGATCATGTTGAACGCGGCGAACATTAACCTCGTAGCCTTCTCCCATTACCTGGAATCCATGGCGGGCCAACTGGTGGCCCTCTTCATTATCGCCATTGCTGCCGGGGAAGCGGCGATCGGGCTGGCCATCATCATCGTCGTGTTCCGTGGAAAGATCTCCACGAACGTGGACGAGATGAACCTCTTAAAGTGGTAACGTGACCGATCTACTCATAAAGCTCATTCCGCTGTTCCCCCTGCTGGCCGTGATCCTGAATGGGCTCGCGGGCAGGCGGTATTCCCACGATGTCGCGCACCGGCTTGCCTGGGGATCGGTGGGGTTGTCATTTCTCTGCACGATCGGCGTGTTTGCCGACATTCTGCGGACCGGCACGCCCCATGAAGTCATCGCCTATCAATGGATCTTCGGCGGTGACCTCACCATCAATCTCGCCTATCTCGTCGATCCTCTCACGTGCATCATGCTGCTCGTCGTCACGGGAGTCGGGTTCCTGATCCACGTCTACTCCGTCGGCTACATGCATGGGGAGGACGGATTCACACGATTTTTCACCTACATGAACCTCTTCATGGTCTCCATGTTGCTCCTCGTCATGGGGAACAACTATGTGGTGCTCTTCATTGGCTGGGAAGGGGTGGGTCTCTGTTCCTATCTGTTGATCGGCTACTACTATAACAAGGTTTCCGCTGCGAAGGCCGCCTCGAAAGCCTTTGTGGTGAACCGCATCGGCGACGCGGGTTTCCTTCTGGCGATCTTCCTCATCTTCATCAATTTCAAGACGTTCGACTATACGAAGGTCTTTGCCCAGGTCAGCCAGCTCTCGCCGGAGATGGCCACAGCAATTGCGCTCTTTCTACTCGTTGGAGCAGTCGGCAAATCAGCCCAACTCCCCCTCTACACCTGGCTCCCGGATGCGATGGAAGGTCCGACACCCGTCAGCGCGCTCATCCATGCGGCAACGATGGTGACGGCCGGGGTCTACATGATCGTGCGGAACCAAGCCATTTTCGATTTATCGCCGACGGCCATGACGATCGTCGGCGTCATCGGCGGACTCACAGCCTTGTTTGCCGCCACCATCGGCCTCGTGCAAACGGACATCAAGCGCGTCTTGGCCTATTCGACGGTGAGCCAGCTCGGTTACATGTTTCTCGGGTGCGGGATCGGGGCCTATACGGCTGCCATGTTCCACCTCATGACCCATGCCTTCTTCAAGGCCCTCTTGTTCCTCACAGCCGGATCGGTCATCCACGCGCTCTCGGGCGAACAAGACATTCGAAAGATGGGCGGCCTCAGTTCAAAAATCCCATGGACTTATCGACTGTTTCTGATTGGCACGGTCGCCATTGCGGGCATTCCGCCGTTGGCAGGCTTCTGGAGCAAAGATGAAATCCTGGCCCATGCCTTCACGCATCACCACTATCTGCTGTATGCCATGGCTGCCATCGGCGCGCTATTGACCTCCTTTTACATGTTCCGCCTGATCTATCTGACCTTTTATGGCAGGTCTCGCATGGACCATCATACGGAGGAACATGTACATGAGTCCCCGATGGTGATGGTCGGTCCATTAATGGCATTAGGTGTACTGTCCATTCTCGGTGGGTTCCTGGGGTTTCCCCCTGAACATGGCTGGCTCCATCAATTCCTTGCACCGGTCGCGGGCACGGGAGGGGAGCATGACGTGAGCACCGGACTCGTGCTCATGCTCATGATGATTGCCACAGGGATTGCGTTGCTGGGCTGGGGCCTCGCGCACTATTTTTATAGCGTGAATCTCTCGGCGCCGGACCGCCTGGCTGCAAAGTTTCAGGTGGCCTACAGGATCTTGCTCAACAAGTACTACGTTGATGAGCTCTATGACTTGTTATGGGTAGAACCGACCAAGAAGTTGGGACATCTGCTCGATTGGTTCGACCGCACCGTGATCGATGGCCTCGTGCGTGCCGTCGCACAATTGGCTGAATTGGTCGCAGCCGGTTCGACTTGGGCGGAGAAACACGTGATCTACGGCGGCATCAACGTGGTCGGATACGGCAACCATCTTGCCGCCCGCCAGTGGCGCCAACTGCAGAGCGGAATGGTGCAACATTATGCCGCCGTCATTGTGGCAGGTATTTTCCTACTGGCAGTCATTATTCAGCTCATCCTGCAACTGTAAAGTACTGAGATGTTAGAAGAACTGGCGTCAACGTTTCCGATTCTCACCTGTATTCTGTTTCTCCCCGTCATCGGGGGGGTCGTCCTATGGCTGTTCGACGACGAGGACATGGTTCGGACCTCTGCCTTGACGGTTGCTCTCTTGGAGTTGGCCCTCTCCGTATTCGTCCTCTTACGATTCATTCCCGAATCGTCCGCCATGCAGTTTTCCGAACACGTGCTGTGGATTCCCGCCCTCGGGGTCAGCTACCACCTCGCGGTTGACGGAATCAGTGTCCTCTTCGTCGGGCTCACGGCATTCCTCGCAGTCCTCATCGTCATCTATAGCTGGGACACCGTCCGCCATCAAGTGAAGCTCTACATGATGGCGCTCCTCGCCCTCGAAACGACCACGATGGGGGTCTTCCTCTCCATCGACTTGATCCTCTTCTTCGTCTTTTGGGAACTCATGCTCATCCCCAGTTACTTTCTGATCAAACTCTGGGGTGGAGGAGCAGAGCGGCACTACGCAGCACTGAAATTCGTGCTCTATACCTTGCTTGGTAGCGTCTTCATGTTGGTGGGCATCGCCCTCTTGGACATCAATTATCACCAGTGGGCGACGCTGCGCCATATCGAGCCGACCTACTCGTTTGACTTGTTGGAACTGCTTTCCGTCCCGATCCCACTCAGCCAACAAATCCTTATTTTCTGGCTATTGTTCCTTGGATTCGCGTTCAAGGCCCCGGTGTTCCCCTTCCACACCTGGCTCCCAGACGCCCTCCTCGAAGGCCCGATCGGCATGGCGGTGGTGCTGGCTGGGCTGAAGCTCGGGACATTCGGCTTCATCCGGTTTAGCATTCCGTTGCTCCCGGACGCATCGAAAAGTCAGACCGTCGTCACGGTCATCATGGCGCTGGGATTGGCGGCGATTCTCTATGGGGCTATCATGGCGCTGATCCAGCAAGATTTTCGCCGACTCCTCGCGTTCAGCAGCATCAGCCACCTCGGGTTCGTGGTGATCGGCCTGTTTGCCCTGAACTATCAGGGGCTCCAAGGTAGCCTGCTCACCATGATCAACTTGGGATTCAGTACGGCAGGTTTGTTCTTTATTGCGGGCTTTCTCTACTCACGGCAACAGAACACTCAACTGGGCTCATTCGGCGGCATGGCCAAACAGACCCCCTTGCTCGCAAGCTTTTTCTTGTTCATTGGGCTGGCATCGATCGGCTTGCCGGGCACCAATGGCTTCGTCGGTGAATTCCTCATCCTCTTGGGAACCTTCAAGGCCAATTGGCTGTACGGTGGGATCGCGGTCACCGGCGTCATCTTCGGCGCGGCATATTTTCTCTGGTACTACGAGCGGTCGATGCTGGGACCGCTCGGCAAGGCCGTCAAGGACTCCATCAGTGATCTGCATCCCCGAGAAGTGCTCATCGTGGTGGCCTTGTCGGTGATGATCCTCTGGATTGGCCTCTATCCCGCTCCCTTCTTGAGAATGATGAACGGATCGGTGCAGTCGTTGGTCGATCGACTGGAACGGGGAACCGTGGCGTCGATCGAGTCCAAACAGCCGGTAAGGGTGGATTAATTCGTATGGGTGACTACGCACTGCTCTATATCCTGTTTGCCCCCTTCGTGGGAGCCATTGCGCTGATCTTCGTCTCCAACCGGCAAGCGATGCTCGTGCGGGGGATCGCGGCGGGATCAGCCCTTGTCTCCCTGCTCGCCTCACTCTACCTGTTCTTCGCCTACGATCACGTGAGGGGGGGATTCCAATTCGCCCAGCGATTCGAATGGTCTCGTCAGCTGGGTATCTCGCTCCACCTCGGGGTAGATGGGATCGGCACCCCGCTGGTGCTGGCATCGAGCATCTTGCTGTTCGCAGGAATTTTCGTCTCCTGGCATATCAAGGATCGGACGAAAGAATTCTATATCTGGCTGCTCATCCTCGCAGCCGCCACGATCGGCGTCTTCATGTCGCTGGACCTGTTCTTTCTTTTCTTCTTCTACGAAATGTCTGTGATCCCCATGTATCTCTTGTTGGGTATGTGGGGAAGCCATACAAAGAAGTACAACGAGATGACGGACCCAGAAGGCCTCAAACTGCGGGATTCGGTCGGGTTCATTCTCAACTTTGGGTCCAATAGTAAAGAATACGCCGCGATGAAACTGGTGCTCTTCCTCTCGGCCTTTGCCGTCGTAGCGTTGATGGGTATCCTGCTGATCTACAAGTACGCAGGGCTCAATACATTCGACATTGTGGTTCTGCGTGAACAGGCCAAGTTGATGAACATCCCGGTCTTGGGTACGACGCTCGACAAGATCATTTGGCTCTTGATCTTCGTCGGCTTTGCCTCGATCGCGCCGCTGTGGCCGCTGCACTCTTGGTCTCCTGTGGGCCACGCGGCCGCGCCAGCCGCCACGAGCATGTTGCACGCGGGAGTGCTGATGAAGCTCGGCCATTTTTCCATCATCCGGGTGGCCTTTGAGATTCTGCCGGAGACCACCAGAGAACTCATGCCCATCGCGGCCGTGCTCTGCATGTTCAGTATCGTGTATGGCGGCTTCGTGGCGTTCTATTCCAAAGACACCAAGTACGTCATCGGGTATTCCAGCTCCAGTCACATGGGTTACGTTTTCTTAGGCATGGCCGCCTTGGACTACATCAGTTTGACCGGCGCGGTGATGTATATGTTCGCCCACGCCATGGCCACGGGCATGCTCTTCGCCATGGCCGGGTGGGTGTACGATCAGACGCACAGCCGCGACATTCCCTCGCTCGGCGGGCTCTCGAATCGCATGCCGTTCATCACCGGCTGTTTCGTGGTGGCATGTATGGCTTCGATCGGCGTGCCCGGCACCGTAAACTTCATCGCCGAAGTCATGATCATCGTCGGCAGTTGGAACAAGTATCCGTTCCAAGTCATCGTGGCCGTGGTCGGCATCGTCTTGACCTTGGCCTACTTGTTCAAGATGATGCGGGGGCTTTTCTACGGACCCATGGATCAGAAGTACAGTCACGCGCACGACGCTGTCGCCGCGGCTGATCGTCTTCCGCTCTTGATCATGATTACCGTCAGCGTCGGGTTCTTTTTCTTCCCCATGCACCTTTACAACGTGGTGCGGTCGGGCGTCGATCCCTTGATTGCGAAAATCACCCGCGTCGTGCCGGTGGCCTCGCAAGAACGTGAAGCGTTAGGAGTGAAACGTGAGGCGAGTGCTGATTCTTCCCAGCAGAACTTGGCTGCGCTCCCTGGTGACGTTTTATCTTTCACGCCGCATGCCTCACGGAGCGATCAATGACCTTCACACTCACGATGTCTCCCTCCGATCTCCTTCTGCTGCTACCGGAAATCCTGCTCACGTCCTGGCTATGTCTCATCCTGATCATTGATTTCTCGTTCCCTCGGCTGCCCAACGAACAATTAGCCTATTTCAGCATCGCCGGGCTCGTCGCCACCCTCGGCTGCCTGGCCTGGTTTGATATCACCGGCATCACCGGGACCCTCTTCGCAAACATGTTCGCCCTCGACCGGATGGCCCTGTTCTTCAAAATGCTCATCATTGGATCGACGATCCTCGTCATTCTGGCCTCCATCGATTACATCCATCGATTTAGGTTCTTCCGTGGAGAATATTATTTCCTGATCGTGATGTCGGCCCTCGGGATGATGTTTATGGCTTCCGCGAACGACCTGCTGTCGGTCTTCGTCGCCCTGGAATTTTCCACCATCGGATTCTATGTCCTCGTTGCGTATCTCCGCGAGGACATGGCCTCGAACGAAGCGGGCATCAAGTTTTTCATCCTGGGCGTCTTCGCCGCAGGACTCCTCGCCTATGGCATCAGCTTGGTCTACGGAGAAACAGGCAAACTGGTGTTTTCCGATATGAAGGCGGCACAGGCCACACCAGGATTGGCCATCGGCTTCCTGCTGATTTTCGGCGCATTAGGATTCAAAATCGGCGCCGTGCCCTTCCACTCGTGGATTCCAGACACCTATCATGGATCGCCGACACCAGTGACGGCATTCCTCTCGATCGCACCCAAGGGAGCGGCCTTTGCCATCCTCCTGAGAATGTTCCTCGTCGCCTTGGCGACCTTTAAGCCAATCTGGACTCTGCTGCTTGTCGCTGTGTCCATCTTGTCCATGACCTACGGCAACATCGTGGCCATCGCCCAAAAGAACATGAAACGGCTCTTGGCCTATTCCGGTATCGCCCAGATCGGCAACGTGCTGATCGGTCTCGCGACCGGGACGAAGATGGGCAGCGACGCAATGTTGTTCTACCTCCTGACCTATCTTTTCGCCAATCTCGGCGCCTGGGCCATTATCATCGCCGTCAGCGAAGCCATCGGCAGTGAGGAAATCGATGACTACAGCGGCCTGGGCCGCCGGTCGCCCTTTCTCGCCTTTTCGATGCTGATTTTTCTCTTGTCGCTGGCCGGGGTGCCCCCGCTGGCCGGCTTCATCGGTAAATTGTACATCTTTGTCGCTGCCATGAAGGAAGGGCTCTACGCGCTCATCGCCGTGGGGCTCATCAACATCGTCATTTCCCTGTACTACTACCTCATCGTCGTGAAGAAGATGTACATCGGCGAACCCCACGAATCGTCACCCCTCAAGATCTCCGGCCCGATCAAAGTGGTGGTCTACGTCTGTCTCGCCGGCACCCTCGTGATCGGCATCTATCCGCAACCCTTCACCGACTGGGTTGTCTCTGCCATCTTGACGTTTTCAAACTTGGCTGATACAACCGCATCCCTTCCCGTTCCCCCTGCCGTCATCCCCTTCGGTGGCTAAGCCTACCGGGGACGGTTCTCCGGCGTCCAACAGGCATTCTTCTAAAATATTTCTTGCAGGGTCTTCCGGAGGAGGGTACAGTTTCCATGACATTGGCTTACATCCTCTCGCCCGCGCACGCTTGAACCATGGAATCCATCACGCAGGAACGTCCAGCCACGCCAGCACCCGTTCGATCGGAGCCGGCTCCCGATAACAGTCTGGCACCGATTCCCAAGACCGGCGGGCGCAGGAAGTGGTTCGCCCATTGGTCGATCGAGCGACGCGTCCTTGCGGGGTTTGGGCTCGTCTTTGCCGGCATTGTGGTCATCAGTGCCATCTCCTACCGCAACACTTCCGTCTTGATCGAAAATAGCCGGCTCGATACCAAGAGCAACGAATTGGTACAGCTGCTCGGCTCAGTCGGAGAAGCCCTAGGCGCCGCTGAAAGTGGCCATCGGCGCTATCTCGTCACCGGCGAAGAATCGTACCTCAAATCCTACCGGACCGTTGTCGAACAAATGCCCGAATACCTTCGGTATCTCAGAGGCCTGACCAGCGAGGAAGCTGAACAACAGACCCGCGTGGCGACACTCGAACAGCTCATCGCCAGGCAATTGGGAGCAGAGGCGGAAGCTATCGCCCAGCGTGAGCTTCATGGCTATGAAGCCGTGCGCCATCTCGCACTCTCCGGCGCGGCAAAGAACGAGCTCGAGAGAATCAATCGCCTGATGACGGAGCTCGACTCGGCCGAGCAGCGAGCACTTCATGCCCGCGTTGTGCAATCCGCTGGAAGCACGAGAAATACGATCGCCTTGCTCGGACTCGGTGCCCTCCTGCAATTGGTCCTCTTGGCCTCCGTATATTTTCTGATCCATCACGATGTCACCGAGCGACGTCGCGTGGCCACGGAGTTGCAGAACCGGGGCGAGCTGCTCCAGGCTGCCAATAAGGAGTTAGAAGCGTTCAGCTATTCCGTGTCGCATGACTTGCGCGCCCCACTCCGTCATATCGACGGCTATGCGGCCCTATTGTCCAAGGCGGCCGGTGAGGCGCTCAACGACAAAGCGCGCCGCTACCTGCAGACGATTTCAGATTCCGCGAAGCAGATGGGACAACTGATCGACGACCTGATCGTCTTTTCCCGTATGGGTCGCCAGGACATGCTCCGTACGACAGTCAACTTAGATCAACTCGTCAAGACCGTCCTTCACGATTTACGTCTTGACTTGCAAGGGCGGACAATCTCCTGGACAATGCACCCACTACCTAACGTTTCGGGAGATCCGGCGATGTTACGCCAAGTCTTCGTGAATCTGATCTCCAATGCGCTGAAATTCACAGCCACGAGGCCGGAGACCAAGATCGAGATCGGCGTCGTCAGGCGGAACCCGGGTGAAGCCGAGGTGTTCGTGCGTGATAATGGGGTAGGATTCGACATGCAGTATGTACACAAGTTATTCGGCGTCTTTCAACGCCTCCATCGGAACGACGAGTTTGAAGGCACCGGCATTGGTCTCGCCAA
>DASYVB010000050.1:0-21585 GCA_036000525.1 Nitrospiraceae bacterium | reverse complement strand
CGTTATCGGACAGACCTTCGCGCTGGATGAAGGCGCGAAGGTGCTCCTTGGTGGCGGTGATGGCCCAGACGAAGTGGCTGTAGGCCACGCCCTGCTGGGCGCGCGCCTCGCCCAGCTCGGTGTAACGCCGCTCCACCTCGGCCTCGGTCTTGTCCACCAGCCAGTCACTCAGGTTGCGGTAGATCTCGCGGGTGCGGGATTCGAGTTCGGTCGCCGGGACTTTGTGGAGATCGCTGCACCGGGGAGAGTTCCAAACCTTCTCGCTTAGCTCGCGGGAAAGCTGTTCGGAGTGCTTCTCGATGAGCCGCACCAATCGGATGGCCAGCATGGCGCACCTCCAGGTAGAACAAGCGTCTGCGTATGGGAATTCGCGGGCCCCTAAATCTGGGCGGAAACCTTACTAGATAGATGGCACGAACGTCAATCACACCCTCGTCAAAGACGGCTAGTGTTGGTGGTATCGGAAGTATGCGCCGGGGGATACGGTGCTGAAAGGGTTGGAGAAGGAAGCACGAGAGGCTAAGATAAGGCTTGTGGGTCGATCTGCAGCCGGTACCGCCGTGGGAGTGGCGGAAGAGGAAATAGCCAATACCACGCTCGATCCCTCTCACTCCATTTCTTTCGCATTCTCCCCATAGAGTCCGAAGCCCTGCTGCCCAGCGGAGCGACCAGTTGCGGCACGACCCGTCGGGCCTAACAGACGTATTGAGAAGTCTTCAACTTCTGTCAGACCCTAAGCCAATCCCCTTGCCCAATTTTTGTATCCTTTGCTAGGCAGAGTGCCATAACCGGCCGCCTGCCGAACAAGGCTCTTTTTTGTCTCCAGTGTACAAAAATCTGGTAGGAGTCTCATGCGCATTGACGTACGGGGGGTGCCACTTGGGGGTGGTGTTATTCCAAAGTTAAAAAGAGCGGCAAACAGGTCAAAATAAATGGACTGACGAGCAACAAAGAGAGTTGACTCGCCAACTGCGCTACGGGTGCGTAAAGAGAAGGGAATTCCACTATCATCCATCAAAAACTTGAGCAATTCCCCAGAGACCATTCCCCCCTTTCTAAATCCAGGAGCGTGCTTCCGAATACCTCTTTTCGGTCTTGCGGGGCCCATGGCCTTTGGTATCATTTTCGCATAAGGCATGATGAGGAGCGAGTTTCAAGGCCTGCACCAAGGAGTGCGATCACGACATATTCACGCTGCAGGGGGTTCCTGGCGAATTGTGAGAAAGAGGGAAATGCGCTCATGCAAACGAAAGGACAACGGGAAACACGGCAGTATTCGCAATCGTGGGGAAATTTAGCCTTAGCCGACGAGAGACTGGACGTACTTCAAAAACCCAATGCCAAGACCAGCTCCCCTCGGCTGAGCGTGGTACAGGACATTACGGAGGAAGAGGTTGACGCTCTTGCTCTTACAACGGGAATTATGAATGGAATTCGCCTGTCTCTCGTGTTGTGGAGTCTCATCGGTGTCATCATTCTATTGATTGGTAAACTTCTAACTTTCTAGATTCAAACCGTCCCCACTAACATCCCATGCCGCCGTGGATGAATGGCTGGCCGTGTCTGTCGCCGTACCAACGTCGGGTTCCCTACACAGGCCCCCCGCCTGGCGATCATGCCTTTCAGCTGCAATTGCCCCCCCATCGACTCGTAGGACACCGCCCTCGGAGATACCATTTACATGGTTCTGTTTCGGGATGCCCTTTTCACATTGCTTGCTCAGGAAATATTAAATATCAACAATTGATTGCCTCTTAGGATTGCAACTCGGGTATGGTTGTAACAAACAGATCAAAAAGATAACCATCTCTAATAGGACGCTCCTCGCATTTCGATACAAACTCTACGGGGATTTCGAACAGTGATGAAGCCCCTTCCTCTGAGCGAGGGGACGTGAGTATATGAAAGTTTTTTTGACGAGTCAGATATTTGTCTATGTGCTCGGCAGAGGCATACCCAACATAGTAAACGATCCCGTCATGCTTCTGAATCTCCAACGAGAATGTGTTGACACGCGTCGCGCGTAGCGCTACGACGCTGCACATTGAGAAACCATATATTCCATTCGGCAAATCCTGTATTTTTGTTCCATCTTCCTGTTGAGTAAGCGGTCTAAGCTGATGCTTTTGCCGTAGCACCAGTACATCTTTGGAGACAGCATTTACATCCGGCATCGTTCCGGCATCGCGCTGCGTGTTCTTTGCTTGATTGCCCCTACTCCAAATGTCGGCGAAGTTAATTGAAAAGTTCAATCCGACAAGGTAAACCAAGATCACCAACCCAAGCGGCACAGTTATCAGATACAGATACCACCGTTTCATGCCTGTTAGGATACGCCCAAGTCGTCCCTCAAGTAAAAAAAGAAGCCTGGCATTAGGTTTCGACCGCCACCGCTGCCGGTTCAGTCACGCCGATAATCTGACCGGTGTGACCGTGGCATTAGATCACCGCCCTACTCCTTCTGCTGCAGGTCACCCGCGCGCGTGTTAAAGGGGGACTTGGTGCCACAGGCCGATTAGCGCCGGCGGGCCCAATAGCGTTCACTTTGTCTGATCAGCAACGACGCGACCGGGGCGTTATCGCCGACGCCTTTCGACCGCAAGAGATTCTTCAGCCCCGGTTGCTTCGCTTCGAGCGCCTCGACCATGCGGCCGGCAGCGCGCACGTCATGGGTATGAGGGAAGGCTTCATTGTTCGATCTCTTTCATGTGGTGCGATGGGTAAGAGCGGTTTAACATTTCAGATCACCAGTGTGCCGACGACGCTGAGCGACACCGTATCAATCGATATACAGGCCGGCACGTTCGGCGCGTCGTGTGGTTAGGCGGCTGCTGAACCGTGCTGTGCGGGCCTCGGCAGAAGTCAGAGCAGCAGCGCCAACCCCAGCACGGCACACAACGCCGACCCGGTCAAGATGCCGATCTTCGCCGCAAGCAACAAGCGCTCACTGAGCGCCAGCCCCGCAATGAAGTGCGCCATAGGTAAAGCCAATACCAGCCAGAACTCCACCCGCGGCCAGAATCGCCCAAGATATCCCTTCGGGGAACTTCGCCAGCCCCGTGTGCACGGCGAACCAACTGAACAGGCCGATGCCAATGGGCTTCCCAACGCACAGCCCAACCACGACGGCCATAGCCACGGAATCCGTGAAAGCCCCGGCCTCGATCGGCACGCTCGCATTGGCGAAGGCGAACAGCGGCATAATCACAAAACTGACCCACGGGTGCAGAGCGACTTCCAACCGCTCCAGGTGCGAGATGGCTTCTCGCGCCGCCCGCTCTACCGACTGCAGGACGGTCTGACGTCTGTGCGTATCGTGCCAAGAATCTCTTTGGAGAAATCCCCCAAGCTGGAAGCGGGGGGCGTCTGACAACACCCACTACCATCCCCACAAGAAACGCCCGCGTTACCGCCGGCGCTTAGCGATTAACGAACCCAGTTAGGGAGCTCTGTGGACTGGTAAGCATGGCAGGGGAAAAGGAAGCTAGCATGCCACAATAGTTTTTCGCAGCTGCTAGCGGTCGGCTTCCGTGAGATTGCCTTCCTCTTCCAGCTCTTCCAGGTCGGCTTCCGCTTTGGCCTTCAGGGTTGAGGGGTGCAGGCCATATTTTTTGAGCATTTTGTAGAAGTCTGCCCGATAGCGTCCGGCAAATTGGGCGGCGCGTGAGATATTGCCACCGGTGAGTTGCAGTACGTTCTTGAGATAGGTTTTCTCAAACTCTTCCTTTGCTTCAGTCAGCGGCTTGAGCGGCGCGTCCGGTGATATGCCCATAAATGGCAAGAGGTCCGGCGTAATCATGTTTTGGCGTGACATGACGGCGGCCTTTTCAATGACATTTTCCAATTCGCGGACATTTCCTGGCCAGGGATGTGTGACCAGCCGATTGAGAGCGGCCGGTGTAAAGCCGCGCAAAGATTTATTCGCCCGGTTCGCACTCGCGGTCAGGAAGTGGTGGGCCAACAAGGGAATATCATCCCGGCGGTCTCGAAGCGGTGGGATAAACAACGGGACAACAGAGATGCGGTAGTACAGATCGTTCCGGAATGAACCGTTCTTGACCGCTTCGCTGAGGTCTTTATTGGTTGCGGTGATAATCCGTACATCGATCTTCGTTGAGATTTCAGAACCCACTTCGCGGACTTCCCGTTCCTGTACGGCCCGCAGCAGTTTGACCTGCATCGAGAGCGGTATTTCGCCGATTTCGTCGAGAAAGAGCGTGCCGCCGTTGGCGCTTTGAAACAGGCCTCGCTTGGCACCATGGGCGCTGGTAAACGCGCCACGCACGTGTCCGAAGAGTTCAGACTCAAAGAGCGTTTCGGGAATGGCAGCGCAATTGAGGACGACAAACGGCCCTTTACTCCGTCGGCTGTTCGAATGGATGACGCGTGCGAGCACTTCTTTGCCGGTCCCGGTTTCCCCGAAGAGGAGAATGGTCGCGTCCGAGTCTGCCACCTGCACTACCTGTTGGAGTATGCGCTGCATCGCAGGACTCCGCGCGACGATGTTTTCCATGCCATACAATTCGTTGACGAGAGACTTGAGTCGCTGAATCTCTCCTCTCATCCGTTGCGGAGAGAGCCCTTCTTCGATCTTGGCCTTGAGTTCCTTGTCATCGAACGGTTTGGTGAGATATCCGAAGGCCCCCCGCTGCATGGCTTCTACGGCATTGGGGATGCTGCCGTGGGCCGTCAGGATGATAACTGGAAGGCCTGGATGAATCCGCAGCAGTTGCTCCGTCACGTCTAATCCGTCTTCACTTCCCAGACGGAGGTCGGCAATGGCAAGGTCAAACCGGACTTTCTTGGCTGCTGCGATGGCTTCATGCCCAGTGGTACAGCCTGTCACGGCAAAGCCCATGGCGGTCAACCGCATCTTCACAAGATGTAACAGTCCCTCTTCATCGTCGACTACGAGAATATGTTCTTTTTCCATTAAGCTCCTTCTACGGTGTCGTCGGTTCCGGCGCAGTCGGAGGCGATGCAACCGCCGATGGGGGACGGATAGGACGAATCTTATCCCGCATTTCCTGGTCGATGCGCTTCAATGCCTCCAATTGGTTCGTCAATTCCTCTATTTTCCTATCTCGATCCGTCACTTGCTTTTGTAGGGACAGCACAATGCCTGTATCGGTCGAGCCTCTTGCGGTGTCTTTCTTGCCGTTGACCGCGTCCATCTTCCGTTCACGCTCGGCTAAATCCCGCTGGAGATTTTCCAGGGATTGGGAGTCGGCATCCTTCATGGCCCGCAATTGCTGGATTGTCAGCTCTCTATCAAGCAAGTCTCGCACCAGCCGATCTGAGGCCTGAGCCAGGATCGCCTGACTTTCCGAAATGGCCGGGGCCGCCATGACCGATTGGAACCAGGATTGCTCAACGGGAGCGGCGTGAAGCTCGAGCAGCTGTAACCAGAGCTGGCTGGAGGAGGCCAGCTGGCTCTTGGGCGCGACGGCGAGCACTTTCTCGAAGTACTTCGAGGCGGTGTCTCGACTTTCGTAGAGCCCAAGGAGCGCGCGCGTAAAGTAGACATGGTCGCAGGAATTGTGCTCGGCACATTTCGGGACGAGCGCCTCCTGTTTTTTCGTCAACGCTTGCAGGGATTTTGCCTCTCCCGTATCCACCGCGAAGTAGGGCTGCGAAAATTGTGGGGCTGGCGACCATGCCGCGCATCCAGCGAGGAATAGACAGGACAAGACTCCCGAGGTGAAGCCTCGGTGGACAGCCTTCATGCCGTTCCTCCTGGTTTCGTGAGGCGTAGGATAAATCGTACAGTCGTTCCCTTCTTGGCTTCGCTTTCAATCCAAATCCGTCCCTCGTGTGCTTCGACCACTTTTTTTGCCAGTGCCAAGCCAAGGCCACTCCCCGGTGTAGCCTGTTTGGCCTTCGTGCGTCCTTGATAGAAGCGTTCGAAAATATAGGGCAGGTCTTCGGCCTGAATGCCGGGTCCTCCATCGGTCACGCTCACCTCGAGGACTCCCGCTTTCGAGTCCGGTTTCATAAGTACCTTTACAATGCCCCCTTCCGAGCTGAATTTCAAGGCGTTTGAGAGCAAATTGTCGAGCACTTGTTCAATTCGAAGCGCATCCGCCTTGACCCACACACGTTGTGCAGGCGCTTCCAGCAACAGCTGCACATGCTTGGCATCGGCGAGGAGCTGGACTTTGTTGACCGACATATCTGTGACGCGCTTGAGGTCCGTCGGGACAATTCGATACTCCATCATCCCGGCGTCCATCTTGGAGAGATCCAGAATGGTGGAGATGAGGGTAATGAGTCGTCGGCTGCTGTCTGCTATGATACGCAAGGTCGTGCGTTGTTCTTGCGACAAGGGGCCGGGAATTTCATCCAACAGCAAATGGGTGCCTTCTTGGATCGAGGCCATGGGCGTGCGCAATTCATGGGACACATGGGCGAGAAACTCCCCCTTCATATCGTCCAGCTCTTGTAGTTTTGTGCCCATCCAATTTACGGCGTCGACGAGGTCTCGCAACTCACTGGGGGCTCGAATATTCAGCGATGTGCGGAAATTGCCCTGACCGATCTGTTTGATATGGGTCTGCAATTGGCGAAGCGGGCGCAGGACGGTGTAGCTGGCAATGCCTGCGAGCGCAATGCCAAATACGAGCGCAAGCAGAACCAGTTGCTCAGTCACCGCTTCGGCTTGCGCCGAGCTTTCCCGAGATCGGCTGACGCCGACACTGATACCCGTCTCGTGAAGATCGATAAACTGTTGGAGTGTGGCGCTTATGCGGTCCATCAAGGCGTCTCGCCGGCCTTCATAGTCCGCAGACTGGGGCGCTGGAGCCGACAGTCCTTTCTCCAGTTCTGTGCGGAAAATTATGAGTCGTTCTTGCTGCAGGTGCTTGGTATCCTCAAGTAGCTGAATGCCTTGGGGAGTGTGTTCCTCTGTTTCGAGGGTCTGGAGTCCGCGATGGAATTCGTCGACCTCTTCATCGAAATGTTGCAAGAACGTGGCATCGCGTACGGCCAGATACTTCTTTTCGCTATTGAGTTGGGCATAGAGCGCGGTGAGCAGGCGTTTGGCTGATTCGATCGCCGGATAATGGTGAGTGGCCATGTTGGCACTCAACGCAGTCAGCTGGCGTAGTTGAAATAAGGCATACAGATTCACCCCTGCCATCACCACGATGATGACGAGGGAGGTCAGGACGATTCGCCAGAAGATAGATAAATGCACGAGCAAAGCTCTTTCTCAGCCTTGAAAAACGAGGATATTTGTAGAGGCTGTAGGTAATTCCATACACTATTTCTCACGGCCACTCAAGCGATCTGGCAAACAAACTCTCTCGTGCATCATCCGCCCTTATGGAGAGCGAAGGGGCGAGGAAGGTTTGAGCGGCTTCCAATCAGGAGAGGCGGAAACTTTCCCTTTCAGCCACAGTATTCGTCCCTACTTGAATGGCGAGACAAATCGGCGCTGGCGTCGTGACACCCCATACAACGATGCAAAGAGATGACCACGAAACAACAACATGGCCACGGCAAGTGGTGGCGTGAGGAGCAGCCCGAGATACCAGCTGATTGAGGAAGGGATACCCACGTAGTCCAGCCAACCTCCGAGAATCGTGAAAGGCAGCACGAGGAGCTGCGAAAAATCCAAACCTGCTCCCCTCCCCACTCGACTGGAGAGGGAGAAAAACGATTGCAGTCCCGTGGGCGAGAGGACGATGGGGATCAGGATCACCGTAAACGGAAGAAACCATTCAATCCAATTCTCAAGGACGAACTTGTACGAGGTTTTGAACACGTCGAGCGGGTAATCATGCCGAACTTGATAAATAATTTCCGGTGCCGGGTTCAACAAGAGAAAGAGGAGCAGAAACACCGCGTACGATAGGAGTTGCCCAAACGGGTTCGTCTGCATACTCAGGTCGAGAGCCATAAGCGGCAGCCACAGGATGAACCCAATGCTGATGACATCCCAAAAGTAGTGACCGACGCTGCCAAGAATGTCCTGGAAGGTGAGTGCCCGTGCATGGCTAATCGATTGCTCGATCAGACTTAGGGTGGCGCCAACCAGGAGTGCATTCACCGCACCGAGCAGAAAGCCTCCGGCCATGCCGAGCGGCGATGCAATCTGGGTGGCGAGCATCAGCAGAAATCCAAATCCCACCACGGCCACCATGGTCATCCAGCCGCGGGCAAGGGATTCTCCGGTTTTGCGAAAGGCGTTCCAATAGAGTGTGAGGGTTTCGGTCAGAATGCGCGACATGAGCGACATTAGTCTGCGGGAACTTCTCTGGTCAAGCCGCGCCGCGCCTCTTCGTGGGAGGTTGACTTCCCATATCCTATGATTATGTGAATGGCAACAACACACATGGATGCGCGGAGAGGAGTGATTCAATGGACATGAACCGCATGACGATCAAGCTACAAGAGGCGCTCCAGACCGCCTCGTCCCATGCCGCGAGGCGAAGCCATCAGGGGATAGATGTAGAGCATCTCCTGCTTGCGTTCGTGGAACAGGATGGAGGTCTCGCGCCCTCTCTCCTCGAGCAGGCAGGGTTGTCGGTGCCCTCCGTTCGCCAGACAGTGGAGCAGGCACTTGCGAAGCTGCCTCAAGTGCAGGGCGCCGGGGCAAGCCCCGGACAACTCCACGTAGCCTCGCGGCTGAGCCAAGTCTTGGCCAAAGCCGAAGACGAACAACGAGTGTTGAAAGACGACTATCTCAGCGTCGAACATGTCGTCCTCGCCATGGTCCAAGAAGGGGGCGTCTTCAAGAAACTTGGCCTGACGAAGGAACGGCTCTTGGGTGCGCTGCAACAAATACGAGGCTCTCAACGTGTCACGAGCCAGGACCCGGAAGGCACCTACCAGGCTTTGGAAAAATATGGCCGCGACCTTACCCGGTTAGCAGGGCAAGGGAAACTGGATCCCGTCATTGGGCGCGACGAGGAAATTCGTCGCGTCGTACAAATTCTCTCACGACGAACCAAGAACAATCCCGTGCTCATTGGCGAACCCGGCGTCGGAAAAACCGCGATCGTCGAAGGGCTTGCCATTCGCATTATCAAGGGGGATGTGCCTGAAGGACTGAAGAAGAAGCGCGTCATCACCCTCGACATGGGGTCGTTGGTGGCTGGGGCAAAGTTTCGCGGCGAGTTCGAAGAACGATTGAAGGCGGTCCTCAAAGAGGTGCAGGCGTCAGAGGGACAAGTCTTGCTCTTCATCGATGAGCTGCACACGGTCGTGGGAGCGGGTGCGGCGGAAGGGGCAATGGATGCCGCCAATCTGCTCAAGCCCATGCTGGCCCGCGGTGAATTGCATTTGATCGGCGCGACGACGCTGGATGAATATCGGAAACATATTGAGAAAGATGCTGCGCTGGAACGGCGGTTCCAGACGGTCCTGGTCGATCAGCCCACGGTGGAGGATACCATCTCGATTCTGCGCGGACTCAAGGAGCGCTACGAAGTGCACCACGGCGTGCGCATTAAAGACGCAGCGCTGGTCGCTGCTGCGAAACTCTCGAACCGGTATATCTCCGATCGCTTTCTTCCGGACAAAGCCATCGATCTCGTCGATGAATCGGCGGCCCGCCTGCGTACGGAAATCGATAGTTTGCCGGCGGAACTCGATGAGGTCTCGCGCAAGGTGCTGCAGCTCGAGATCGAGCGGGAGGCCTTACGGAAAGAACAGGATCAGGCCAGCCAGGCGCGGCTGGCGACGCTCGAGCAAGAGTTGGGTGAGAAACAAGGAGATCTCCAGGCACTCAAGACGCGATGGGACTCTGAAAAGGCCTCGGTGTCACGGCTGCGCAAGACTCGAGAAGCAATGGAAGAGGTGAAGCAGGCGATGGAACGCGCGGAACGCGCCTATGATCTGAATCGCGTGGCGGAGCTGCGATACGGAGAGTTGCCTCGCCTTGAGCGGGAACTGGCGTTGGAGCAGGAGCAGCTCGGTAAGAAGCAGGGCGAAAGCCGGCTGCTCAAAGAAGAGGTCGATGAAGACGACATCGCGGCCATCGTGAGTCGCTGGACGGGAATCCCCGTCTCCCGGCTGGTCGAAGGTGAAACGGAGAAACTCTTAAAGCTGAGCGAGCTGCTCCATCAGCGAGTGGTCGGCCAGGATGAAGCGGTGCAGGCTGTCGCAGATGCGGTCCTCCGCGCACGCTCCGGCATCAAAGACCCGAATCGGCCCATTGGTTCCTTTCTCTTTCTTGGTCCGACTGGAGTCGGGAAAACCGAGTTGGCGCGAGCCCTTGCCGCGACGCTCTTCGACGACGAGGCCAACCTGATTCGGATCGATATGTCCGAGTACATGGAGAAACACACGGTGGCCCGTCTGATCGGGGCCCCGCCAGGCTACATCGGCTACGAAGAGGGTGGACAACTGACTGAAGCCGTCCGGCGGCATCCGTTCTCCGTCATTCTGTTCGACGAGATCGAAAAAGCCCATCACGACGTTTTCAATGTCTTGCTTCAAGTGTTGGACGACGGACGATTGACGGATTCTCAGGGCCGGACCGTCGATTTTAAGAACACGGTTTTGATCATGACGTCGAACATCGGCAGCCCGCAGATTCTTGAGGCGCAGCAACGGCACGCCTCCTATGACGAAGTCTGTTTGCTCGTGATGGCGGAATTACGAGAATACTTCCGTCCGGAATTCTTGAACCGCGTCGACGAGACGGTGGTATTCCATCCTCTGGAGACGGAGCAGCTCACGAAGATCGTAGAGATTCAACTCGAGCGGTTGCGGGCACGTTTGACAGAGCGACGGATCTCTCTGTCCGTGACGCCGGCGGCCTTACGGTATCTGGGTGCACGCGGCTACGATCCGGTCTATGGGGCGAGACCGTTGAAGCGATTGATCCAACAGGAAATTGAAACACCGATGGCGCGTCAGTTGGTCAAAGGCGATATGCGTGATGGAGATACAGCGACCGTCGATCTGAAGGACCAGCACATTATCATCGTGCCGACGGTCACAGAGTAGCAGCCTGCGGAAATACCACCTCACCACAGCAGAACTGCAAGGGCCTGCACGTCTGGGACAAGCCCGGTCTGTCTGGTTCATCTGGTTTGTTTAGTTCATCGAGTCGGTCTTGCTCGACCGAATAAACAAGACAGACCAAACAAACCAGATAGACCCAATGAACAAGTCAGGATGGCGGACTCTTTCAGCATCCTGCAAGGAGGCGCATACAGGTTCAGCCAATGACGACGGAACCGCCTTTCACATCTTGCGTCGTACCGCTGGCATGGAGCTTGTCAATTTTCCATTCGGTGGGAGTTACCCGGATCACGTGGCCTTTGATCGTATGGAACTCCCCTCTCGTGAAGGCCACTACGTCTGGCGTTTTCACGTCCATCTGTAAGATGACGGTTCCCGAGGCCAGATGTGTGAGCAGTAGATTCTTCGGGGTCTTATTCACTTCGTAGGCTCGTCGTTCGTTGATCATCAGGGTGCTATCGACGAGTTTTGCCGTCACTTTTCCGCCTGCGTCGAACAACGCAAAGTTCACGAGTAAAGCGCCTGTCGTCGGTTTCATTGCCACCTGAATCTGTGGAATGCCCTCAATTTCAATCATGCCGTCGGTGTTGCGGTACAGATTCGAACCTACTTCCACATCCATGGACAACCTCATTACACAACGATCTGAGAAACATCGGTTATGACTTCTTGATACGATCCAGAATCAATGCGATACAGCCGCCGAGTAGTCCCCCTCCCATGATGGTCGTGAGCAGCTTGACCACTTCGACTCCCCACACGGACCCCTGCGCTTGCATGGCTTCCCGAAAGCCACCTTGCAGCATGATTACGGCCAGCGCCATGGTGGAACCGACAATGAACCACCAGAGAAAGACTTTCAGGGCTGACCACACAGGGGATCCTCAAAACTCCATCCGACGGTCGAGACTGCGGTATTGAATCGCTTCCGCCACATGCAGCGGCTCAATCTTTTCAGAGCCCGCAAGATCGGCAATAGTTCTCGCCACACGCACAATGCGCCCATGGGCCCGAGCAGACAATCCGAGTTTGGTCAGCGCCTGTTCTAGGAGCTCTTGAGCCGGCGTTTCCAGGCCACAGTACCGTTTCAGGAGCCGCGGCTTCAACTGAGCATTCGAGTGAATCCCGTCTTGACGATACCGGTGGCGCTGCCGATCACGTGCCGCCAGAACGCGCAATCGAATCGTGGCGGAACTTTCCGGCATGGGACCGTGATCGTGCAAGTCTCGTATGGAGACCGGCGGAACCTCGATGTGAATGTCGAGTCTGTCTTGAAGCGGCCCTGACAATTTGGCTCGATATCTGCGGATTTGGTGCGGGGTGCAGGCGCATTCGCGCGTGCGATCCCCATAGTATCCGCAGGGACAGGGATTCATCGCGGCGATCAACATGAATCGCGCAGGGTAGCGGAGCGAGCCGCTGGCCCTGGTCAGGGTCACATGCCCGTCTTCCAATGGTTGCCGCAATCCGTCCAGGACGGGACGGCGAAACTCCGGGGATTCATCCAAGAACAACACGCCATTGTGCGCCAAGGATACTTCTCCCGGTCGAGGAACTGTTCCGCCTCCGATGAGTCCGGCATCGGAAATACTGTGGTGCGGAGCGCGAAAGGGACGGACCGTCAGCAGTGGATGATTGGCCGGTAACTGTCCGGATACGCTATGGACGCGACTCGTCTCGATCGCTTCTTCCGGCTCCATGAGGGGCAGAATCGTCGGGAGACGTTTGGCCAACATAGTTTTGCCTGCTCCGGGCGGTCCCACCATCAAGAGATTGTGGCCTCCAGCTGCGGCGATTTCCAGAGCGCGTTTCGCATGGTCTTGTCCCTTCACATCGCCATAGTCTTCATCTTCCACTGGGCGCGTAATAAAGAACCGGTCCCGGTCTGCGTGAGCCGGGTCCAGCGAAACCGTGCCATTGAGAAATGCCACGGCCTCGGGGAGCGTGTGGAGCGGATAAGCCTTCACGCCCTGTACCACGGCCGCTTCTTGGCTGTTCTCAGCCGGCAAGAGAAGACTATAGTCGGGCCGGCAGGCAATTCCAATGGATAAGGCACCGGTAATCGCCTTGATGTGTCCGTCCAACGAGAGTTCACCGACACAGACGCGGCCTTGTACATTCTGGGGCGGGATGACTTCTTCCGCGACGAGAATCCCAACGGCAATGGCCAGGTCGAGGCCGGACCCTTCTTTCTTTATTCCCGCGGGAGCGAGGTTCACGGTGATTTTCTTTGCCGGGAAATGGAAACCCGTATTCTTGAGCGCAGAGCGGACTCGGTCGCGGCTCTCCCGTACCGTGGCATCGGGGAGTCCGACGACTGAGAATTGTGGAAGCCCTCCGGCAATATCGACTTCCACATCGATCAGATGCGCATCGATACCAACGAGCGCAGCACTCAAAATTTTTGCGAGCATGGGTGGCTCCGGTGCAAGGAACGGGGCTAGTGGATTATAGGAACGATGCCGAATTGTTTCAACCGAAACAACTGGAAACGGCAGGAATATGGTTCCATTTCCTCTGTTGTCATTACACCAGTCCGAACGCTAGCGGCCCCTCCTGCCCTTCTGTATAATCCCTCCCTATGCCTGGCGCCATGCTTGTTTGTTGTCTCCTCGCTGGCCTGATCATGGAAACTGGCATTCCAGTCTTGGCCCAAGCGCCTGATCGTGTGACCACCCCATCTGGACCAGTTGGAGCGTCGATGGCCGTCCTTGCGATGTTGCAAGATGCCGATGTGCTTCCGCCCGAAGGCACTCCCGAGGCAAATCACGTCATCAAGGCTGTCATCCAATTTCAATCGGTGTTTCTGAAGAGCGGTGATCCGATTGTGCAAACATTTCTGAGTCACGCATTTGCGACTCAGAGGGGCAGCGGTGC
Source organism: Nitrospiraceae bacterium (assembly GCA_036000525.1). GTDB lineage: Bacteria > Nitrospirota > Nitrospiria > Nitrospirales > Nitrospiraceae > Palsa-1315. The sequence continues at coordinate 7,734 of DASYVB010000050.1, read as the reverse complement.
AAACGAAGCCGCTGCTCGATTCCGTTCGGCAGGCTGGACGTCAGATGTGCTTGAGGCGCTCAGTGAACAGTGGGTCGCCACGGCGATCGATCAGCGAGAGCGTTTGACGCCGGGCTTTCGCCAATTCAACGTCAGTCTGGCGGATTTTGATTCGTTAATGGAACTCGTTACCAAGGCACGTACCGCCTTGGAGCAACGGGGACAGAACATTCACCAGGTGTTTGCGCAGCGACGGCGGGAGATGCCGGGCGCCACGCAATAACTACAACAAGGAGGACGCAATGGCAACGAAAGCCTATATCCTAATCAAGGTTAAAGCCGGGCGGACGAAAGATGTGCTGCAGGCACTCAAGCGCCTTACCGGCGTCGAGCAAGCCCACTCCTGCTTCGGGCGGCCGGATATTATTCTGTTCATCAGTGTCGTGGACGAACGAGCACTTTCGGATGTGGTAATTACAAAGATTCACCAAGTCGAAGGGGTGGAGGAAACAGATACACATATCGTCGCCGATGCCTAGAAGGATGCGTGAAGCGCAAGACTGGCGTGAATGACGCGACTTGAAGTTCGACGTTCGAAGTTCAGAAAACCTCGGACTTCGGACATCGAACTCTCCCCCGTCTCGCCCATCCCACCAGTCTCGCGCAGCGATCCTGCTAGCGGAGAGAAGAGACGCTGACGGTGGCTCCGCCAAGTTCTGCCGAACGGTAGCAAGCGTCGGCCACCTCGACGGCTCGACATCCATCACGCCCGGTGATAGGCGGCGTGGTGTTCGTTTCGATGGCACGGACGAAGGCACGGAGTGTGGCGAGAATTGTCTGCTGCGGTTGGACGAACCATTCCAGAGGAGCGGTGTCACCGATGACGCCGCTTACTCGCTGGTGACACCAATCGGCGGCGATCTGCCCCTGGGTTCCCACCCACTCAGTTCTCGCAACCCTCCCCGATACGACACGTGCAATGTCCAGGACGCATCGCATTCCGCTCACGGTTTGGGCCTGCACGATCGCTATCGTGTCCGGTGCCACGGTCGGAAGCTGGTCCATCTCGCAGCGGACGGTGATTACCTCCTCACCGGTGAGAAAGAACACCAAATCCAAGAGGTGAACCCCAAACTCCAAGAGCGCCCCGCGCTGGCCTGGTATCGGTGACCGAACCTGGGCGCTGGCTTTCGTTTCGATCCGGCTGGTGAAGGTGGCGTACCGGAGCCGGCCGATCTCCGGCAAGTGATCTTTCAAAAGAAGAATTGTCGAGTCGAAGCGCAAAGTCTGTGCGGTCATAAGCAACACTCCTGCCTCTTCTGCTGCGTTCACCATCGTTCGTGCTTCGCGGCCTGTCGGCGCTAACGGCTTTTCAATGAGGATCGGCTTCCTCGCCTTCACGGCCTCAAGACAGATCTCAGCACAGAGCGACGGAGGGGTCACCACTACGACGGCCTCTACCGTCGGATCGGCAATCAAAGCGCGAAAGTCCCCATAGACAGGGATTTCTGTCGTCGAGAGGAAAGGCAGTCCCTCCCCGATCCGTTTCCGACAGAGAGCGGCAAGGCTCATCCCTGGCAGATCATGCAGGAGATGGTGAATATACCGGCTGCCATGACGGCCGGCACCGATGAGACCAATTCTAAGCGGCATAGTCGCCATACACACAGTGAGGGTGAGAAAACTGTAGTCGCCATCGAACGCTGGGTCAACTAAAACTCGACCCGTGCAACCAGATTGACAGCCCGACGGCTTGCTCCCTATAGTACCTGCGCGTAGTGTCAGCCCTGTCTAATAGGATGCTGAAAAAGTCTGCCAGCGGCGTTCTTGCATCGCTCAGAGGCTCAACGTACCGAAGCGTCCGCCTCGCCTCCTCGCTCGCTGCGGCCTTGCTGGACGGCCTTTTTGAGCATCCTGCGTGGTGCTGCCCTGTTATTCCAAACATGCTGAACAATACAATTCCCGCGTGATCACAACGCGTTGAGGCAAAGAGATTAACGCAATGACATCGACCCTCGCTCCCTTTTCCTTGGATCAAATCGGCACAGGCACAGCTCGCTTTCCGAGTGGCGTCGCCATTCCCACGCTGACGGATGCCGCCGCCGATCCCTATATCCAGACACGCGTATCGAAGCATGTGCAGGTGGACTGCATTCAGTTTTGGCCTCAGGAAAAAAGGCTCTACCCCGGGCTTATCTTATTGCATGAAGCGTGGGGCTTGACTGCGCAAATCAAGGATGTCGGCGCCAGGCTGGCGTGCGAAGGCTACGGCGTCATCATTCCGAACTTGTACGGACGACTTGGTGGCATGGTGACGGCCAACGTAGAGGTTGCGGATGCGCTCATGGGCAAGCTGAACGAGTCGCTCGTCCTCCAAGACATCAATTCCTGCTGTGAATTCTTGAATACGCGCGACCACATTAAGCAAAATATCCACGGTGTGATCGGTTACGGCATGGGTGGATCGTATGCACTCCGGTTCGCCTGTCAACGGAAACGGCTTCGAGCAGCGGTCGTCTATTACGGCCGAGTGATGCAGCCTGAAACCGCGATTAAAGATCTGTTCTGTCCGGTGCTCTATCACCAGGCCGGTCAGGACCAGTGGGTGCCCATTCAGGATGTGGACCGGTTGCGTGCTGCTGCGGCTGAGCATAAAAAGCGCATCGAGATCAGGACCTACCCCAATGTCCCCCATGCGTTTTGTAATGAACAACGCGTGGAGAGCTATCGTGCCGACGCGGCGGCAGAGGCTTGGGAGTCAACTGCCGCGTTTCTGAAGACCTGCTTCCAAGGCACTTAGCAGGGTGCTAAAAAATCCGCTATCTTCGTTCTCGGCTCATCAAAATCCTCAACGGGGACCCGACCGCCTCATTAACTCGGCGGCGCGCACAGACTTGGCGCTCCCTATTCGTCGCACCGTGCGCCCCAGAGGGTACGCCTGCCCCCTTCACTCGTTGCGGCCTTGCTTGGGACAAGGCGCGTCCATGGGCGAAGAGGCTGTCTTGGCAGACTCAGGGCGGGAGGGTGAAATAACCGCCAGGGTTGGGCGGGTGAGAAGTCTGGTCTTTTTGAGCACCCTGCGGGAGTGTTCTGCTGTTGTGCCGATCGACTGAGCTCGTCGCAGGCACACGTGCGGACCGTCAAAGTTCTCGCGTGCCAACATAGTTTTTCCACAGCCTGTTAGGAATCCCCGCTTGAGGGTGTGGGCGGAAGCACGGTAGAGTAACGCAATGCGCAAACACATCCTATTGATTCGACCAGCCCAATCACGAATCGGTCTCGCCCTTGCGATGGTGATCGTCACTGTATTCGGGGCCTGGCTCAATGCCAAGGCAGACGAATCCCTTCCGAGTTCCACACCCGATTTCTCATCAGTCATTCGTGCCCATTCTGATCAACTGGCCAAGATGGAGTCCGACAAGGGAGCCAGCAACCTGTTTGTGTCGGCAATCGGTCCTTCGCTCCAGTTGGGCGATGTGGCCCGGACGTTGGGGGCCAACCCTTTGCCGGCTAAGCTCGCGAAAGAACTCCTGGTGCCGGATCTGACGGCGGCAGTTCTTCGGTTGATGGGTAATCTGGTTGCCTGGCACATCGCCTCCACCGTTAGGCAGGCTGTGAGAGATCAGCAACTCGCGACGGTGACCGAGCGACTATTCGGATCCCCGCAAGCAAGGGCATGGCTCGATCAACAGGGAAAAGCCCACTGGCAGGACTCACTGAATCAACTCTCTGACGTGGTTGCCTCACCAGAATGGGCCAAAGAGAATCAGGGAGAATCTGTATCGACCCTATTGGTAACAGTCTTGGAGCGAGCTACTCGCTTGGAAATGGACGCCATGCAAGCCAGCTACCAGGAGTGGGACCGGATACGGAATTGGAAGGATCGTGTACGTGGGCTCCGCGGACAGGCCCGACTATGCGGGACCTGGCAGTGGATTGTTCATAACCATCAGCAGCACCATCAAGAACAGAAACTTTCGATACTCTTTCCACCAGCAGGAAATACACAGGCCACTCTGCCGGGACTCGTGGAAACGATCGTGCTGGGCGAGAACGTCTATTTACGGTGGGAAATCGATGGTCGGGTCCAAGAAGATAGTCTGCAGTTCAACAATGAAGGCCAACGTCTCGAAGGGACCTTCGTGAATTCCCAAGGAGGTTGGGGATCGATCAGCGGAAAGAGAACGGCCGGCTGCGCGCCATAACGCGCCGCGTGAAGCGCGAGACTAGCAGGAAAAGCGGGACGAGCGAGGCGAGGTAACATCCGGTCTACCCACGTCGCGCCTTACTCACCCCTCTCGCGCTTCACGCGTCGCCGCGATTACGGCTCGTGGCTCGAGTGAGCACGTCCCGCCAGACTCCCCAACCTAATAGTACCCAGCCTGCCATGAACGCCAGACCACCGATCGGAGTCACAGCCCCCATCCACCGGATGCCCGCAAGAGACACCACGTACAGACTGCCTGAAAAGAGAAGAATCCCGAGAAGAAAGAGCCATCCTGATTTTTCAAGGCCTTGTCCGGGATAACGATCAATTGCCCAAGAAACGATACAAAGTCCAAAGGCATGATACATCACATACCTTGTTGCGGTTTCAAACACTTGGAGCATGGGCGTATCCAGAATTTCCTTGAGTGCATGGGCACCAAAGGCGCCGGCCGCAACGCCGCATCCCGCCAAAATGCTCCCAATTACCAGGAATCGCTGAGCGGGTGAATGACCTATCATACGTATCCTCCTAGCAGGATGCTGAAATAGTCCGCCAGCATCGTTCTCGCATCGCGCCCAGGAACTGTGAAACGTGAGACGTGAAACGTGAAACGCGGGTCAGACGCGGAACTGCGGCCTTGCTTGGGACAAGGCGCGTCCATGGGCGACGAGGCTGTCTTGGCAGACTCAGGGCGGGAGGGTGAAATAACCGCCAGGGTTGTGCGGGTGAGAAGGCGGGCCTTTTTGAGCATCCTGCGTGACTTTATCCTATTGCTCTTGAAATTGAGACCACTCAATTTTCACCGTGCCACAACTGTTCTTCGGGAGACTCCTGATCCTCATTACTCAAAACGGTTTGCCGCGAAATCGCCCGAGCGCGCGTTCCTCGTTCTTCGCGCATGACTCGCGTGACTCGCTTTTCCCGCCAGTCTTGCCCTTCTCGCTTGAGTCAGGGATCGGGAATTGTAGCAGAAGCGCTCACGCAAAATGTGGACTAAGTCTCGCTATGCCTCTCGGAGGTACAGACAGCTATTCGAACACCACCGTTTTGGGTAAGCCCCCCACCTCTTGAGGAATAGCCACACCCCCCTGTCCCACACTACCCTGCGCATACCATGTTGGCTCAGGGGAAACAACAGATCTGGTGGAATAGTCCGAAATTTACTATTGACTGCGTACTAGCGAAAGTACGCAGGCAGCATGAAGCGGACGGGTGCGTACTCGAACACTTGGAGGCTGGGTGTAAGCTCATCACCCCTGATCACCTGAGAGCAGGGGACTTTGTGAAGGTCCAATTGTGGTTGGAAGGCGAAGAGGCCTTTATAGACATCCGGCTGGCGGAAGTCAGAAGGGTTCACGGGCACTGGATCGCGGTGGAAGCAATCCAGGTGAGCCCAAATGACCGGATGAGACTGAAACGATTTATCGATGCCCCCTCAGCCATACACATCGAAGAACCTGCTCTAATCGACCATCTTCTCATTCGGGCATAGCTCGGCGTCAACCTCTCCGGGGGAATCAACAACCCTGCGGGTCGATCGGATCAAATCGCTCGCAGGGCCGGGCAGTCGATGCCGCTGAGACGAATGCGCTCAGGGTGGTGATTGTGCAGGACTTCGAGGGTGTCGCCGTCGAGAACGGAGACGACGGGGCCGGAGAAGTCCGCAGCGAAAGAGACACTTGCAGCGAGCACGGTACCAAAGACTTTGGCAGATCCGTACAGCGGTGGTACTCTTGAAAGAGATGGGAAAGAAGAACGCACGTATTCTGACGTTGGAAGAAGCGGTGCGTGGTCTTCTTATGCCGAAGATTGATTGGGTCAATAATCCAGGCAAATAATCATGACCTGTTTACTGTCTTTAATGTTTGCCATGAGCCTCTTGACACCGTGCGAGACATCGGTCAGCGCAGGCTTGGAGCGTCCATATGCGTTCATAGACACCCCTATCCGTCCGCTCAGTAGTGCGTTTGAACAAGACACCCGGGCCTATGTGAAGCAAGATAGGTATGAGCTATCCCTCGACTTGTGGCGGATGCCGAGTGCCGGGAACCAGCGTCCTGCAACGGGCATCGACTTATGGTCACTCATGATTGGGATGGACTTCTGATGACCGACCTCAACTATAATCTTCTCTGGCGGGGCCTCCTGGTTAGTACGTCGTCCCCTTCAGCGAAAAGTATTTTATTTTCCCCGACAATCCGTGTCCCGCTGAGAACGACGCAGGCAGAATCCAAGCACGCCAACGCCAAGAAATAAGCCCGTCCACTAACGCGATTTCCACTTCCGCCACTCCCCCCACGGCGGCACCGCACCGGCTGAACCGGCACCACCTTGACAGATCACTTTTTTGAATTTTATCATTTGTGCATCTAATGGTTCATGAAAAGCTGATCGCCATACTAAAGAAAGGCAGGTCATGCCATGTCGCTGCGCAAAGAGGTGAAAGAATACATTCGCTCGTGTGAACATCTGTTATCTGACGCCGCCCTCTCGACCACTGTACCGTTCTCGCCGGAAGAATGCGGGAGCATCGAGTACTACACTGCGGAAGTCACGAAACTCATCTCGTCAAACCGCTGCCGAGATGAATCGATTGTCATCTAACCGAGGAGGCGTTCATGGTTTCGATGCCCAAATGGTCGGGCATGGCGTGTGGATGCTTGCTGGGCCTGGGTCTGTCCACTGCCATGCAGGCGGCAGAGAAACCTCCGGCTGCAGAGAGAATGAAGCCTGACGCATCTGCGGATCGGAAAGCCGATCTCGTAAAGTCCGATGACGACACAGTGCAGGGCGTCAACACCATCAAGGGCGAAGTGTTGCGCATTAAGGGCGAACACTTTTACGTCCGGCAGTCTGACGGTAAGGAAGTGCATTTGCATACCAAACCAACCACCCGGATGATGACAGAATTCAAGAAGGGTGATCGTATTGAGGCGAAGGTGAACGATCAGAATGACGTGCTGTCGATTCGCCAGGCCAAATAAAACCTCAACGAGTTCAGCGCCAATGAACTGCTGGTTAAACTGACGCTCGTCTAGCTTCGTCATTTCATCCCGGCCACTCGTCCCGCTGCTCCCAACAGACGGCCGGTGTCACGATATAGGACGTATCCCCCAGCGCGTACTTCCGATACCACCAGCACAATCCCTCTTTGACCAGCGTATGGTTGACGTAGGTGCCATCGGGTAGGAGTACGTCGGCAATGGTGCGCCCGTACTTGTCGAGGCCGTGCGCCTGGAGCGTGACTTCCTTCCCGAAGACCAGCACTGACTTAGATTGCTTAGCCCATCACGAGGCACGCTGTGCGTGAGTGACATTCGATGTGGCACACCCACGGCGGGGGTGGTCACTGCCTGACCCCTTTTTCCTCCGTACAGAGCAAGAGCCTAAAGACCCGGCTTTTGCTGCTGTCCCTTCTTGATGGCAGCACCCTGTGCCTCTGCTTGAGCCTTATCGACAATCCCTTTGGCAGCTTCCAACGCACGTATGGTCGCATCAAGTCCCGTCATGTGAGTGGTGTGATTTTTGATTATCGTCCCGGGCCC
>DASYVB010000049.1:0-11557 GCA_036000525.1 Nitrospiraceae bacterium | reverse complement strand
TTAGGGGGAGAGACAAAGAGCCCCGTGCAGGTCTTATCGCTGTGATCCGGCACTAGCCCGAATTATTCATGAGCGCGTCTGCTGTAAGCGTGGATACGCTGCTCTTGCGCGGAATTGTGAGCGAGACAGGCAAGACGTGCGTGACAGGCGCGACTAGCGAAGATCACACTTCCGACTCGTCCCGCTTTGCTCGCCTGTCTCACGCTTCACGCGCCACGCCCTGTGGCGCTGGCGGACTGTTTCAGCATCCTGCAAGGAGCCTGTCCGACATTGCCGTTCGTGACGAGGTGAAGGAGGTGCGGCCAGATGCGAGGCCGCAGGGCTGGAAAAACCGGAGGCGTATTCACTGGAATACGTTGAGGATTTTTTCGGGCCGAGAACGACGCAGATGGTCGCGGATCGTTCGCCGCAGTAGAAGGGGCAATGTCGGACAGGCTCCCAGGGAGCGTCGGCAGAGCACAGCAATTGTCCGACGGGCATGGCAGGTCGCCATGCCCGTGCTGTCAGAGGAGAACGCATGGACCACCACACCCATAGTACTGCCGGGCCACGTGAGCTGCAGATGGCTCGTAGCATGTGCTGGCACTGTCAGTCTGAAGTGGCAGGTGAATATTTCTGTGAGCGTTGCGTCAAGGTCCAGCCGGTTTCAAAAGACCTCGATTACTTCACCTGCCTGGGCTTCCCCCGTCGCCTCACGATCGATCAGCACCAGCTGGAAGCCAAATTCTACGAACTGAGCCGCGTGTTCCATCCTGATTTCTATCAGAACAAGAGCGCGGCCGAACAGACCATCAGCCTCGGCAATTCCGCCCTGTTGAATACCGCGTACCGGACGCTCCGTGACCCGATTGAACGGGCTGAGTATCTTCTCGATCTGGAAGCCGGGGCGGTGAAGGAGATTCGGAATTCTCCTCCCGCCGACCTGTTTGAAGAAATTCTTGAACTACAAGATACATTGAGCGAGTACCGAGCCGCCGGCCGCGCGTCAGAAACCGAGTCGACACTCCGTGCGAAACTCCAATCGGAACGGAGCACGCTCGAACAACGGCAACGGGACATGGAAGCCGCCCTGCAGCAGCTCTTTGTTCAGTGGGACAGGCTCCAGGATCGAGGGGAGGCGACCGACCAGACGAGGGCCGCGCGCGACCGTATCCTGAAGCAGATGCGCGAAAATCTGTCCAACCGGACCTACGTCAAGAACATCGTGAGCGACCTCGCCTCAACCATCGGATAATCACCGCCATGGCTCGTATCGTCGGCATTGATCTCGGCACAACGAATTCGCTCGTGGCCTATATGGCGGACGGACGTCCGCGTGTCATACCAGGTCGGAACGAGCGTACGATGGTTCCCTCAGTCGTGGCGATGACCGACAATGGCCTCATCGTCGGCGATCCAGCCAAAGAACACTTGACGCGCAGCCCGGAACGGACCGTCTATTCCGTGAAGCGATTCATGGGAAAGGGGCTTGAGGACGTACAGGGCGAGCTGGCCTACTTTCCCTACCACTTGACGGAACAGGGCGGAGTAATCCGGATCAGGCTCGGCGAGAAAACCTATTCGCCGCCGCAAATCTCGGCCATGATCCTGAAGGAACTGAAGCAACGGGCCGAGGCACATCTCGGCGAGAGCATTACCAAGGCCGTCATCACTGTCCCCGCCTATTTCAACGATAGCCAGCGGCAAGCGACGAAGGATGCGGGCATGATTGCAGGGCTCGACGTCTTACGGATCATCAATGAACCGACCGCTGCCTCGCTGGCCTATGGACTGCAACAGAAGACTCAGGGCACGATTGCAGTCTATGACCTTGGCGGGGGAACCTTCGATATTTCCATCCTGAAACTCAAGAATGGCATCTTTGAAGTCCTTGCGACCAACGGCGACACGCATCTCGGAGGCGATGACTTCGATCGCCAGATCGCAGATCTCTTCGTAAAGGAAATCCGCGAACAACATGGTCTCGATTTGAACGCCTATCCCGACCATATGCAGGGGGTCCGACTGGAAGCCGAACGGACAAAGATCAGACTTTCCGATAAGCTAAAGACTACGGCCATCCTCGACCTGCCGGAGGGCAAAGGCCAGTATTCGAGAGATCTCACGCGGGATCAACTCGAATCCCTGACCATGGAACTGGTGGAGCGCACGCTCGGGCCCTGCCATCTTGCCCTAAAGGATGCCGGCCTCACCTCGAGCGACATCGATGAGGTCGTTCTCGTCGGCGGCTCGACCCGCATGCCGCTCGTTCGGCAGCGTGTTCAGGCTCTGTTCGGCAAGGAACCCCACTGCGAACTCAATCCCGACGAAGTCGTCGCGCTCGGCGCGGCCGTCCAGGCCGACATACTCGGTGGCGGAACGACCGATCTCTTACTCCTCGACGTGACCCCCCTCTCCCTTGGCATCGAAACCATGGGCGGAGTGATGAGCAGCTTGATTCGACGCAACACGACCATCCCTGCCAGTGCCAAGGAAATGTTCACGACCTATGTTGACGGCCAAACCGGCGTGGATATCCATATTCTCCAAGGCGAACGCGAGCTGGTGAAGGACAACCGCAGTCTTGCCCGCTTTCGGCTGAAAGTTCCCCCGCTGCCAGCCGGCGTCCCGCGCATCGAAGTCACATTCTTGATCGATGCGAATGGAATCCTGAATGTCTCGGCGCGGGATGTTCGCACCGGCGACATCCAATCACTCGCCGTGAAACCGTCGTACGGCTTGAGCGACGATGAGGTCGAACGGATGATCGGCGAGTCGTTCAAGTTTGCGGCCGACGACTTGAAAGCGCGCCAGCTCATTGAAGCCCGAACCGAGGCTGAAGCCATCCTCATGGCTACGGAGAAGGCCCTCAAGCAGGGCGCTCACCTGGTGGGAGAGGAAGACCTGTTCTCAATCAGGGCCTCAATGGCCGCAGTCGAAGCGGTCAAATACGGAACAGATCACAAGGCCATCCGAGCCAAAATGGCCGATCTCGAAAAGGCCGCGCATCATCTCGCGGAAGTCTTGATGGACACATCGTTGAAAGAGGCCTTGGAGAACAAGAAGCTGTCCGAGCTGACATCAGGGAAGTAGGAAGCTATAAGTCTATGGTTTATAGCAGAAGCAAGATCCATCTCGCTGCATTCCGCCATACGCCATTTGCTATCAGTGCTGGAGGCTTCGCATGGTTCTGAAGTGGCAGAATACCGAGGATATTGCGATCCGGTTAGTCGAAGAACATCCGGAGACGGACCCGCTCACGGTTCGATTCACCGACATGCACGCCTGGATCGTGGCGCTCTCTGACTTCAATGACGATCCAAAAAAATCGAACGAGAAAATTCTCGAAGCGATCCAGATGGCCTGGAACGAGGAATATCAGGACTCGAAGTCTTAACCCGCATTATTCATGAGCGCTTCTGCTGCAATCGCGAATTCGCGGCTGCGACGAGCCTTCGGCAGGCAGGCTCGTCGCTCACCCCCTCGACGTACTGTTTAAGTATGCCTCCGTGCCTCACGGCTCCGCGTGCCTGTCTCGCAACGCGACTGCGCGATTTCGCGACGAACCGTCATGAATGATGCGGGTTCATTCGTTGAACCTCCCACCTCGAAGTTATACTGCGGACATTTGAAAGACGGTCTTGGCTGGATTGAACTGCCGGCGACCACCAATTAGTATTTCCGCAGCCTGCTAAGCCATTGTAATGCCAGCACATCCGAGCTTGAGCCGATATGCCAGGCGAGGGAGTAGCCCTCTCTGCAGAGCCGGATTTCCCCCTCCCTTTGGGGCATTGTGGAACAACGGAAGATTCGGCGATAAATAGGGCCGGCTTGATGATTGAGCTGGAGCCTCTCCGATGTCCAAGATCTTGAACCTGAGCGCACACACGAGTGACGAGGAATTGCAGCACCTCACGAACTTGCTTATTTTTCACTTCGTTGAGCGATGTGGCGGACAGATTCAATTTAAGATTGAGGATGCCCATCGGGTTCGTGAGAGTCTGACAACCAAGATGGTGCAAATGCAGATCGGCAACGAAGTGCGATTGAGAATCATCGATCGATTACCAGAATTACAATAAGCTCCCCACTCAAGCCTTCCGGAGTTGATCTACCCTGAGGGAGTGCAAGAAGTTATAGTTGACAGCTTCATAGTGGGGGATGCGCGATCAAAGGGATCACCCAGCCGCCCCGGCATTTCTTTTTCAACATCCGTGATCTTGATGCTACACATCTCATCACACATCATCATTCCAGATTCCGAGATCGACATCCATGCGATGCGGTCGCAGGGGGCCGGCGGACAGAATGTGAACAAAGTCTCGTCCGCTATTCATTTGCAGTTCGATATTGCTGCCTCCTCGTTACCCGCGTTCTACAAGGAAGAGCTTCTGAAATTGAAAGATCATCGCATCTCACAAGAGGGCGTGATCACCATCAAAGCCCAGCAGTATCGGGGCCAGGAGCAGAATCGAGAGGATGCGCTCACTCGCCTAAGCGAGCTCATTCAGAGCGTGGCCATTCCGCGGAAGAAACGCAGAGCCACGAAGCCGACGAAGGGTTCGAAGCAACGGCGGTTGGAGAGTAAGACGAAGCGAGGGAAATTGAAAACACTCAGGCGAACGCTCGAGTAGCGGCTGAACAATGAGGCGCAGACTCCAGGAGCCGGGGCGAGGTACGAACGACGCTTTACGTTATTCCGCTGAGGTTAGCGAGCCCAGGATATGATACCCGCCATCGACGTAAATCACTTCTCCGGTAATTCCACGCCCGAGCGGGCTGATCAAGAACAGCGCCGTATCGCCGACTTCGCCTTGTTCCGTTGCGCGGCGGAGAGGTGCGAACTCTCGGTGGTGATCCACCATCTTGCTGATGCCGGAGACGCCGCGGGCAGCAAGCGTCTTGATCGGACCGGCGGAGATGGCGTTCACCCGAATGTTCTTGGGGCCGAGGTCGTGTGCGAGATAGCGGACGGTGGATTCGAGCGCGGCTTTGGCGACCCCCATAACGTTGTAGTGAGGCACGACCCGTTCCGCTCCGAGGTAGGTGAGCGTGACGACGGAGCCGCCGTCGGTCATCAAGGGCAGGGCGGCTCTGGTGACGGCGACAAGGGAATAGGCGCTCACGTCAAGCGCCGTGGTAAATCCTTGCCGAGTGGTATTCACGAACTGGCCAGTGAGTTCTTCGCGCGGGGCAAAGGCGACTGAGTGGACGAGGAAGTCGAGCTTCGCAGTTTCTTTCCCCACACTCTGCATCAATGCTGCGATTTGCGCATCATCTCCCACGTCACAGAGAAAGGCTTTCGCACCCGGCATGGTGGCGACCAGTTCTTCGACGTTCTCCCGTAGCCGCTCGTTCTGATAATTGAACAGCAACTGGGCGCCCTGGCCTGACGTCGATTGGGCGATGGCCCAGGCGATACTGTGTTTGTTGGCGACACCGATGATCAGTCCTGTTTTACCGTCTAGTAACATCTGGCACTCCTAAGAGGATGGAAAAAATCCGTGAAGCGTATCTCGTGAAGGGTGAAGCGCAAACGGGATCGAGCGACGAATGATGCTTCACGAGCGACGAGGTACATCTTCGCTGTGGAGGCTGAAGATAGCACGATTTTCGGTCAGAGTGAATCGGCTTCCTTGCGGAGGGCTTGGAATGCGCCAAGCATGGCTTTGTATGAATAATGAGCGTTCCGACCACTGGGATTCGGAAGGACGAACACACGCACACCGGCTAATTGTGCAGGCTGGAGTCCGAGGCTAACTCGCTGTCCTCTGGTGCCAGGAAAGAGGGTTCTGTAAATGGTCACACCGAGCAGGGCGACCGCGTGAGGGTGATAGCGTTGTACTATGGCAACAAGCCTCTTCCGTCCGGTGGCATATTCACTCGACTTGAGCGCATCGATTCCCGCGCTGGGTCGTTGAATGATGTTCGTCAGGCCGAGTCCCCAATCCGGCAGTCTCCAATCGTCTTTGTATGTGAGTGGCTCAGATAGGAGTTTTGAATCGAATAATAGCCTCCAGAAACGGTTGGAGTAACCGGCAAAATGGTGGCCGGTCTGTGCTGAACGAAGGCCTGGATTGATGCCGACGAAGAGGATCCGGACTCCTGGCCTGATATGATCGGTGAGCCGTTTACGAGACAGAGTCCCCAGTGACTGCCGTACAACGGTTCTCCTCATCGATTCTGCCAAATGGTCCGCCTGATTGTTCATCGTGACTGCTGTGCCTCTCACGGGTGACGGACTCGCTCGAAGTGTGTTGCCTCAGTCTCGACTGGGATAAGCCAACCTGACTTTGAGGCGGTTTAGCCAGCCTTCAGCCATTTTGCCACAGAAAAACGAAGGTCAAGCCCTTCAGCCGAAGCTCCGCTAAAATACATAACAGATTGATAATAAAAAAGAGGTATAGACTTCAAGGACCCGGCACCAAGCTTGCTCCATGCATCCGGAGGTGCCGATGAATGGCACAATCTTCAAACACACTAAAAACACACTAAAAGGGGGTGACATACTATGAAGCGCATCTTGATGGCAATCATGGCAGTGGCAGTGGCAGTGGCGTTCAGCGCTCCTTCTTTCGCAGAAGAGAAGAAGAAGGATGCAGATGAGAAGAAGGCCCCGAAGCACATGGTTTACGCTGAGGAAGGCAAGAAAAAGGAAGAGAAGAAGGGTGGTTACATCGATACGTCCGAAGAGAAGAAAGACGAGAAGAAGAAAGAGGAGAAGCCCAAGTAATCCCTTTTATTTGGCGAGGCTAGCTGGCTTGAGGGGTCTCCTGCCTAGAGCGGGAGACCCCTCAAGCGTTTTTCCTACCTGGTGCTGCTCCGAAGATATACCGCCTGTAATCCCACGATCGACTTTGCATCCCTGATCGCTCCAGTCTCAATCATGCCGATCGCTTCCAGTAGAGGCATCTCGATCACTTCGAGGATCTCATCACGATCGAGCTGTTGCCGACCAGTCGTCAAGCCGGTCGCCTTGTAGATGTGGATCACTTCATCGGTGAACCCCGGCGCGGTGAAGATGCTGGAGAGGAGCTCAAGCCTGTCGGCTCGGTATCCGACCTCTTCTTCAAGTTCGCGTGCCGCGCAGGCTGTGGGATCCTCACCAGGATGAAGTTTTCCCGCAGGGATTTCGTAGATGAACCCTCCTGCCGCGTGGCGGAACTGCCGAATCAAGATGACTGTGCCATCGTCTTTCAGCGGCACCACCGCGGCCGCTCCGGGATGGCGCACGACTTCCAAGTCGACCGTGAGGCCATTGGGCAACGTGACGGTGTCGACATTCAAGTTCACGACGATGCCTGTGTAGATGTTCTTGGTCATTTCATTTCGTGAGGGGTAAGGCGTTAGGCGTCAGGGGTGTCAATAAACACACTCTCCCCACTCGCCTTACGCCTGACGTTTCACGCTTCACGCCTTCTTGCGCTTATAGAACGGTGGTTTGACGATGTGTGCGGAGACGCTCTTGCTACGGATTTCGATCAGGATGGAGCTGCCGGGCACCGCAAACCGCGCAGGCACATAGCCCAACCCGATGCCCTTCTGGAGAAGCGGCGAGAGATTGCCGCTGGTGACGTCGCCGATGGGGCGGGAGGCCGTGGGGTCGAGGATTCTGAATCCGTGGCGAGGCACGGCCTTCTCGACGAGCTCGAAGGCGACGAATCGGCGAGCGACTCCGGCTTGTTTCTGCGCCAGGAGCGCCTGGCTGCCGATGAATTCGCCCTTCTGGAAACTGACGGTCCATTCCGCATCGGCTTCGAGTGGCGTCGTGTCTTCGCCCATGTCGTTGCCATAAAGCAGATAGCCCATCTCCAATCGGAGGAGATCCCTCGCGCCGAGTCCCGCCGGCTTGAGTCCCCACGCCTGTCCCTTCTCGATGAGCAGGCCCCAGAGGCGACCGACTTTGTCTGCGTCGATGTATATCTCATAGCCCAGTTCACCGGTGTAGCCGGTCCGGGCCAGCAAGCAGGAGAGGCCGCCGATCGTGCATTCACACGTATGATGGAGCTTGAGTCCTTCAAGCGCCGTTCCGCCAAGACTCATGAGCAGCTCGCGAGATTTGGGGCCTTGAACGGCGACCTGGGACAATTCGACTGATCGCTCTTCGAGACGAACCGTTTTGTCCTGGGCAAGCTGGGATTGTAGCCACAACAGGATCTTCTTGCGGTTCGAGGCATTCACGCACAATAAGAACTCGTCCGAAGTAAGCCGGTAAACGAAGACGTCGTCTTTGATACCACCGTTCTCGTTGCAGACCATGGAATACTGGGCTTGAGAAACGGCGAGTTTGCCGACATCGTTGGTGGTGACTCGTTGGAGGAAGGAGACAGCACCAGTTCCGGCGATTCGCACCCGCCCCATATGGCTGACATCGAAGAGCCCAACATGGGAACGGACGGTATAGTACTCGTCCACGACACCGCTATAATGGATGGGCATCTCCCATCCAGCGAAATCGACGAGTTTGGCCCCGCAGGCCTGATGGTGCGTGATTAGGGGCGTGTGCTGCATGACGAGGCTCACAGGCCAAGGAGTTCGAGGTCGAAGATCAACGTCGCATGGGGCGGAATCACACCGCCGACGCCCTGTGCGCCTTAACCGAGCTTGGAGGGAATGGTCAGCTTTCGTTCCCCTCCCACTTTCATGCCTCTGACGCCCTCGTCCTATCCCTTGATGACTCGTCCAGCGCACTGAGGAAAAGAGAAAGGCTGGCCTCGGTCCACGGAACTGTCGAATTTGTTCCCATTTTCTAGCCGGCCTGTGTAATGCACAGTGGCGGTCTGTCCCGACTCTGCCGTTGCACCGCTTCCGATCGTGAGGTCGACATACTGCAATCCCGATGACGTCGTGACTTCATTCCATTCGGCACCTGCTTCCCGAAATGGCATGAGGGCTCCTTTCCCAATCGTCAATTACAAACTACGACGAACGACGAGAACAGAGTAATGTATTATTACGCACAGGAACTCCTGACAACGCCTCCGCCGGCGATTCTGTTCAAGACCTCTATGAACGTGTTACCCTCACGGATGTTCCATGCGGGAGTCAGGCTTGGAGAAAATGACCACACTCGCTGTGTAGCCGTGCAAGAAGTTGCGCCCTCCGACCGGACCGATCTCGCCTTGGGCAAAGAATCCCGCCGTCGGGATGGGGCCGAGCCGCTCTTGCACGACCCCGCTATCATGATGGGGTTGGCCGAAGAGTCCTTCTCCACGCCCGCAGCAGCTGAACAGGAGGGCCCCGAGTGGCGGACTTTGGTGCTTCGCTCGATCCGCAGCCAGGCGAAAGTGCAAGTCGTCGCTTGCGGACTTC
Source organism: Nitrospiraceae bacterium (assembly GCA_036000525.1). GTDB lineage: Bacteria > Nitrospirota > Nitrospiria > Nitrospirales > Nitrospiraceae > Palsa-1315. The sequence goes on along the minus strand of DASYVB010000049.1, from coordinate 2,266 downwards.
GCATCGCGAAGGTGGAACTGCACGGTCTGGCCTTCCTGAACGACGTCTCCGATCGCGACGGCTCCGGCCTGTTGATCCGCTCCGATGAGGTTCCGAACGAGGAAGTCGCCCCGCTCGAAATGGCTCCCGTGCTCATCGATCACGATGCCCAGATGTAACGCGCGGTGCGCATCGCGGCGTTGGACTCCCCCCATGGATTCGAAGACGTCCTGGAGCCGTTTCAAGGCCGAAACGCCACCCAGTTCATAGATCAGGTTTTGCTCCGCTCTCGTCACGACAAACCGTTCGCCGATCGGACGGCAGCCTTGCGAGGTCACGGTTCGCACGGTGATCGGTCCGGTGAGTTGCACTCCCACCACGCCCCCGTCGAAGCCTTGATCATTGAGGAGCAGTCGATTCTCTCCAGAATCCTGGCCTCCGCCGGCAAGACCCCCGCCAACTTTGCCGTGAGGGTATCGGTCGTTCATGAGGGACAGGATTTCCTGCATCGGTGTCGAAAAGGGATCAGCGAGGAGGAGAAAGGTCGAATTCTCAAGTCCCGGCTCCGGCCACCCGAGCATGCGGATTTGGTCCTGCAGCTGAGATACCGAGAGCTGCAACGGAGTCAGTTTGACATCAGGAAGACATGCGACCCAGACGGTCAGGGCTGCAGCGGTTTCAATCTCTTCGGAGCCGGCGATGACACCTTCACCGGAACAACCCAAACAGACCTTCGCCCGCAGTTCCCTTTGCAGCATGGCTGAGATCATGGAGGCTTTGGCCGCATGGTGGGCGGAAAAGAAGACGAAGGCCAGATCGATGGGGGCAGCGCCAATTTTCATTAAGATGGCATCCGCGAGATCGCGGGTGGCGGCTTCCGTATCGGTCTTGCGCGAGAGTGCGGTCGCGAATTGGAGCGTGGCCGGTGTGGTCGTGCTTGTGGAATTGGTCATTATGGTACGAATGATTTCCCCCACGGTTGCCGATAGGTTAGACCCCTGGGTCCATCCGTTCCGGACGGTCCTTAGCCAGCTTCTTATAGTAGCGCCACAAGTAGGAATGGTAGTCGTCGAGTTGGGCCAGGAGATAGTGCAGTTCTGCGGGATCTTCTGTTTCTAAGGCACGAACCATGCGGGCTTCTAAGAACTCGGCGAACGCATTGGTTTTCCCCAGGGCGGTTATGAGACTCAAGCTGCCACCGAGTTGGTACTCGTTCATGCTAATCCTCCAGACGCAAGAGAGTCGCGAGAGGATAGCGAGGCAAGAGAGGGAAATGCAAGTGAGGGAATCCTCTAGCCCGCGAGGTGCCGATTCTCAGCACTTACTTGGCCTGGTGATCGAGGATGGTACGAAGTCTGGCGAGGGAGATGGCCTCGACGCGGTGGCCGTCGCGTCCCACCACCGTCGTCGCCATGGTCAGCGCGTTGAGAATGGCTTCTTCCGTGGCTTCGACCGTCGCCGTGATCAATGGATTCAGATGCGTGTCGGCGAGGTGTATTTGTTCAAACGTCGCCTCTTTCGGATAATGCGGAATAATGTTTGCGGTAGAGAAGGCCAGCATGAAATCTCCGCTGCCGTGGCGCGCGGTGGAGCCTGTGCGCGCCAGTCCCAGCGCGGCACGTTTAGCCAGCCGAGTGAGCTGCCGACTGTCGAGAGGAGCATCGGTGGCCATAATGACGATGATCGAGCCTTCACTTTGCCCAGGTGAAAGAGCCTGCGCGACGGGAGGTACAGCCTCATAAAGCCGACCGACCGGGACTCCGCCCACGACGAGCTCAGCCCGTCGCCCATGGTTCGCATTGACGAGCACGCCAATCGTATACCCGCCTTCAGTCTCTGGTAATCGCCGTGACGAGGTCCCGATGCCCCCCTTGAACCCATAGGATACCATCCCTGTTCCAGCACCGACGGATCCTTCCTGCACGACTCCGGAGGAGGCGCCGTTGAGCGCGCTCACCACATCTGCTTCCGAGACATGCCGCCCTTGAATGTCATTGAGCCGCCCATCGTCGCATTCGGCGACCACTGGTGTCAGGGTATCGTCGGTAATGCCGATCTCCGGATAGCGGGCGATCATCCAGCTCATGACCCCGTTGGCCACTCGCGGCACGTTCAACGTATTTGTGAGGGCGATCGGATACTCGAGGAAGCCTGATTCGCTGATCCAGGCAAGCCCGGTCATCTCGCCGGTCCCGTTGAGAACGAACGACCCGGCCGGCACTTTCTTGTGCCACACGTCGTCGCGAGGGATGACGACCGTCACGCCGGTTCGTATCGGGCCGAGCCC
>DASYVB010000048.1:0-15146 GCA_036000525.1 Nitrospiraceae bacterium | reverse complement strand
TGCCGCTCGACCCTCCGCGCGTGCTGATTCTCTTCGGGCCATCAGGATCTGGGAAAACGACCCTGCTTCGTTGTCTTGCCGGGTTGGAATGGCCGGAAGAGGGACGAATTCAGTTCGGTTCGACGACCTGGGTTGATGCGGCCTCCAACATTCGGCTTTCGCCGCAAGCGCGGCGGATCGGTTACATGCCGCAGGATTATGCGCTCTTTCCCACTCATACGGTGGCCGGCAACATTGAATATGGATTGAGCGATCTGCCGACTGAGGCACGACGGGAGCGTGTCCGTGAGCTGATCGACTTGTTGCAACTTCAGGGGCTCGATCAGGCCAAGCCGACGCAGTTGTCGGGTGGGCAACAGCAACGTGTGGCGCTTGCGCGTGCGATCGCCAGACGACCGCAGCTCTTGTTGCTCGATGAGCCCCTGTCGGCTTTGGATGTGCCGACACGCGCAAAGCTCTGCGGCGAGCTGCGCACGCTGCTCAAGCAGCTTACAATTCCGGCGGTGGTCGTCACGCACGACTGGGCCGAAGCCCTCACGCTGGGCGACATCATTGCCGTGATGAGTGCTGGTCAGGTCCTACAAGTCGGTTCGCCGCAGGAGGTGTTCTCCAGGCCGGCCAATGCGGAGGTTGCGCAGATCGTCGGGATCGAGACCGTCGTGCAGGGTCAAGTGGTCGCGAACGACAATGGGTTGGCGACCCTGTTGGTGAACGGGACGACGCTGAAGGGTTTAGGAGCGGACGTGAGTGGCTCGGCCGTCTACGTCTGCATTCGCGCAGAAGATGTCTTGCTCGAGCAGGCGGGGAGGGGAGTCACCAGCGCGCGTAATCACCTGTCTGGCCTGGTGACCGATATGCTGCCGCAAGGTGTATTGGTGAAGGTCACGATCGATTGCGGTTTTCCCCTGCGGGCGGTGATTACGAGGGGAGCCAGAGAAGAACTTGGTCTCGAAACAGGTTCAGTGGTTGTGGCGGCGATCAAAGCGGGTGCCGTGCATTTGGTGCCGCGATCGGTCTAGAAACCGTGAATCATGAGGTCCTTGTCATGTGAAAAAGGTCAAGAAAAATGTTCACAAAACCCTCTCCCCTGTTTCTGTGGATAAGTCTGTTAATAAGGTCACTCTGCCACCAAAATACCACGCATTTCTCCACCTCCCAGACGTCTTTGCCTAGAATTTAGGCATTGGTTTCATGGTGGATAGCACCACAAGATATAGTAGCCCTAAGGGTTAAACCCAGCAGAAACAACAAATACTAGATGTTTATTGTCGTTTGCTGCTTCGGTGCGATGGATTGCCCATCCTACTGCGGTGTTTCTCACTTGGTTATGCACAGACTCCACGCCAGACTGGGTTTATTGCTTCAATATAGGAGTCCATTGAAGGAGCTTGACAGGCTGTCGCAGTATATGTAACCATTGGTTACATCATGAAGCCGGCGGATCTCAAACGAGTGCGAGAACAACTAGGGCTGACGCAACAGCAAATGGCTGATGCGTTGCGGACTACGCGCGTATCGGTGGCGCGTTATGAAGCGGGGATGCGGCGCATTCCTGGAATGGTCCAGGTCACGTTGGATCAGTTGGGGCGATCATCTGAAATTCCCATGGCGGGGATGGTGGCGGCCGGCTCACCGATTGAGCCGGTCCCCCAGTCCGAACTCATCGATGTGCCGCCCAGCATGTTACGTGGTGGAAATACATTTGCACTCCGCGTCAAAGGGGAATCCATGAAAGATGATGGCATTCTCCCCGGCGATCTTGTGGTGGTGCGGAAACAAGAGACGGCCAGGAACGGGCAGACCGTTGTTGCGCTGGTCAATCATGACGCGACAATCAAGACCTACTTCAAGAAAAGCTCACACATTGAGCTGCATCCTGCGAACGCGGCGATGCAGCCGATTATCGTGAGACCATCAGATACGTTTCATATCGAAGGCATTCTCATCGGCGTGATTCGGCATTGTACGGTTTAACAGGCTGCGGGAAAACTATAGTGGCATTATGGAAATGCAATGGCCTGCACATCTAGGACAACAGAAGAGCACCGCGCAGGATGCTCGAAAAGGCAGGCTTCTCACCCGCCCAACCCAGGCGGTTATTTCACCCGCCCGCCCTGAGTCTGCCAAGACAGCCTCTTCACCCAGGGACGCGCCTTTTCCAAAGCAAGGCAGCAGCTCCGAGGCTGCCCCTCGTTTCACATTTCACGGTTCTTGGGAGCGAAGCGAGAACGCCGCTAGGTGAAAGGTGCGTCTTGGCGCACCAGGGTGGGCGGGTGAGAACAGAGACTTTTTCAGCATCCTGTTAATGAAAGAAGGGAGGACATCATGCTCACAATAGGAAGATCCTTTGGGACAGACCGGCTCGTTGACTTGGAACGAACGGTGAATTCCTTGAATAGCCGTTTACGCGAGATGCAAGGGGAGCTGTATCGGGCCAAGGCGGAGCCGCTACCGGTTCGGTTATGGCGGAATCTGGCGAATCTCAGAGGCGGGCAGGAGTTCATGTCAGCCGTCTGCAATCGTTGCGCTCGTCCGAACAGAAAGATGGTGTCCCATGCTGACCCAAGAGCGTAGGGCGGACAGGCCACTCGTCGGCGCTTGTTCTGACTGTGGGACGGTGGTCCAGCGACGAATTGCCTGCGTCGATGGGATAACCCATTCAGCCGTCGAACTCTGCGAGCGTTGCTGGAGTGCCTCTCAGCAGCGTCAGGTCTTCGTATGCAACCGGGGACATAAGTAACAGGTCTGTACCGAGGGGCACAAGGCGAGAGGAAAGACATTCCTTCTGATCGCACCTAGCCTCTGGCCCCGCGGCTCTCGCCCAAACATTGGCGCTTACAGCAGAAGTGCTCATGAATAATGCGGGTTAGGAGGAGAATTATAGATATTCAGAGGGATTTCCAGATAAACGGTGGGAAAATTTGGTGGCGGTGCCCCGGATTGAACGGGGGACCCGCGGCTTATGAGTCCGCTGCTCTACCAACTGAGCTACACCGCCAGAGCCGCAATATCACCGACTTACGCTAGCAGAGTCAAGCGAGACCGGGGCACTGTGCCCGAAATTTTGCCCGTCGTCTCATAATGTAGACGGAGATCGCGCGCCAGCTCGTCATAGGTGATGCGGTCCACGCGGGGCAACGGGTGAAGGCCTGCCGCGCTGCGGCCTTCGCGGTTCTTCAGAAACCGTTCCGCCTCTTTCTGTTTGGTCGTCCCAGTGCTCTCCCGGATCGGCCGGCCAGCACAAGTATTTGATCCAAAAGATGTCACCGCGTTTGTAGATCATGCCCATGGGTTACCTCCTTCTATTGTGGTGAGCGTAAGCTCTTCGTCAACGCCGGAAGCACTTCCGGCTTCTCAGACACCAGGCTGCACACCCGATCGGCTTGGGCTTGCAGCGCCCGATCTGTCGCTTTGGTATTGCGCCTTGCATAGATGCTAAAATGAGCCACACTGCGATGGTCTACAGTAACAAGACTCCAGAGAGAGTACCGTTACATCTATACCGGTATATCTAACCGAGGAGGCTTCCATGGTATCCATTCCTAAAGTCGTCGGTGTCCTGTCGTGTGGAGTGTTGCTGTGCCTCGGGCTGTTCCAAGCGGCGCACGCCGCCGATGAGGAGAAGGGAGCGAGCCGCCTCGGACAGGCCAAGGTGATCAACGGGGTTCTGGTGAACATCGATTACGAGGACTATATCGTCAAGGAGAAGGATGGCAAGGAAGTCCGTGTGCATAGAGATAACAAGACCCAGGTAATGGGACAACTCAAGAAGGGTGATCGTGTTGAGGTGAAGGTGGACGATCACGATAACACACTGTTGATTCGCTCACTCCCCTGAGCGGGAAGCCGGGCCATACGTCTGGAGGCGCCACTCTAGCATCATCATTTCTCTGCTCGTCCGCTCACGCCGGATGATTTTTGCCATGTGTGCACCCTTCCTTTGGCATTATGCCGGTTTGCTCGGCGGGGAGTGGCACTCCCGCAGTTCGGAAAGTGTATAAAAGAGAACAGCGCGAGGGGGCTGGGCTGGCGTATCCTCTGAAAAGCCTCCCTTGACGCGGGCCCTCCTCCCGCGTCCGACACCGGGACCGTGATCACTGTGGTCCCGGTGTCGACCTCACCAACGCCTCTACAAGGGTCCATCGACACCGCCCCTACCACGCGATCTTGATCGACGCGTCGTGTTCGTGCCATCGGTTACCACCCTTTCTGTTTCGCGTGGGCGAGCAACTGTTCCAGACGGTTCAGGAAGACAATGGAGGCCCTGCTTCGTCAGGCTGAGCGTCGAGGCAGGCCCAGAGAAGCACGAGAACTCCGCCGGCAGCTCGATCGGGATCGTCACGGCCGCCTCGCCACCAAGCAGCGTGTCCGCATAGACGGGCTGCAGGCTTTAGCTCTCTGGCTCAGTAAGTGGACCCAGGGAGAACAGCTGCATCCGTGGTGGCAAATAGACGAGCCGCCCCCTGATGAACTCGCGCGGATCCCTGCCGATCGGCAATATCAGAGCGGCGCGAAGGTCTTCACCGTCACCCACTGGCCTGGAAAGCCCGACACACTGTCCGCGACGGGAATGCTGAATCTCGGGGCGTGCTTCGAGCGCGGTGAACTCAATCGCCTGCGGGTGTGCGTCGAGGGAGATTGTAGGCGGTATTTTTATACGAAAGATTTACGACAGAAATCCTGTTCGCTGGCGTGCTCTCGCCGCCGAGACGGGCCGAAGGTAGCTGTCCGGATGGAACGCTGGCGACGAAAGCAGCGTACCAATGCCGACACTGCCCTCAAGAGATACGCCTCGGCCATTCTCCTGAAGCTAAGCCACTGCAGGTTGCGCGCACTCGTAGACGGAGGCGTGCTGAAGGACAGGGAGATGGACATGCTTGAAGGACCGGTAAAGAAGTCCGCGGATGGCATCCCTTTCGATCAAATCTGGAAGCAGAGCCGCCCTCGCACCCGTGCGCTGTTCGCAAAGCTACAGAATGCGGGCGTGGTGTAGGAGTGCAGCCGGCGAGAGTTTTCAACTCGATCTCACTTAGATGCGAGTAACTTAGCTTGCCAGCGCTGAATGATATCATCCGAAACGTCTGTCCAATTGAATACATGAAATATGTTCCTCGCGATACTTCTCGCAATCTCTTCCGCCTTCACTTGCAGTTCGACCATCTGAAAGTTCTGAGAGAACTCGATGGTCTCCTCCTGTGATTCATACGAATCAAACAACGGAACCAAGGGCTCAAAGGAGGCGAGCACTCTTTGTTGGCATCCGATCAGACGCACTGAAATATGGAAGTGTTCGATATTGCCCATATTCTCGTAGAGCCGCTTTAAAAACAGCAAATACTCCGTCAGGGAGTAAATTGCGCTGATAAAAGACAGAACCTTCCTGCCTGCCTCATCCTTGTGATTCTGCATGTCCTCCCAAAGACTACGAATGCACACAAAGTGTCCACTCTTGTAAAGCCTGAAACCCTCACGAATCAGAGTTCCATCGAAGAAGCCTTGATATCCAGAATTAAACATCCCTGTCTTCGTCGTTGACAGGAGATACGGGAAAGGCCCGCCGCGAAGGTTAACCTGAGAATCTCTCACCAACCGCTCCAGGTGTGGGAGTTCATCAACCCGATTCTCAATAAACTGCGTGGGATAGCTTCTAACTTCCCACCGGGCAACATTTAAGAATCCCTTCCCCAGAACTTGGACGAACCACTGCTGAGCCTGTGCCAGCTCAGCTCCATATCGACTGAGGGTTTCATCTGATGCGGCAATGGGCTTGCCTTTTACGATGCGCTCGAATGATCGTAGCAGCTCGTCTCCCCGCTTTAGTACAGCGCGATTCAACAACTGTCGCATCTCGTGGTCAGACGAGACTTCTTCAGTCTGAGCTGCCTCATTCCGAATATAAACCGCCCCGCGGCGCAGGATCGGTTTCGTGGGGTTCTTTCCAAACGCGGTATCCGTACAGAGGATCGGCACATCATTGAATTCTGAGATCTGAATTACGACAACATCGATCTTATCCACCTCTGTCTTCTGGAGCTCGAAGGAAAGCTTCGGCGCAGAGTAATCGTAAAGCATCTGCCCGACATAGGACTGATCGAGCGAGGCGAGGATTTCCGCCGAAACTCCAATCAAGTTGTATGTTCCGTCTTCGACACCGAGGATAAGCGTTCCGCCGTCTTGTGTGTTTGCCATTGCGATCATATCGCGGATAAATTCTAGTTGATGGTCTCGGTGTTCTTTATTCCATTCAAATCCTGCTTTGTAATCGACATGAGCAGTTTCAGCTCTGCGATGGATGAGGGTAGCTATTTCGTCAAGCGTCATACAGACTCATTCGGGCCATCGAAACGATACGGCGAGTTTTCCCATGTGCCCATCTATGGGCCATTCAGGCCTGGGCTTCTTCGCTCACAGCAAGGCGAATGAAAACTCCGGTCAGGTACACAAAGGACTCAACTTCCTTGCGCGTCAGGTCCGGTTTTGCCTGCCCTTCCTTGCCAGCATGGCGAATCGCGTTCGCATAAGCGATGTACTCCTTCAGCAGCCGTTTATAGCCGTCCGAAACCTTGACCATAGAGATGAACTGCTCCGCATTTGCGGAGAGTTCTTTGTTTCGACCCGTGACGATCTTGGCGAGTGCCTCCAATGCTTCATACATGTCTGTGACAACATCGGATCGTAGCTGAGGTTTACCGATTGAGTGCAGAAGATGCTCTAGCCCTTTAATGAAGGAGGCCCGAACACCGGCGTAACCGTTTGGCTGGAGGCATCTGAGAACATCGTTCACAAGCTTTTCATCGAGTAGAGGTGAGCCAGATGGGAGGAAGTGACCTTCATGCCAGCGAATTCCGAGATCAACTTCAGATAGGTGCAAAATATTTTCAATAATCTTTACGAGGCTCAGTGAGACGCCCATGTGACTCACAGACTCATACATGGCTTCTGCCGCTCGTACATTGGTCCAAAAGTCATCGCCGATTTTGTTTTCCCACTGAAAATAAGCAGGGCTAGCCTGATTTTTGATGCCTAATGCCGTTAGTACACGCATCGATACAACATCCCACTGTTCTTGCATCAAGAAATTATAAAAAAAGTCGATGAGAATGTCGTTATATACACGGTTAACAAAACGTTTCCTTGCATCCTCCGCACTTACAGGGATATTGAATCGCTCGTGAAACTTCTCTGTCATAGTGTGCCCTAAATTGTGCCCGCGAGGGTCTCTATACCACCTCCCGCCACCCTACGCAAACCAACAAGGCAACAAAAAACCCCTTGTAACCATTGAGGATTACAAGGGGCCTTTCGTTGCACGCAAGCTTATGAGTCCGCTGCTCTACCAACTGAGCTACACCGCCAGAAAAAATGGTACGCAACCGGGCGGTATGGTACAGGAATGCTCTAAAGAGTGTCTACAGCTCGGCAGCGGTAGTTTTGGTTCGATCTGCGACTTCTTGTCGTACAAGATTCTTCTATCCCCATTCACATGTTGGTTCTGCCCCATAGTTCCGGTAAACTCGGCGCATGACTCATCCGCTTCCTTCCTCCTGTGAACGGGCAATCCTGGAACAATTCCTCAAGGCGGAGGCCATGGCCTTGTGGGCAGTACGCTCTGCGCAGGCGCAGGACGTTCCGCCCGTGGTGTTGCAGTTCTTGCGTCGTCATGAGGAAGAAGAAGCGCAGCATCTCAAGCAGTTTGAGCTGCTGCTGGGAGCGAGTTCGCACGGCAAGACGGCACTTCCTCGTATGCCCAGTCAATGGAGGGTCCTCGCGGTGCATCTCTATGGGTACGAAACGTTGGGATTGGAGTTTGCAAAGCTATTAGTCGGCTTGCGGCCTGATTTGGCCTCGATTTTGGAAGATGAAGAAATGCATGTAGGGTTTTTCGAGCATGAAGTCCGTACCATGCTTGTTCATGGAGGACCTGTCGCTGACGGTGCGCGACAGGCTGCCCAGGCCTGGAGACGGCGGCTGCCTCGCACGATTGATCGCTATCTTCACGATGTGAGTCTCGCGCCCTTTCGTGATGAGCTCCGGCGACATATTCTCGACGTGATCGACGTGCGTTTTCTTGTCGTGGGTTTGTTGGCGCGGTCTAACCCGCATGCCTCAGAATCTCACCCTCAGCTCTGGGCCTAACTCAAAACTCAGAACTCAGAACTTATTTCACGGAGAATCGTCCTCGGAAGATGAGGAGGAATCTTTGGACGGCCTGCCGGAGATGTCTTTCTGACGGAGCAGTTTCGTGAGGTAGGTCCGCTGTAGGCCAAGCTCTTCGGATGCTCTGGTTTGGTTCCATCCATTTCTGCGCAGCGACTCTTCGATGATCTTCCGACTGTAAGCGTCCATGCTCTCATGGTAGAGACGGGAAGTAGATCCTGTCTCGGCCTCGTTTGCCGAGGGGAACGGTGAATCTGCAAGATGCAGGTACGCGAGCTCAATGGTGTCCTCAGGACATAAGATGAGTGCACGTGTCAGTACATTTTCCAGTTCGCGGATGTTGCCCGGCCACTGATACTGTTGCAACGCCTGTAAGGCGCGGTCACTCAGGGCGTAGGGGCGATGAATCCCCATTCCGACCGCGCGATTGAGAATATGCTGGGCGAGTGCAGGGATATCGTCCATACGTTCACGGAGGGGCGGGAGCGTCACGGTGATCACCGCTAGCCGATAGTATAAGTCTTCACGAAACGTACCTTGTTGGATCGCGCGCCGTATGTCTTTGTTGGTGGCCGCGATGAAACGGACATTGGTGCGAATCGGCTGGGTCCCGCCCACACGATAGAAGGTCTGATCCTGGAGGACCCGCAGCAGGCGGCTTTGTAAGGGGAGCGGCATATCTCCGATTTCATCAAGAAACACAGTTCCGCCTTCTGCCACCTCGATCTTCCCTGGTTCCCGTTTGACCGCCCCGGTGAAGGAGCCCTTTTCATGACCGAACAGTTCGTTCTCGAGCAGTTGCTCCGGCAGAGCCGCACAATTGACCGCGACGAAAGGTTTTGAGCGGCGTGGACTCCAACGATGAATGGCGCGGGCCACGACTTCCTTTCCCGTGCCGGTTTCTCCGAGCAGGAGGACGGTCACGTCGGACAGCGCCGCTTGCTTGGCAATCGTGAGTTGCGCGGTCATCTTGGCGTTGGCCCCCACGAGGTGATCGAACCGATCGTCGACTTCTTGACGGAGGACGTCGACCTGACGGTGTATCGCCACGTCGGCCAGGGCTTTTTTGACCACGACGGTCAGGTGGTCGGCGTTGAACGGTTTCGTTAGGAAATCAAAGGCGCCAAGCTGCATGGCTTGAACGGCTCGCTCGATGGTGCCGAATGCGGTCAGGATGATGATGAGCGGTGTGGTGTAGGCTGCGCTTGTGTCCTCTTCAGTGCGCCGCTCGCTTTGCGAGGCGGCTCTTACCCGTTCCAGGATCTCCAGCCCGGACAGAACTGGTAGTTCCAAATCCAGGAGCACAAGATCAAAGTCTCCTTGTTCAATCAGACGCAGCGCATCCTTACCGTTGTCGGCTGTTACAGGCTCGTGCCCCATCCAGGTGATACGATTCTCGAGTCCGAGAAGAATATCGCGGTCATCGTCGACGATTAAAATTTTAGCGCGCATCAAAATACACTCCTCTCAATTGCAGAAAGCTAAAACGCCGGGCGCGATCCGAAATTCAAAATTCAAAATGTGAAATTCGAAATTGAAGTTCCGAACACTTTAGCCTTCAGCCCGCCCTTCCCAGTTCGCCTCCAACTCAGAACCCGGCACTTCTCTCTCATCTCGTCTGGCCAACTAATTCCTCATTCCACATTTCTCATTCCGCATTCTTCAGAATCTCACTCAAGCAATTCATCATTCCACATTCCCAATGCGTCCAGCACTTCACGCATTCGACTGCGGCGCAGGTTGCGGTGAGTCTTTTCGCGAAGATGCGACAGGCACTGTGAAATAAAAGCGAGTGCCGGCTCCGGGCGTGCTTTCCACCCAGATGGTTCCTCGATGCATCGTCACCAGGTTTTTTGTAATGAATAGGCCAAGCTGCGCCCCCTGAGCGGTGGGGTTGGCAGACGGCACTTTTGAGAACTCCTGGAAGAGTTTTCCGACGTGGCCCGGGTCAATCCCGCAGCCGGTATCGGCGACTGAGGTTTGGACAAAGCCCTCGGGGGTCGTCTGGAAATCGACGGCGATACGGCCGCCTGGCGGCGTGAACTTGATTGCATTGCCGATGAGATTCCAGAGAATCTGTTCCAGTTTATCCGGGTCCCCCTGAACCGCTGGGAGCCCTTCCGCATGCAGGATCTCGATGGTAATCGTTTTTTCAGCTGCGACGGTGCGTAGACTTTCGGCGACCTGGAGGGCCATGGTTTCGACGCAGACCTGTGTGAGGCAGAGCACTTCCTTTTTGCTGTCAAGGCGGGACCAATCGAGCAATTGATTGATGATTCTGGTGAGCCGGCTCAGGTTATGTCCGATGCGCGTGAGGTAGGTCAATTGTTGTTCGTTCACCGGCCCTGCAATACCGTCGCGCATATTGTCTGCAAAGCTGCGAATCACGGTCATGGGGGTGCGCAATTCATGCGACGCGACAGAGAGAAACAGCGACCGCCGCCGATCGTGTTCCTGGAGGCGCTCATTGGCGGTGGTCAATTCCTGCGTGCGCTCCGCAATACGCTTTTCGAGGTGCTGCGTGAGTTCTTCGAGGTGGGCATAGGCTCTAGCGTTGTCGATGGCCGCGGCCACGTGGCCGGCGATCGTCGACAGCATATGGAGATCCTCGTCCATGCAGGGTCGTCCGCCGCGGTCGGCGGCGAGGTACCCGAGTATCTGGTTCTGACTCTGGAGCGGTACCGCGACGAAGGATGTCACCCCGGCGCGGCGAGCCAATTCCAGTATAGGTGGGTGCATGCGATCGGCCACGGCCTCAATGCTCGGGATGAGCAAGGGTTCTCCATGAATCAGCAGGTCGGCTTGGAGGCTGCCATCGTCCTGGATCGGCAAATCAAGATGGCGAACTGCCTCCGCAATGTCCGGCGAGACCCCGACGATTTTGGCCACATACGCCGTGTCTCGTTCGGGATCCCACAGCGTCAAAAACATACGCGTAAAACCCAGATTTGTGGTCAGGAGCTGCAGGACGGTGCTGAGAATTTGGTTCAGGTCCAGCGTCCGGGCGATGGACGCGCTGACTTGATGTAACGTGGTCAATTGACTGACCTGGTGTTTGATGGTGGCCATGTTCGCTGTAATGGCGCTGCTCCTTTCCTGTAATGAGTGGGTCATTAGATTGAACATGCTCGTCAGTTGGCCGACTTCGTCGCGGGTGGAGGGTGTGAGGGGCCCAGGCGTACTTCCCTCAGCCACTTGTTGAGTCACACTGGCAAGCTGTAACAGCGGCTTTGTGACACGGAGAGTGAGCAGGTAGGCACCGAGCGTGCCTGCGCCGATGATGAGGACGGTGAAAAGGATAATATTGTTGATCATCGTGAGGAGATTGTGTTTCCAGCGTGCGTCGCTCAATCCTATTTGGACGACACCGGACACGAGTGCCGGCTGTGTCGGTGATGACTTGGTGCCTCCTTCATCCAGCTGGATAGAGAATGGAGGCAGCAAGGTGCCTTCATTTGCCGTTCGCAGCACCGGCACGGCAAAGTCGTGCACGATTTCTTCCCACGCAAATCGGTTCCCTACCTTGGTGGAGAGGGAGACACGTGTCATCAAAGGAGTCGTATTCCTCGTTTGTAAGAGCTGTGTCGCAATCTGAGGCTCCGGGTACAGCGGACGATCCATGGACCGCACAAGGCTGTCAGCCGATTGGCGTCCCCCCTTCGTCTGCTTGGCGAGCACGGTGCCATCCGAGCCGGTGATGACCACATACACTACATCCTGGACAGCCATGAGGCCTTCTATGAATTGTTGGAGCGTGGCGCGATCTTCCGCCACAAGGCCCGCAAATCGAAAAGCGTCATTGCTCGTCACGCTCGTGAGGAGAACCGTTCCCAACTCCTGGAGGTTTCTGGTCATCGTCTCACGCCTCTCTTCGACGTAGAGCCAGCTCAAGGTCGAACAGGCGATAATGAGAATGAAGCTGAAAAATAGCACGAACTTTGTGCGCAGGTTGGGGAACCCTTTCGTGGGTAATGCCACGGGAGCCCTGGGTTCCTCTGGTGGATGAGGATGATTCAATGGCCTGTCCACATTAATAGGTTTCATCAATGAGACTCATTAGCTCCTTCGGAAACGTCATGCCCAGGTACTTCGCGGTCTTGAGATTGACCGTGATCTTGAGTCGCTCGATCGGCACGGGGTTGAGCGGCAGCAGCCGTTCCCCGTCGAGAATGCGATTCGCGAGCAGTCCGGTCTCTCGACCGACTTCGACGTAGTTGACGGACAAGCTGAGCAACGCTCCCAGGCGAGTGAACTCCGGTGAGAACCCGATCACTGGTATCTGATGTGCGAGCGCTGAATCAAGGATGAATCGTAAGGACTCGTTCGTCAATACCGTGGAATCCGGCATGAGCCAGAGGGCCTCAACGTCCCCGAGCAGCGCGCGCAATTGCTGAGGCACCTCCTTTTCACCCTCGACGGGAAGCCCCTTCAATTGAAAGTCGGAAATGGGGGCCTGCAGCACCGCGTTCTTCACCCGAGAGGAGGTTTTGGCAGGATCGTAGAGCGTGCCGAGCCGATGAAGGGTCGGCAGGAACGTCCGCATGATCTTCAGCTGTCGGTCGATGGGGACCTCCAGGAGCGTGCCGGTCATGTTAGCCGCTGTGAGCTGATGCTTCAAGGGGTCCAGGATCATCATATAGACGATCGGGACATCCACAATTTCTACTTTCGCTGCCAACGCGGCTTTGAGCCCCACGGCGACGACCAGTGACGCATTCGATGTCCGCAGCTTGCGCGCGAGCTTTTTCCCAAGCTCCAGGTCGCCTTGCGCATCGTATTCGGTATAGATCGCTCCAATGGGGCCCGTGGCTTTCAGGCCTGCAATGGCCTCTTGATACGCGGGTATGTCGGAAGATTGCAGGATGGCAATGTCCATCGCCATGGATTCGGACACACACAGGGTACAGAGGCTGAGCAGCCAGACGAGTCCCACCACCGCGCGGAAGAGCCGGTCTATGTAATCACTCGTTTTCATCATCCTCAGATTCTTGGTCCCATGGCAATTCCGCTTTACGGGTTTGAGCCGCCTGTGGCGCGGACCGTTCCCAATATATGCAAAGCCTTTCCGTCGCGATCTCGAATGATCTCACCCGTCCAGACAAACCACTGGAAGCTGTCGTTCTGTCTCATGACACGGTGCCCAAATGTCACGTCGGTACCGGGTTGATCCATCGCCCGGTGCATCGCGCGCACCATTGACTCCCGATCCTCCCGATACACGAGCGCGAGCAATTCGTTCTGCGAGCTGGGGACCGATCCAGGCGCCACGCCGAGCAACCTGTCGACCTGTGGCGACCAGTAGAGTTGACCGGTCTGAAGGTCCCAGTCCCAGAGCCCCACCGGCGTGGCGCTCAGGGCGAGACGGCTTTGCGCATCATTGGCACGGAGCTCATCTTCGGTGCGCTTCCGCTCGGTAATGTCGGTGGAGATGCCGCAAGTCGCATAGGGCTTGCCGGTATGGTCGCAAAGCGGGAATTTGATCGAGATGTAGGCGTGGAGGCCATCAGAATGGGGCGCGTATTCCTCATATTCCACCGCAGTGTTCCGCTCCAAGACCGTGACATCGTTGGCGCGAAACGCATCGGCGATGTCCCCGGGAAAAATCTCGTGATCGGTATGCCCGACAATCTGGTCCGTGGTGAGGTGAAAGAGCTGTTCGAACCGGCGATTGGTGAGAAGATACCGGCCGTCGGTGTATTTCACGTAGATCACTGCGGTGGTGTTGTTGATCACATCTTGCAGGAGTTTCTCGTTCCGGCGAAGCGCATGCTCCGCTTGTTTGCGATCCGTCACCTCCTGGAGGGAGCCGGCCATACGGGTCATCCGGCCGGTCTCGTCCCAGATCGCTTGGCCGCGGGCGCGGAACCAGCCATACTTTCCTGCCTTGGTGAGGAGCCGGTATTCCACGTCGTAGGGATTGCGTCGTTCGATATGGGCGGTCAAGGCAGCGAAGACGCGGTCGGCATCCTCGGGATGAAGTCGGGAAGCCCAGCTCTCTAAGACATCGGGAAATTCCTCGTCGGTATAACCCAGCATGGCTTTAACACGAGGAGACCACCACACCGGTGTGCGCGGAGAACTCCACGGTTCGTCGGGGAGAACCCGTCCATCCCAGAAGCCGTCATTGGAGCCTTGAATCACGAGCTGCAAGCGTTCTTCGCTTTGGCTGAGGAGGTGTTCTGTCCGCTCAACCTTGACGGCGAGTTCCTTGACCCCGATGGCACGACGGAGCGTGTGCCGAAGCTCCTCCCGATCATACGGTTTCGTGAGATAGGCATACGCCCCTTCCGTCAGCGATCCCACGGTACGATCCCGCGAGATATGCGCAGTCACGATCACGACGGGGAGAGTGGGGTCCAGGCGTTGAGATTCTTTCAAGACCTCGAGCCCATCCCCGTCCGGCAGGCCTAAGTCCAGCAAGATGGCGTTGAAGCGATGGGCTCGAACGAGTTCGATGGCACCGGTGACGGTGCCGGCAACGGTGACGGCATAGCCATCATGGTGCAGCAAATCCTGTAAGCCGATGACCAGGTCCTGGTTATCTTCCACGACAAGAATGGAATAGTGGTTCGTTGCCGAGACCATAGTGACCTCATTCATAAATGGTTAGTGTTCCCCAAGTCTTCATTTCCCATTCCACATTTCTCATTCCGCATTCCTTTACGGCCTCAAAGTGGAATTAGGAGTGTGGAATGTTGAATTGTGACGATCCACATGGCGAGCCCGTGGTGTTGTTCCAAGATTTTCGCGAGTCGTCAGGGTGATTCTGCTGAGCAGCCTGACAAGTTCTTGGCACGCAGGTATGTGCGCCTCCGCTTCCCCGCCATTCGCCAGCCCAGAGTCCCGAATAAGCCGAAGCCAATAATGTGTCTCTCGTGCTTCTTTCAATGCTATAGACATCTTCGAGAGGAAATCTTTCTTGCTCTGCGCAGCAATCGCCTCCTCGATGTTTGCCCCGATAGCTGTACCGGAGCGAATGAGCTGTTTCG
>DASYVB010000047.1:0-8761 GCA_036000525.1 Nitrospiraceae bacterium | reverse complement strand
TGTCGTTCGATCCTGGCTCTTGGAATTGGCGGCCGGCGCCTTGAAAGAGGATCCGCGGCTGGAACAGTTGAAAGGCTACGTGCAGGATTCCGGCGAGGGTCGTTGGATGATCGCTGATGCAATCGAAAAGGATGTACCGGTCCCGACGCTCGCAACGGCTTTATTCACTCGATTTCGATCGCGGCAAAGCGAGTCCTTTGCGGAAAAGATGCTGGCCGCGTTGCGGAATGCCTTCGGCGGCCATGCGGTCCGTCGGTAACGCCAGAGTTCTATGTCACCGAAGAGCCCACGTATCGATATCAGCCCCTCAGAGGAAACGATTCCCCCGGTCAAGCGCTGTACCCTCGTCATCTTCGGAGGGTCCGGCGATCTGGCTCGTCGGCGTCTGATTCCTGCCCTCTACAATTTGCTCCTCGATGGACTCCTTCCACCGAGCTTTGCAGTGATTGGGTTGGGCCGCAAGTTGATGACCGACGAGGAGTTCCGCGCCACGCTTCGTGCCGGCGTCGTGACACATTCCCGACAAGCCTTGGCAGAAGACAAGTGGAAAGACTTCGCACCACGCCTCTTTTACGTGTCGGGGGGAAATGACGACCCGAACACCTATGCCAGACTGAAGGCTCGAGCAGAAGACATTGAGCGGAACCTCCAGTTACCCGGCAACCGGATTTTCTATCTGAGCATCCCTCCCAGTTCGTTTGCATCCGTGTGCGAGGGTCTTGAACAAGCAGGACTGGCGACGAAGCCGGAGGCTCATGCGCCCTATGCCCGCATCATCGTCGAAAAACCGGTCGGCCGAGATTTGGCCTCCGCCCAAGCCATCAACCAAGTGACGGGGCGCGTGTTCGACGAATCGCAGATCTTCCGCATCGATCACTATCTGGGAAAAGAAACCGTTCAGAACCTCATGGTCGTCCGGTTTGCCAACAGCATTTTCGAGCCGATCTGGAACCACAAGTACATCGATCATGTGCAAATCACGGTGAGCGAAACGGAAGGCGTCGGGACCAGGGCCAGCTATTACGAAGAAGCCGGTGCGTTACGCGACATGGTGCAAAACCACCTGCTGCAGCTGCTCAGCTTGGTCGCGATGGAACCTCCCTACTCGCTCGATCCGGATGTGGTGCGCAATGCCAAGATGGAAGTCCTCCGCTGCCTCAGGCCCATCACCGATCAGGACGTCGAGCACGTCACCGTCCGTGCCCAATACAGTGAAGGCACGGGCCAAGGCGCGCCCATCCCGGGCTATCGTCGTGAGAACGGGATTCATCCCGATTCCACGACGGAAACCTATGTCGCGCTCAAATGCTTCGTGGAAAACTGGCGCTGGGCCGGCGTGCCCTTCTATCTGCGTACCGGAAAAGCGCTCCCTCATCGCGCCAGCGAGATCGCGGTGCAATTCAAGGACATCCCGCAAATCCTGTTCAACGACAATGCGCAGCAGCCGCAACCGCCGAACGTGTTGGCGCTGCGCATCCAACCGGAGGAAGGGCTCTCTCTCCGAATCGTCTCGCGCGTGCCGGGAACTCGCGCGCAGACACACCCGGTGGAAATGGACTTTCAATACAGCGAGGTCTTCGGCCGCCCGTCGCCCGAAGCTTATGAGCGGTTGCTCTTGGACGTGATGGCCGGCGATGCCTCCCGATTCATGCGGCGCGACGCCGTTGAAGCATCCTGGGCATGGATCACCAAAATTCTGGAAGGATGGCACCGGCAAGGGTTGCGGTGGTTGCCTGAATATCCGGCGGGAACCTGTGGGCCAGTCGAGGCCGATCGCCTCATTGAAAAAGATGGGCGGTCCTGGCGAACCTTGTAGCGACTTATTTCATGTCAGCCGCAACTGCTTAAGAATCTCCTCTTTGGTCCCCAGCCCGCCGATAAACCGCTCGAACTTTCCCTGGCGATAGAAGGCCAGCACCGGTAAAGCGCGAACTTCCAGCTCCGCTGGAATCTGGAAGTTTTCCTCGACGTTCATTTTCAGGATCAGCACCTTGCCGTCCACATCGAGCTCGAGATTCTCAAGTTCACGCATCAACGCTCGGCAACTCCCGCATCCTGGTTTCCAGAACTCCACCAGCACTGGCATTCCTGCCTGCTCCACGACGTGGTCGAAGTCACGATCGGTCACGTCACGCATCATAGTCTCCTCGTGTCACGACCCACACGCCAGCGCTGCTGCAAACACCTCCTGGTACAACCGCTCAGCAACCAGCCGATATCCAGCTGTGGTCAGATGCAGCCCGTCATTGGAGTACCGGGCCGCAAGTTGTTGAGTCTCGGGCTCCGCCGTGGCGTCAAAGAGGTCGAAGGCTGCCAGCCGTTTCGATTCGGCGTAGCGGAGAATCAACCCGTTAAGCTCGCGTCGCCGCTCAAGATGCTCTGCGAACCACCGACGCCCCTCCTCACTGCGAAGATCGTCACCCACTCTGATCGATGGAACGGTCACCGGCACCGGCTTGATCCCGGCCGCTGCGGCCAGTTCATACATCTTGAGGAGGTTGCGCATAATGTCTGCTGGCGCTGCGTTCCATCCAAGATCGTTCGTTCCGCCAAGAATCACCACATATGCTGGTTGGTATATCAGAACAGCCGACCGAAACCGCATCGCCATTTCACCGGTCAGTTCACCGCAGATGCCGCTCACTGACACGCGTACGGCAGGCCCTGTCAATTCTTGCAGGAACCGCCCATACGGCGTCTCAATGCCTTGAGGATTGTCGGCAGTGGGCGATTGAAACCCTGCCGTGAGGCTGTCTCCAAAACACACAATGTGGCTCGAGGCAATCGTCAATATGAGACGGATTCTACCGGCCTCGCCAGGGGGTTCACAATGCCCTCTTGTCCATGGCTGAAGGAAGGGAGAATTCCTCGGCATTTCCTCGGTGAGAGGCAGGTTAAGAGCCGCTATTTTCTTGACGATTCCGCACCTCCAGGGTACGACTAATCATCATGGACGAGCCGAAGACAGACGACGGCGCACTGCCGATTGCGCCCGCAAAAGAGTCGGATGATCCGGAGTTGGCCTCCATCAAGCGACTCCTCATGCTCTTGGACAAGACCGCAAAGTCCAGCCGGACGTACGGGTCAGCGAACCCTGTGGCCCAGAAGTTCTTCCACGAGTTGTTCGAGGGACTCACGGCTCACCTCGCCACCTACTCCAAATTGGCGTTTCTTATTCAACGCTCCGAGCTGTACTTCAACGGGGTAATCGTCTACCGATCCGAGCAGGATTCGAGTAATGAAAGCGTCGCGTTCAAGCTCTATGCGGATGGTATTCGGGAACTCGCATTTCTCGAAGGTCTTGCCGCTGAAGACCTTTCCTTCTTGCTTGATTCGCTTTGGGGCAGCCTTGATTCCGAGGAAGATGATGACGACATTGTGACTCGTTTATGGTCCAAGGATCTCTCCACCATCACCATAGTCACCGCCGAAGAAGTGGCCAAAGCCTCGACCGGTGGGGATGACGTCGCGCTGCCTACAGCCGGGGTGATGGAGTCACCGGAATCGAACTTGCGGGACATCCTGGACCGGGAGCAGACCAAAGCCAGGAAGGAGCCTGGCCTTGGAATCGATGGCAGCAGGTCCTTGGGCGACAAGCCAGCCGCACGGGCTGGCCGATTCCAGTCCGGTCAAGCGGGCTACGAGGTCTCTGACAAGGAGTTAGCCGAACTGGCGAAGGAGATCGAGGCTGAGAGCGCCAGAGATAACATGACATACCTATTGGATATGCTCACCGCGATCCTGGCGTCGGAAAAATCTTCTGTGATCCTGACCAAGTTGCTCGACCTCTGGGGAGACGTCCTCGACTCATTGGCGGCCCAGGGTAAATGGAGCGTGTTAGACAGCGTACTGGGATTGTTAAATGCCGCCGCTGAGGTCAGACCGGATCTCAGCGACGATCACAAGAAACAACTGGCGGCCCTGCTCGACAACCTTGGCCGACCTGAACGCATGAAGATGATCGAGACCTATTTGAACAAGATCCCCGACGCAACTACGGTAGGATTGCCGGCAGTTCTGCTGTTGATGACACCTGCAGCCGTCTCTGCCTTGTGCACCCTCTTGGCGAATCTGGAGGCACCGGCCCATCAGGCGGTCGTGGCTGAGGCCATCGAGACACTCGCGAAGGATCAGCCTGATCACGTGCTTCGCGGTTTGTCCGACCGCCGCCCGCGCTATGTTAAGAACCTTCTTGCGATCCTTCTCAAATGGAACAATCCCCGATTTGCAGACGCAGTTGAAAAGCTGGTGCGCTATCCGGACATTCAGGTACGAAAGGAAGTCGTGCGCGCGATCGGGATATTCCGTCCCAACGGGAACGGGATGAAACTGATCGCGTTCTTGAATGATAGTGAGGAATCGGTCCGGTTTGCGGCACTCAAGTTGCTCATAACCGGTCAGTATAAGGCTCCCTATTCCACCTGGTCACCTATCGTATCCGCGGACACATTCATGGATCGAACCCTCGGTGAAAAACGCGCCGTGTTCCAAGCCATGCGCGCCACCAGTAGCGATGAGGTTATTCCGTTCTTTGAAAGTTTGATCACGGAACGGTCCTGGACCAACCGGAAGAACAAGGAGGAGCTCGCTGCCCTCGCCGCTGAAACATTGGGGAAGTTGCCCACCCCTGCCGCCCTCACCGCCCTTGAACTGGGTCAGAAAAAAGGTGTCGCCGCCGTAAGGCAAGCCTGCACCGTGGCACTCGCCCAAGCCCAACGACAACAGCATCTCAAGCAAGCTACATCATAGTAAGGAACTTTTGCCGTGAGTGAATCCAAGATCAAAGAGGTCCCGGTCGCGGAGGAACAAGCCGAGCCGATCCTGACCCACGAAAAGTCGCTGTCTCAGAAGATCGGCCGTGGATCGGAGGCAAGGGACATCCTTGACCAGCAGATGGTCATGCTGGGAATTCAGCTGGTTACACAGTTGAACGTCTTGATCAAAACTTCCCGCATCTATGAGCGCACCAACGCGGCACTGGATAAACCCGTCGACGCGATGCTGACCCTGATTAAGACCATGGCACATGACCAACCGGTCACACTCCGCCTGCAGAACGATTTCTTGTTTCTCGGGGACAGTCACTTGAAAGTGAATGCGCAGCAGATGGCCGTGGCTACAAGCGTCATCGATACCTTGAACGCCTGGAAGATCGGCGGAATGACATTCTCGCTAACTGTGGAGTCGAAGGATCTGCGTGAGTTCGCCGCGCTCTTTGTCAGCCTTGATCCTGACAACAAAACCCTCGAAGACCTTCAGAATGAAATCACAGCACGGGGAATCGCCGGCATTACGCTAAGAGAACAACGGCAGCTGCTAATCCGAAAAGGACCCGGAACGGCGGAGAATACGGGAGCGGACAGCACGAAAAGCGCCGATCCAAAAGTACAACGGAAAATGAACGCTAAGAACGGCTATACCAATTTGGCAGGATCAGTCGGAGCCCTGACGCAATCAGCCCGCGAGGGAGGAAGGGTCAGCTTTAAACAGGCGAGGCGGGCGATCCAAAACATCATCGACCGCATGGCGGATGATGAAACCGCGGTCCTCGGTCTCACGACCCTTCGTTGCCACGATCAGTACACACATAACCATTCGGTCAATGTGTCGTTGCTGTCCATGGCGCTGGCCAATCGCGCTGGCTACCCCAAAGTGGAACTGGCCGACCTGGGCCTTGCGGCGCTGTTCCATGACATGGGCAAATCCACCATTCCCATGGAGGTCCTGAATAAACCAGGCGAGTTCACCGATGACGACTGGGTGGCCATGCGCAATCATCCCACGGAGGGAGTTCTGATTCTTTCGAAAATGAGAGGCCTCACGAATCTACCGGGCCGCATGGCGGCGGCCTCCTTCGAGCACCACATGAACCAGGACTTCTCCGGATATCCGAAACTTACCGTGCCCTGGACGATCTCACTGACCGGCCGCATCCTCACGATCGCAGACTGTTACGACGCCATGACCTCCTCCCGTGTCTATCGTCGGGAACCCATGGCCCCATCGAAAGTGTTGAACATGATGCTTTCAAAGTCTGGGAAGTCGTTTGACGCGGTGCTGCTCAAGCTGTTCGTGAACTGTGTCGGCATCATCCCCATCGGCAGCCTGGTGATGCTGGAGACGAGCGAACTGGCGGTCGTGATCAAGCCGGCTACAGACAAGGCGAACACCGAACGACCGTTCGTCAGAGTCATCACAGATCCACAGGGAAACGAGGTCGATCACGGGCGCGAGGTAGACCTGACCGAGAAAGATGAGACCGGAGATTTCCGCGACAACATTATCCGCTTGATCGACAACACCGAGTACAAGTTCGACACCAGCCGATACTTCGTCTAGCAGGATGCTGAAAAGCCCGCCAACAGCGTGCTCGCATCGTTCAGACCCTGATCGATTTTCGGAGGTCGGAATCACTGTAGGAGCTTTTCCGTTCGCCAAGAACTATTCTTAGGGGCGAACGGCCCACACGAAGTGCGGTATGTACCTCCTCGGCCCTTCATTTGCTGCGGCCTTGCTGGACGAACTTTTTGAGCATACTGCGCGAGTGCTCTCCTGTTGTGTCACACGTGCGAACCAACAAATTTCGTGCGTGCCACTATAGGTTTTCGCCGCCGGCTAGCCCCCCTCGGCCAATCCCTTGACAGGGCCTGCCCCCCCAGCTATTCTCGCAACGGTTACACTGTTTGCATTGTTTACCAACTAGGAGCGCGTGTTATGTATACAATGGGAATCCTCTTAGGGCGGAAAACCCTCCTTTTGGTCGCCACAGGCATTATGCTGCTTGCATCTCTCCCAGCTGCAGAGGCTACCGAGGCCTTCAAAATGGGTGTCGTCGATCCTCAGGCTGTTTTAGAGAAATCAAAAGCGGGCAAAAAAGCCTTGGATGGGCTCAAAGAATATGTAACCACCAGACAAAAACTGTTGTCCGCGGATGAAGAGGAGTTGCGCAGTACAGAGAAGACGCTCAAGGAGCAAAGCGCGAAGTTAAGCGACACCGAGAAAAAAGAAAAAGAGACCCAGTTCCGCGCAAAAGTCCAGGACTATCAGAAACGCGCGCAAGAATTTAATCAGGAGTTACAGGGGAAGCAGAAGGAATTGGTCGATGAGTACATGAAGAAAATTTCCTTGGCCACGAAAACTGTGGCGGAAAAAGGTGGGTTTGCTCTCGTCGTCGATAGGGGCAGCGAACAAACGGTCAAGATTGTGATCTATAATAAGGACACCATCGATTTAACCGATCAGGTGATCAAGGAATTCGATCGAGCCAACAGCAAGTAACCCTCCCGAGCTCGCACATCTGAATTCGTGATCGAACGTAGATGGGACTTCGGCCTCTCTGAGGTCCCATCAACGCTCCATTGGATAGCCTGCATCCCGCCAGCCTTTGATTCCCCCATCCATCGACACCACATTCGCATAGCCCATTTGCTGAAGCGCATCCGCGGCTAAGACCGACCGGTACCCGCCTCCGCAATACAACAAAATGGCCTCCTCTTTATTGGGAATACGCGTTTCCACATCGCGCTCGATAATCCCTTTTCCCAGATGACGGGCGCCTTTCGCATGATCCTTCGCAAATTCGTGGTCCTCGCGCACATCGAGAAAATGCCGCACCTCGCCCCGATCAAGCATGGCCTTAGCCTGCGCCACCGTACATTCCTTGACCCGTGCTCGTGCCGCATCCACCAACTTGAGAAAACCCGGATTATGTTTCATCCCCCCTCCCTGCCCTGTCCTGCTTCAAAATAAAGCCGTCTGTTCGACCCCCGGCCTGCGAAAGGTGGCGGGAACCGTCTCGTCACGCAGCACTGACAATCCTGCCTTGCGTCTGGAAACCTCGAATAACTGTTCGATCATGGCCCAATAGGGGCCTGCGCCACGGTGACGTTCGAAGAAGGCCCCCTCGCTGATCGCCCCACCACGCACGTCCCGAATCCGATTCGTGATCTTGGTGATTCGATCTGGAAATGCCGCCGCCATTCGCTCCATAAACACCGGCTCGACAGGGCCAGATAGACGCAGCAGCGTCGCCATCGCCTCGACCGCCCCGGCTTGTTTCGCTCGGGTCAACAGATCGGGCACGTCCTCATCGTTGAGACCAGGAATGATCGGAGACAGCGAAATGCCGATGGGAATCCCAGCGTTCGCCAAGGTCGCCATCGCCTCGAAGCGTTTCCGGCTGGAAGGCGCATGAGGTTCAACCTTGCGTGCCACCTCATCGTCTGAAAACGGTATGCTGAAATACACATGAACCGACGCCTCCTGATGCAACCGACGCAGCAGGTCCAGATCGCGCAACACCAACACTCCTTTCGTGATAATCCCGACCGGATTCCGATACTCGGCACAGACCTCCAGGCAGGCCCGCGTCAACTCCAGCGAGGCTTCCAGCGGCTGGTAACAATCGGTGTTCCCAGAGAACAGGATCAATTCACCCTTCCACGAAGGTTTCTCGAACGTCCGACGGAGCAAAGTCGCCGCCTCTCGCTTCACGATAATCTTGGACTCGAAGTCAGTCCCGGCGCCGAATCCCCAGTACTCATGAGATGGTCTGGCATAACAGTAGGCACAGGCGTGGAAGCAGCCGCGATACGGGTTCAGGCTTCATCGAAACGGTAAATCGGGACTTTCGTTCCGACTGAGAATGTCACGGGTCGCATCCTCAAACATCTGCAGCTGCACATGTGGAGCAGGCTCCAAGAGATCTCGGTGCTGTGATTCAAACGGATTAGGTGGATTCATTACCGTGCGCATCGGGATA
>DASYVB010000046.1:0-15119 GCA_036000525.1 Nitrospiraceae bacterium | reverse complement strand
GTGTGCTAATTTTCGTGTCTCAATGGAGGGGTTCACCCCAGCCAATTGTGCTCGTTTTGTGCTCAAGCCCACCTCATTCCAGCCCACTCAGGCCTATTCCAGCCAAAGTTCGAGAATTCTGAGAACCTTTGCCCCAGTAGGCCTGAGTGAGTTCCAGTGAGCCTGAGGAGGGTAGCGGCGACGGTTTCCTAAACCGCTGCTCCTGTAACTAGACTTGTCCTCCAATCTTCTGGTTGAAGGACACTGAACGGCTAAATTTGGCAGGCTGGAATTTCGAGGGCTTGAGGACCTGAATTCTTGCAGGTTTTGTGGACAAAGGACTTTGAAATCTTGACCGCCTCGGCAATCGCGGGCACGTCTGGCAAACAGCATATAGAGGGAGAGCTTATGAAGGCGTGGCGCCGGGGGGTGTTTATCCGCGTGTGTCAGTAACGATAAAGCGACGAAGAACCCGCGGTTCAAGCGAAGCTTGGTTTGGTGCCGACGGTGGGATTGTGTCAGATTCTCCGCCACCGAGATGCTTTTACTGGTCTGACTCTCGATTGCTGACGGCTGCTGGGGGAATGGACTCTGCCTTCACAATATGATTGAAATGACGTAGCAAGATTCCGGGAGAAA
Source organism: Nitrospiraceae bacterium (assembly GCA_036000525.1). Lineage (GTDB taxonomy): Bacteria > Nitrospirota > Nitrospiria > Nitrospirales > Nitrospiraceae > Palsa-1315. The sequence continues at coordinate 14,501 of DASYVB010000046.1, read as the reverse complement.
AAGACGGCGCGGCAAATTCGCCTGGCCAAACCCGGGCGTGGTAGGCACGACAGACCAGCAGTTTCGTGCCATCGTGTTTGTGTGCATATGTCCACGCCGCTTCTTCGCACAGCAGAGCATAGGTGAGGACATCCGACATGATGCGCAGGAATTCATCCGCGACAAGCTCCGCCTTTTGCGGTTCTGTCCGCAGTTTCTTAAATGAATCCTCCATCGTGCCGGCCAGGGCCGACAAATTGATTGATTCGCCATTCATCGCGGCGGGTAATGCATCGCGGACCGATGCAATTTTTTCAAGGAACAGCCTGTCGCCTGGTTCGGCGCCGGCGATCATGCGCATCAGCTCAAGCGCCTGGATCTGTTCCGGCCCTTCCCAGACCGGCAGAACCATGGCGTCGCGAAACTGGCGGGCGGTGGCGTAATCTTCGGTATAGCCATTGCCGCCGACAAGTTCCAGCGCTTTCTGCGCGCACCACACGGCCTGTTCTGCCGTGCGGAATTTGGCCAGCGCAGTAACGATCCGCATCCACGGTTCTTTCCCGGAATCCTTTGCGGCCTCGTCAAAGCTGTACGCCGCTTCGAACGCCAGCGCCGATCCCGCCATCCACTGCACGGCGATATCCAGTATGCGTTTTTGCACCATCGGGCGCTCGATCAGAATTTTGCCAAACGTTTCGCGGTTGCCTGCCCAGCACAGGGACTCCATATAAGCACGGCGCATCACGCCTACAGCTCCCATGGCGTTATGAGCCCGTGAGCAACCCAGCGCCGTCATCATCGCCTTCAGACCCTGCCCAGCAGGAACGATTTCATAAGCCAGCGCACCCTGCAGGTCGACTTCAACGGTCGGCAGGCCACGGGTTCCCAGCTTGCGCTTCAGGTGTGTGATATTGAGGTTATTGCCGACAGCCCAGTCGCCGTCGATATGGCTGGGTACAAGGTACAGCCCCAGCCCTTTGCCGCCCTCCGGCGCTCCGACAGCACGCGCCGTCTTGATGCCCATGAATTTTTTAAAGCCGAACGCGCTGGTGAACCAGTTGTGACCCTGCAGACGATAGCTTCCGTCGTCCTGCCTCAAGGCTGTTGTCACCGTGCCGCCGATATCGCTGCCGCTGTGGCGTTCCGTGGCCCATGTGCCGCAAATGGCAGTCTTGCCGTCCGTGCGCAGGATTTCCGGCAGGTATTTGTCTTTCAGGCCCTGCGGCGCTAGCCGGTCAAGAACATAGGCGGTTGGATGCGTCATGGCAAAGGGACAGCCGGTAGCGATGTCGGATTGCGCAACCATATACATTGCGACGAACGGCAGGATATGCGACTCGGGAGCAGACTTGTCAAAACACGCAGCCACGATGCCACTTTTGTATAGTTCTTGCTGGCATTCCTCATATTCCGGATTCAGGCGGATTTCATTACGCCGCCCGGTGGGGGCGGTCCTATCATCGGGCAAATCTTTTAGCGCAGGCGGGAAATCCTGGTCACTCTGTTCGGCCTGGCGGTCCAACCTGTCCCCGGCGAAGGCCCCGATCCGGCCCAGAACTGCGCCCTGGCGTTGCAAAAGCCCCGGTGCCGCCCGCTCAAGGAACAGATGCAGGTTGGTGTCTGTATCGAAAAAATTAAGGCCCCGCACATTTTGGGGGAAAGTAGGTTCTTGTTGTGTACTGCCGCTTTCGCTCATGGCTTATGTTTTATCGAGAGTCTGATTCTTAAATCAATCGCTATCTGTTGTGCGCCGCGATACTACATCATCACGAACAATCCGGCATTTCCGAGAGATTGTAGCGTTATCCTGGATAATAGGGGAAAGAATCCCCCGTGCTGTCATTCCGGAAGCAAGCCCCTCCAATTCCCCACTTATCGTGCCGTAGCCCAGTGAAGGCGGCAGGACGTGGCAGGGGAAACGGGTTATCCGGTATCCATGTCGCCGGCTGTGCGCCGTTCAAAAATTTTCGATCACATGAGATCGCCACGCGTAGCCTCCTCCAACCAGTTTTACTGTAGCGACTTCCTCAGTGGATAGCCTGGATCACGGGGAATAACCTGTGAGCAGACCTGCAATATATTCGCCAAGATTGTGCCTGACGAGCACAACAAAGAGAACCTCGACATAGGTAATAAGGATAGGAACTACTGACCAGCGATGCGGTCAGGATAGTTCGATATCACTCCATCGACGTCAAGGGAGAGTACGTGCTGGATATCGCGGGGAGTGTTTGCCGTGTAGACGAATACGAGCAAGTCCGAACGGTGGAATGAATCCACGAGCGCGCGCGTGGCCTTGTCGTGGCGAAGACCAACGTAGGAAGATCCGTACTGAATCGCTCGGGCGACGGAGGCACGGGATAGGCCGCCGAAGAGCACCATGAGAGAGGCCTCTGGATCGGCTGCACGAACATGTGTCAGTTCTTTATGCAAGAAAGAAGCGTAGATAACAGGGCCTTTGAACCCAGCCTTGCGCACCGATTCGACCATCTGCTGTGCCACCCCTTCGGCCTTTAGTTCCAACATCAGCCCTGCTTTTCCTGCGGCTATCTTGAACACTTCCTCAAGCGTTGGAATGTGTTCGCCGTTCCCTGCGTTGAGTTTCGCTATGTCCCGTAGGAACAAGCGATCGACCCGTCCCTTCCCATCGGTCGTTCGATTCACTGTCGCATCATGGAGGACCACGAGCACGCCGTCCGCCGTGCGACGCACGTCAATCTCCACGAAATCGACTCCGAGGGCGATCCCTTTCTGAATCGCGGCCAATGTATTTTCCGGGGCATGGCCCGCAGCCCCACGATGGCCGATTCTCAACGTCTGCCGCATGAAGTATCCTTGAACAAAAACAGAAGAGGTATACGAATATTTGGCTAATTGATCGGCGGCGCAAATCGAAGATTGTGGGCATTCAGATTTTCGATATATTCCTGCATACGTTTTCGCTCATGGTACTTCACAAATTCGATCACTTTGCTGTCAATCTCCAGCAACCCGAGTCCGGGGGGGGTCTCGTCTGGGCGGATGATAAATAGGTTCACGCCCCGCTCCTTGGCTTTTGCCTGTGCTTCCTTGATGCGATGGTGGAGGTACCGCTCGTTCAACCGTAAGCGGAAGTTTAACTCCACAAGATCTCGCAGGGGATGCGGCTCGACACAAACGCTCTTTCTCGGAACATTGAGGAACATGAACACCGTATCGCATCCAAAGCTGAAGGCTTCCTCGACCGGAAGGGGGTTTGCGAGATCGGCATCAAGGTACCGATAGCCGTCCAGTTCAACCATCTCAAACAAAGGGTACAGGGCCATGGATGCGCGGATGCGTGAAAAGAAGAGGTCGTGTTTGGCTTTCCGACTTCGTGCGTCATCGCTCCCGTCCATCGCAAGATCTGAATCTTTATTGGAAAAGACCACAGTGGCTCCGTCTTCGTACCGTTCAGCGAGGATGTGCCAGACGATGGAACTCGCCAGCACCTTCCGCAGATCAATTTGCTCGCCCAGTCTGGTCAAGAGCGGGAACGGATCAAGGAAGGCTTTCATCCTCCTGAATTCAAAATACTTATCCATCTCGTCGAACGCTTCCTGGATTTCAGGCGCCTGCATGAGCCGCCGAAATGACTTGTGTTGGGATGCAAAGGTATCCATGAGGCGAAAGACGAAGCTCACGGTGCGGACTGCTACGCGAAACGGCATGCGAAGACCAAAGGATGTGACTAGAGGCAGGAACTTGCTGGCCCTTCTGAAATCATGGAGAATCGACCCGCTCGGCCCCCAGCCTTGAGTTGGCTGCGGAACAACCCCTAAGAGACGTGCCAATTTCTCTCGAAGGAACGGGTGGACCTCATAAACTGCTTCAGGGGAGGTGATATAGTCTTCCCAGATGCGGATAGTTTTCTCGGCCCCGACTACACCGGGGTTCTCGACAAACCCGAGAGCATTGCAGGTTCCAGCGGAGGAACTGATGATGTGGGTCGGAATCAAGCCGGCATTCACCAATTCTGCGGCCGCAACCGCCTGGGTGAGGGCCTTACAGCCACCCCCACAAAAGACAAACATGATGTTCCCGTACTTATTCGATTGATGATCAGACATGCGAATTCTCCAGCCTTGAGTACCCAGAACGCCTGTGTGGTGCGGACCCTGCTCTGCTGGGTTGCCAAAGCCGTGGATGTGCTATGCCAGCCGGAGCACTGCGTGCTTGACCTGCGCCAGAATGCGAGGGACCAGGCCCGATGAACAGGTATGATGTCTGCATCGTGGGAGCAGGGGTCGTAGGGTGCTCCATCGCCAGAGAGTTGATGCATCGCCGCTGGGACAGGCCCCTCCGCGTCGTTGTTCTCGAGCAACACGATCGCGTGGCAGAGGAGACCAGCGGGCGCAACAGCGGAGTGCTCCATAGCGGAATCCACGAACATCCCAGTTCGCTGAAGGGACAGCTCGCTCGAGAGGGGAGTGCGCTGGCGGTCGCGTACGCATTACAGCATGGCATCCCGTTGCTCAGAACGGGAATGGTCATCGCCATATCGTGGGAAGATATCCGTCGAGGCCTTTGGCGTGAGATATCCATGCTGCGGCGCCTGTTGGTCAACGCCTGGAAGACGAATACACGGGTCTCGTTCGTCACGCCGTCGGGGTTGCGTGCGTGGGAGCCGAATCTCCACGCCTGCTGCGGGATCATCATTCCAAGCGTCTCAGTCATTGACTCTCTGGCCTTTGTGCAATCTCTCAGGACCGACTCGGAAGCGACCGGTGCAGAATTTTCATTCAACAACCGGGTGATCGGCATCGATGAAGATGCCGCTGAATACATCATCACCACTGATCGTCATAGAATCCGTGCCGCGTGCCTGATCAATGCCGCGGGGCTCTACGCCGATGATATCGCTACCTTCGCCTTACGCTATAAAAAGTATAACATCTGCCCGGTGCGAGGTGAGTACTACGAACTGGTCACCCCGGAAAAGAAAAGTCTAATCGGACGCCTGGTGTATCCTGCCTTACCTCCTCAAGCGACCGGCAAGGGGATTCATTTCAGCCCCCGTCCGAACGGACGGTTGTTCGTGGGACCGAATGAGGTGGCAATCCAAGACAAGCAGGACTACTCGTCGCACAAGACCCCCCCCAGTGTGTTCGTCAAGGCCTTGCAGAAATTCATCCCGACCCTCGAAGAAGGCGATCTGGAGTGGGCCTACTCCGGAATCCGTCCCTGTGTTATGCCCGGCAACGGGCGCAAGAGCGATTTCATTGTCGCCGTGGACAGCGAGAGCCCCCCGCTCATCAATCTTGTAGGAATTGAATCGCCGGGGCTATCCGCGGCCTTGGCGCTCGCCAGACACGTTGCCAAGTTGCTTTGTATGCAGCAGCGGTTCAACCAGTCCAGAGGTCGATCCCCCTCAACTCACAACGGCTGAAGGTGTTGAGCGGTGCAGCCGCTCCGCTTCTTCCTTGCGCAAGACCCGATAGAGTGTCTTGCCAAGAAGCGTTCGTGGCAGCTCGCTGCGAAATTCAATGTGCCTTGGAACTTTATATGGAGCCAAGTATCGCCGGCAGTGTTTCACGAGGTCGTTTTCAGAAATTTCATTCGCGGTTGGAACGACAATCGCCTTGACCGATTCACTCCCGTCCTCCGACATCACGCCAATGACCGCAGCTTCACGTACCTCCGGGTGGAGCAGTAACACTTTTTCGATTTCGGAGGGATAGACATTGAAGCCTGAAGTGGAAAGGATCATATCCTTCTTCCGATCTACGATGTAGAAGAAGCCGTCTTCGTCCATACGTGCCATGTCGCCGGTTGCGAGCCACCCCTCTGGCTTCATCACTTTCGCCGTTTCCTCAGGATTGTTCCAATACCCCTGCATCACTTGCGGACCTCGCACCCAAAGTTCGCCGACTCCTCCAAGCGGGACCTCCTGGCCCGCCTCATCGACGATTTTCGCCTCGGTGTTCGCAATCGGTAATCCAATGGAATGCTTCACCGAAAGACCACGGGCAATGTTGCAGTGTGTCACCGGAGCACACTCGGAAAGTCCATATCCCTCTATGATAAGCTGCCCCGTCCGTTCTTTGAATTTTTTGAGGAGTTCGTAGGAGAGCGCGGCCCCACCGCAAAGGCAAAACCTTGTCGCCTCGAGGTCTTTCTCATTACAATGTTCCAATAGTTTCTGTACGAGCACAGGGACCAATGAAACCACGGTCGGTTGTTTCTTGCGTATGACCGAGAGAAGCATTTGAATATTGCGGGGATCGGGCACGAGTACCATACATCCACCGACTGCCAGGCAGATATTCTGTGTGACCGTCATCCCGAACACATGAAAGAGCGGAAGCGCTGCTAGAAAACTCTCTGTCCGTTCGGTAGGAGAAAACCAGCTGACGAGTTGCCGAATATTGGCCATCAAATTGCGATGACGCAGCTCTGCGCCTTTCGACACCCCCGTGGTGCCTCCTGTGTACTGGAGGATAGCAATATCGTCAGGGGTCACGATCGGAAGAAGCTCCTTCGGCGCAACGGGGTTCACGCCATCCAGCACATCGTGGAAAAAGAGCATCGTGTCGCTGCGCGGAATCTCGATCGGCGGTCGGCCGTTTCGACGTTGATAGATATACTTCACGATCGTCGTCATGAAATCGGTAATCCGCGTGACGATAATCGTCTCCAGATCGAGATGCTGGATCTTCTGATACATCATGTCGAGGACCACGATCGCTCGCGCCCCCGCGTCTCGAAGCTGGTGAGACAATTCGTATTCCGTGTAGGTCGGGTTGCAGGGCACGACGATCCCCCCGGCCCGCAAAATGCCGAAATAGGCGATCACTGCTTGGGGAGAATTCGGGAGACAGAGGGCCACGCGATCGCCTTTGCGAATTCCCAACCCCGCGAGGCCAGAGGCGAATCGTTCAACAAGGGAGTAGCATTCCCGGTAAGAAATGGTCTTTCCGAAGAAATAGAGAGCTGGCCGGCGTGAATACCGCTGTGCGCTCCGGGAGAACATCTCCAAGAGCGTCTCGGGGGAGAGAGTAAGCTCGTGAGGAACTCCCTCGGGATAATGTACGAACCACGCGTGTTCAGGCATGAGGCACTCCGTTTAGGTTGCTCAATAAATTCACGGCACTACCACCCTCCGTTCGAGAGAGCCGGACAGGGCTCGAAGCGTTTGCCGTACTTGATCGCCAGCGACTCCAGTTCCTGGGCTACGTGTCCTTGCGTCATGGTTTCCCGAGCCCAGGTGAGAAGGCCACCACGGAACGCGGGAAACCCGATCCCATACGTCAGTGCAAAATCAACCTGCCAGGGATGCTCCACGATCTTGTCGTACAGACAGCGCACCGCTTCGTCGACCATTGGAAAAAACAGGCGTTGGTGAAGGATGTCGTCGGAGATGGGGCCGGCTTCTGAGGGATTGGCGCGACGATAGTTGGCGACTGCGTCGAGAGCCTGCGGATTCTCTCTTTCCGACTTCCAAAATGTCACCGGCGGCCTGTTCTCGGGAAGGAAATCCCGCAGCAGTGCATCACGCGACTCGATTCGAGATCCCAGCACGGCGAGCGAGGTCAGTACGTGCAGGGCGACAGGAAGTCCGATCAGATCGAGGAGTTCTAGCGGACCCATAGGATGCCCGCTGTCCACTGCCATCCCAAAGTTTTTGGCGACAGTGTCGATGCGCTGAAAGGAGACGCCCTCGCTTACCATGATCACGGCCTCCGCCAGATAACGCGATAGAATCCTGTTCACGAGGAATCCCGGTCCGTCGTTCACCACGAGGGGGAACTTGCCCAACCGTTTGGCAAGACTACAGGCCTGTGCGAGCGCCTTGACGGAAGTGAAGGGTGCGTGCACCACTTCGACCAACTGCATTTTTGACACAGGGTTGAAGAAATGGAGTCCCACGCACCGTTCAGGATGGACGGCCCTCGCAGCAATGTCGGCCAGGGTGTATGACGACGTATTCGTGGCAAAAATCGCATCGGGATGTGCCTCTGATTCAAACTCCGCCAATACCGCTCGCTTCACATCAAGTTTCTCCGACACAGCTTCGATGATAAGAGAAGCGAGGTTCACATCCTTGATGTGGATGGTTGGAGTAACCCGCATCATGCGATAGCGCAGGTCGGAAGGAAGGATGATCCGTTTACGCACCTGGGCAGTTTGGGCCTTATGGATGCGACCGATCGCTTTCGCGAGAATGTCCGATGAAACGTCTCGCAAGACCACCTCATACCCTTTTTCGGCAAGTTGCCCGGCGATCTGTGAGCCCATCAATCCGGCCCCCAACACACCAACGCGCGTCGCCGCCGCTGGAACAGCGGCGACGTTTCGTTTCACCTTCTCGCCGGCCAGGAACAAACCAACGAGGTGTGAGGAAACCTGGCCGGCCATGAGGTCCAGAAGGAGAGGTTTTTCGACTGTGAGTGATCCCTCCAGAATACTCAAACCCATGCCTCTTCTCACTGCATCGATGGCACAGAGCGGAGCCGGATAGAAATGTCGGACGCGCTTGATTACTTGATGTCGTGCATAGCGACACACGAGCGCACGAATCCCTGGACCGCTTAAGAATCTCAGGCTTGCTCGGAGGGACGGCCGTAGGACTGGAGCCGAACAGAGGACGCGGGCTTGTGCAATGGCAGCTTGAACGAGAGTTTCTTTCTGAATTCTTTCCAGAGTCCTGACCGTGGAAGGGATAGAGGTCACCATTCCTTCCACAAGGCCCATCCGCAGAGCTTGCCTCGGAAAGACGGTCTTCCCGGTCGTGATCATGTCCAATGCCGCCGGTAAGCCGATCAGCCTCGGGAGACGTTGCGTACCGCCGAACCCAGGAAGAATGCCCAGCTTCACTTCTGGTAGAGCGAAACAGGTCCTCGGATGGGTGCTGGCCATGCGCATGTGGCAGGCCAACGCTAGCTCGAGCCCACCGCCCAGACAGGCGCCTTCCACTGCGGCGACAAACGGTTTCGGTGATCGTTCCATCTCGTCAAAGAGCCTGTGAGCGGTGATCACGAGTTGCTCCATCTCTTGAAATGAGTGTTGCTGTTGCGCGTCGTGCATCTGCTCCAAATCGGCTCCCGCACAGAAGTTTCCCTCCTTCACGCTCACCAGTACTACGCCTTTGATGACGGCGGATTGCTCGGCATACCGCACGATCTCCTGCCATTCCGACATACTCGCCACGTTCAGCACATTGACCGGCTTGCCGAAGTAGTCAAAACCTGCGAGGAGGACTCCCTCATCAAGGACTGTGGTCTTGAAGTGTTTAAACTCGCCTGGAGAATCGGTATGGCCGTTTGACATGGCTATTTCCTCTCCAGGATCATGGCCACGCCCTGTCCACCTCCGACGCAGGCGCTGATCATCGCCCGCTCGGCACTCCGTCGTTTGAGTTCGAACAGGGAGGTCATGGCCAGGCGCAGACCGGAGACGCCCACCGGATGGCCGAGCGCAATGGCACCGCCATGCGGGTTGAGATCGTCGGGCGGGATTTCGCCGAGACGTTCAGTCAATCCGTAATGGCCAAACTTGCGCTCCATGAGAGATGACGAGTCAAGAATGCGGCTGATCCCCAACACGACGGAGGCAAAGGCTTCGTTAATCTCCCATACTGCGAAGTCCTTGAGGGTTAGGCGAGTCTTGGCCAGCACCTTGGCGATGGCCCCGACGGGAGCTAGGCCCATGCAGGAGGGTTCATACCCAAAATCGGCGTAGTCTTTCAGATACCCGAGAATCGGCAAGCCGAGGGACTTGGCCTTCTCTTCTTCCATGAGCAGCACCGCTGCGGCTGCATCGGTTATTTGCGAGGAGTTGGCTGGCGTCACTGAACCGTGGTGCCTGTCGAACACGGGCTTCACATCACGAAACGTCTCCTGACCGGCATCCTCACGAATTCCATTGTCTCGCATGACATAGGCGCTTCTCTCTGGGACATACATGGGCACGACTTCATCCGCAAAGATCCCATCCTTCCACGCCTGCGCCGCATTCCTGTGAGACCGAACGGAAAACGCGTCCTGGTCCGCGCGAGTGATGCCAAGCGCCGGGTCTTTTGCAATATTCTCTGCGGTAAGTCCCATAATAAGGTCACACATCGGATCAGTGAGACCCAGCACCAAGCCGACCCGCGGTGGATATTTCTTGAGGTTAAGGAGCGTAGGAATGAGGGCAAGAGCGCCGGCGGCACGATCCCGAAAGCTTCTGGTTTTACCGTATTGCAGGAGGAGGTCAGCAACCCTGTGATGGTACAGGATCGGGATCCGGCTCATCGCCTCCATGCCGATGACGAGCACCGCATCGGCGTCACCGCTCCTGATACGCAAGCCCGCATAATAGAGTGCCGTCACTCCCGAGCCGCAATTTTTCCCCGCCACCGTATCGGCGGGGATCCTTGCGGGAAGGCCACCGGTGACGGCTGCAACCCGAGTCGGATTCACCGCGTGCGTGGGCGTTGCCACATTGCTTCCTAAGACGCAATCGATCGTCTCTAGGGGGAGATTCCAGCGGTGACACCTTGTGATCATTTCGCGGATGACCCAGGCACCAAGCACGTCCGCATCCGTCTCGCGAAAGTCTGTTCCTTCCTTGCATAGGGGAGTACGAAATCCGTCAACGACGACGACATTACGCATGGTGCATTCTCCGTCCGAAATCCGGAGTGAAGAATCGTCACGCGCCGATGCGCACAGACGGGCCTGATCTACATCACATCCTACCACGCCGCGGCATCAACGGTTCGCCTCGTCCTGGGGTATGGGCGCTACATAAGAGGGGGGTCTGGTCGGGCCAATTCCGGGACAAACAGGGAGTAAATAGTGGTAAGGTTAAATAATATGACGAGCGACAGCATCCTAATTTGCCTGTCATGGAAGTGCCGCACATGAAAAACCAGGATGTGTTCAAAGGGTCTGAGGTGGTGGCAGAGACCGCTCGTGATAAGGCCTCCTATTCCGGTTTTCTTGCGGGGTTGTTTGAAGCCGACGTCCGATGGGACCTCTTTACCTCAATCTGCATTCCACAGACGAGTCCGGCCGCCCTGGATTTCCTGGAACAATTCAAGCTCGCCCTAATACCGCTGGATCCTGAACGAGTTGACAGTGAGGGGGAACTGCCTGAGCCGGTCTTGAAAACAATGGCTCAGATCGGAGCCTTCGGCATCAAGATTCCTAAACGTTTCGGCGGGCTGGAATTGACGCAATCTGAGTATCAGCAAGTCGCCACCCTCTGCGCAAGTTTTGATTCCTCGCTCACCGTGCTGTTGTCGGCCGCTCAATCGATCGGCGTTCCTGAACCGTTGCGACTTTTCGGAACAGAAGAACAGAAGGCCAAGTATCTTCCTCGGCTTGCACGGGGAGAAATTTCAGGGTTTGCACTCACAGAACGAAATGTGGGTTGCGACATTTCAAAGGTAGAAACGTATGCTGTCCGCGTCATCGAAAATGAGAAGACCGTTGCATACCGCATCACAGGAGAAAAGTTCTTCATTACGAATTCTGCCAAACAGAACGGCGAGTTTTTGTGTTCCATGCTTGTCGTCATTGCACGAATCGTTGATCGGCCAGAGGAACTCCAAGACCCCCAGGCACAGAAGCGATATGGAGCCTTCATCGTTGAAACCCACTGGCCAGGGTGCTCCGTTACCCGTTTGCGTTTCGAGGGTGTGAGAGGGATATACAACGGCATACCGACGTTCAACGACGTCCGCGTCCCGATCGAAAACCGATTGGGCAGCGAAGATGATGGACTGAGGATCGCACTCGCCACGCTCACAGTCGGTCGCCTGACGCTTCCCGCAGCCAGTTCGGGGGGGCTCAAACAGTGCCTGTCCGTGATGCGCTGGTGGGGGCGCACCCGCGTCCAGTGGAATAAACCGATCGGCGAACACACCCTCATCGGGGAAAAAATCTGCCGTGCTGCAGCCTATACGCTGGCCCTCGAAGCCGTGATGGCCTTCTGCGGATACTGGGCCAACAAGAAAGGCGACCTCCGGCTGGAATCAGCCGCAGCCAAAATCATCGGAAGCGAGTGGTACTGGGAAGTGGTCAACGACCTGTTCCAAGTGCGTGGGGGAAGGGGATTCATGACTGATGAGTCGCAGCGTAAGAGCGGCGAATTCAGCATCCCGGTTATGCGCATGCTTCGCGATGCCCGAATTAATCTGGTGTGGGAAGGAACAAGTGAGATTCTGCGTATTTGGATGGCGCGCGAGGCCCTCGCTCCTTATATCGAACAGGGCCTTGCCTTTCTCCAAGGATCACCTGCAGAGAAGTTTACGGCGCCTCTGTACTACGCACGCATGGCGCTACGCTCTCGTCTCCCTTATTCGACTCCTTTGAGCAGTTCTGGAATGTTCGGAGAGGACTATGCCCGGTGGGTTCGCTTCATTGAATCGTCCTCTCGGAGCCTGACACGATCGACGCTCGTCGCGACGCTCCACCACAGACAGGGTCTGCAAAATAAGCAACTTCTTCTCCGGGATTTAGTCGACGACAGCCTCGCGCTCTTTCCGATGGCAGCGATCATCTGGTATGCGTCTCAACCGGAAATGCGGAACAAACCCGGTATCCGTGAACTTGCCACCTATTTCTGTCAGGAGATGGCGGATCGTCTGCACCCTCCCTCCTCTCCGGGGAAAAGGATCCGCGGACATAAAAAAGACTCCACCGTTTACCGCCTGTCGAAGGCAATCATGAGCGGCGAGTATACTTGGCTTGAGGAAGGGATTGTGCCGTTGCTTGAGAAATGAGGGACTGGCGCGTAGCATGAGTCCTCGCACGTCCTCGGGGCGCGGTTCCATATGCCTCACACCATCTTTTGACAACTGAGTGCATACGCTCAGGAGTAATGACGCGAACGCGACACAGGGCGAACGGTGAAGACTACAGATTATCTCGAACGGTTTCACCTGGACATATCCCGTGAATAAGAAACAGCAAGCGGTCATCGTCAGCGCCGTGCGAACTCCGATGGGTAGTTTCAGCGGGGTGTTCAGCTCCGTGCCTACCACCAAACTGGGCAGCATCGCCGTGACTGAGGCCTTGAAGCGAATCAATGTGAGGCCAGATCATGTCGATGAGGTCTACATGGGTTGTGTCCTCAGTGCTGGGCTCGGCCAGGCGCCGGCCAGGCAAGCTTCAATCGGAGCTGGAATCCCCAACTCGGTTGGCGCCACGACGGTCAACAAAGTCTGTGGGTCCAGCCTCAAGACCCTGATCATGGCCGCTCAGGCCATTGCGCTCGGAGACGCCAGAATCGTTGTGGCAGGCGGCATGGAAAACATGACCCGCGCACCCTATCTGTTGGAGAAAGCGCGGCAGGGGTATCGGCTCGGACATGCGGAGCTGGTAGATAGCCTGCTCAAAGACGGCCTGTGGGATGTCTATAACAATTTCCACATGGGTCAAGGCGGCGAACTCTGTGCAGCAAAGTACCGGCTCACCAGAAGGGAGCTCGACGACTTCGCCTTGGAAAGCTACCGCCGCGCTCAAGAAGCCATTGCAACCGGAACCTTCAAGCGGGAAATCGTCCCCGTCGACGTGCCGCAACGGAAAGGCGCGCCGTTGACCATCACAGAGGATGAAGAACCGAACCGAGTCGATCTGAGCAAGCTGCGCGCGCTCAAGCCGGTGTTCCAGGAAGACGGGGTCTTGACCGTGGGCAATTCTCCCTCCTGTAACGATGGGGCAGCAGCATTGGTTGTTATGGCGGAAGAGGAAGCCGCGCATCTTGGGCTCGCGCCGCTGGCGCGCATCATCGGCTATGCTGGGGCGGCGCTGGCGCCGGAGTGGTTTACGATGGCGCCGGTCGAGGCGATCAAGCTGGTGCTCAAGAAGACGGGCCTCTCGCTCGGCGACATCGATTTGTTTGAGATCAATGAAGCCTTCTCCGCCGTCTCCCTCGCGATCAACCGGGAATTAGGGCTCGACCCAAAGAGAGTCAACGTCAACGGTGGGGCGGTCGCACTGGGCCATCCGATCGGCGCCACCGGCGCGCGGATTCTTACGACCCTGCTCCATGCCATGGAGGTCCACGGCGTCAAGCGAGGGCTGGCCAGTCTTTGTATCGGAGGAGGAGAAGCATTGGCGGTTGTTGTGGAGCGGTAACTGGTCATCGGTCAATCGTGAAAGCGGCGTGAGGAGCGAGTCCCCCGAATGACTATTAGCCCGTGACGAATGACGGGGTGGTCGCGTTATGAGACTTGAGGACATCAAGACGATCGGCATCGTCGGTGCCGGCCAGATGGGTTGCGGCATCAGTCAGGTCTGCGCGACGGCCGGTTATCACGTTCTGCTCGTCGATGTCGCGGACCCAGCATTAACGGAGGCACTCACCAAGATTCGCGTCGGCCTGGAACGAGCCGTGGAACGGGGCAGTCTCACCGACCATCAAGCCGGGGTGGTGTTGGCGCTCATCCGTCCGATGGTGCAGCTCAACCGATTACGAGACGTGCAACTGGTCATTGAAGCGATTCCGGAAGACCTCGCGTTGAAGCAGGAACTCTTCGCCGAACTGAACCGAATCTGTCAGCCGGAGACGGT
>DASYVB010000045.1:0-6876 GCA_036000525.1 Nitrospiraceae bacterium | reverse complement strand
GGCATCCACCTGGCGTACCGCTGTCGCGATCTGTTCCTCGGAAAATTTGCTCTTCTTCATGCCGCCCTCCTGTGGTTAGAGGGCTACAGCCTAGCAAATCATTCCAGTTTTGGCTGGTCTAGTTTTGTGGGAGGAGGTCCGCCCGATACAGGGCAGCCAGTAGGCCCGCCACGCACCGCAAATGGTTTCTGACACTTTCATCTTCTCCCGTGATCATTGAGCTGTACCCGTAAAGGCGAGCTGAGGCAAGTCTACCACTCCGGAGGCTCTAGGGTGGCGGTGTGTAAGGTGAGGGCAATTCAGAGACAGTCTAGCTGGTGCGCGGGTCTGCCTCGTCTCTCTCGTTCGTCGAACCAAATAAACCAGATAGACCAAACAGACCAGCTCCGCGCCACGCGCTGCGAAATGGGTCCTACCACTTTTTCTCCTTTCGGCTAGGCAGACCTCAGAGGCTTACCTGGGGAAGCGGGTGGGTGGAAAGGTAATCGGATCACAAACGTGGTGCCCTTGCCTTCCTGACTTTCGACAGCAATCTGACCTCCATGAGCATCGACGACATCCTTGATGATCTTCGTGCCCAATCCCGTACCACCGGCCTTCCTACTAATAACTCGGGCCGTGAAAAGACTGTCCCGGACCTCCGGCGACATTCCCTTCCCTGTGTCTTGGATTGTGAGCACGATGAACTTATTCGCTGCGTCAAAACAACCACGGATAGTAATAGAGCCGTGAGGGGGAATTTCGGGGATCGCGTTATGAATCAGGTTGTAGAGCGCTGAGTAGAGCCTGTTTTCATCAGCCATGATGGGTGGCAAGGTATCGAGCCCTTCCATCCGTAGCACAATCTGTTTTTGCTCCACGAGCACTCGCAATGACTTCACGACGCTTTCAGCGACCGTCGCAATCTGGCAAGGTTCGAACTTCTGTGGTGCGCGGGTGACCGCCACATAATCAGCAATCCCTTTCATGCGGTCCTGAATTCGCCGGGACGTGTTTCGCAACATCTCTATGACTTCGTCGCACACATTGTGACTCTCCTTGGCCCTGACGGCTTCCAGTTCAGGCAGTTTCTCGAACAGGGCATTGATTTCATCTGCGAGAAGATCCGTTCCGGCGAGAAGAGGCATCAGAAGGTTCTTGACATCGTGACTGATTTCTCCAAGCAGTCGTGTAATCTCCCCCTTCAATTCGTTCCGTTCCAATGCCTTGGCAACGACCGAGTCGAGGTGTCCTGGTTCAAACGGTTTCGTCAGAAAGTCGACCGCACCGCCTTTCATGGCTTCCACGGCAAGCGGAATCGTCCCATGTGCGGTCAAAATGATGACCGGCAAGTCCGGCCAACGCTGAATGGTTCGCCTGAGGGCTTCAATCCCGCTCACCCTCGGCATCTCGAGATCAAGAAAGACGAGATCGACCGGTTGTGACTCCAGAACGGTAAGAGCAGCCTGCCCATCACAAGCTGACGTCACTTCATGCCCCAACCACTTGAGCCGGTCCGATAGACCCAGGACAATATCCGGCTCATCATCAGCGACAAGGATTCGAATACCCATAATTCACTTTGAAGGAGGAACGACGAACGATAAGAAGGCTACTCTTTACTGAGGAACTCTACAAGCAATCTCAGAAGAAGGACCGCCACGCGCCGCGAAAGGGGTTCTAGTCCCTTCTCTCCTTCAGATCATGTCGGAATGACAAAATCATAGACGAAGAACTGGTCATCACGCTTCCAGCCGGCCGATTGATACAGCGCCTGAGCAGCGTCGTTCGTGATGGCCGTTGACAGTGAGAGGCGAGCCGCACCCAAAGCAGTTGCAAACTGCACGGCAGCAGACATCAGAGCAGAGGCCACTCCTTTTCTGCGCGCCTGCTCGTAGACGAATAGATCATTGAGTATGAAGATGCGAGCGAGTGAGATCGATGAAAAGCTCGGATACAGCTGTGTGAAACCAATAGCCCTCTCGTCCTCATGTGCGATGAACACGGTGGACTCGGCGTTGTTAAAGCGAGCCAGCAAGAACTCTCTTGCCGCGCGAAGATCACTTGCGCGGCCGTAGAACTGACGATAGCCGTCAAACAGCGGGACGAGTTGCTCCAGATCGTGTATGGTTGCTTGTCGGACGGTGTGTGCCATGCGCTTCCCTTTCGTAGAGATCACCAGTGAGGCTGCTTCTGTCAGCCGTTGATAGACCAAACAGTTTCAGCAAACTGTGAAGGGCGAGTCTAATGTAAAGCCGGTGGCGTATCCATCACTCTGGAGGGGAAGGGAGTGTTGTGTAAGGAGAGGGTGATTCAGAGGCAGTCTATCTGGTGCGCGGGGCTGTCTTGTCACTCTCGTTCATCGAACCAAACAAACCAGATAGACTAGGTGAACCAGATAGACCAGACAGACCAGATCCCAGATACGCTCCGCGAAATGGTTCTCGGCACTAGTCTCTTTTTTCTTACATCAAGCGTTTGGCTGGTGCAGTCCAGAGGAGTGTGAGAAGTTGGCAGGTGAGCCGTAATCCATGTGTGCGATATTTCGTGGCCGCATCAGCTCGACCCGCATTCATTTCTCAAGTGAGCGAGAGCGGCTGTCGCGCAGAGCGATACTCTTTCTCACCACATGCGAGCGTCGGCTATCAATTTCCCCGCTGCCTCGGTTTCCAGCGGCTTGGAAAAGAAGTACCCCTGCCCATATTCGCATCCGAGCGACCGAAGCAGGGCGAGTTGCTCTCCGGTTTCGACTCCTTCCGCGATCACGTCCTTGCCCAAACTGTGAGCCAGCGTGATGATACTGCGCACAATCTCCAAGCTTTCGCCAGCCGACTTTATCTCGGCAACAAAGGACTGATCAATTTTTAAATTATCAATCGGAAGACGTTGGAGATAACTCAACGAAGAATAGCCCGTGCCGAAGTCGTCTATAGAGATGCAAAGCTGCCGGTCCTTCAGTTGAGCCAACGTGGCTAATGCCGCTTCCACATTTTCCATCATCACCATCTCCGTCACCTCGAGCGTGAGACTACGGGGGTCCAAGCCCGTCGCTTTTAACGTCTCGTCAACGATCGTGAGGAGCTCCCCAGAATGAAGGAACTGCTTACAGGACAGGTTTATACTCATGCTGAGGGGCGGTGCGACTGGAAATTCCATTTGCCAGGCGCGCAACTGCTGTGAGGCATTCTGAAGCACCCACTGCCCAATGGGGATGAGCAGTCCGATCTCTTCCGCGACAGGGAGGGATTCACCAGGCGAGATCAGACCGCGTTCGGGATGCTGCCAACGCAGCAGTGCTTCAAAACCTGCGATGCGTCCCGATCGCAACGACACGATGGGTTGGTAATACAACAGAAATTCTTGTCGATCCGCAGCCAGACGGAGGTCCGTTTCTAGCTTTAACCGAGTCACCGCTTGGGTATGCATCCGGATGTCAAAGACGGCTACCTGACCTGGGCCGAGTCTCTTGGCGCGAGCCATGGCGGTGCCGGCATCGCGCAGGGCGTCGTCGGATCGCTTATAGGTCCTTATGCTTGAGGCAATGCCGACACTCGCGCTGGTGAGTATTTCTCGTCCGTCCACGAGAAAGGGTTTCGCCAGTCCTTCCTGTAGCCGCTCCGCAACGCGCATGGCATTACTCACATCCTTGACATCGTCAAGCAGCAGAGCAAATTCATCCCCGCCAAGACGCGCGACCGTGTCGCCGAATCGTACCTTCCCAACCAATCGCTCGCCAATTTCGATCAACACCTTATCTCCCGCAGGCTGTCCAAAACTCGCATTGATGGCCTGAAAGCCGTCCAGATCGACGGCAAGGACGGCAAACAAGTACCCTTCCCTCCGCTCCATATGGTGGAGACAACGTTGTGCACGGTCCAGGAACAAGGCGCGGTTGGGTAAGCCGGTCAAAGCATCGTGAAAGGAGTTGTGGACCAACTGTTTCTCCACGCGGTATCGGTCGTCACGGAGGCGTTTTTCGTCCACAGCTTTTCTTACGGCCTGTCCCAGTCGCGTCAGCCTATCTTTGAGCAGATAGTCGGTCGCGCCGTACCTCATACACTCGACGGCGCGTTCTTCGCCGATACAGCCCGACACAATGATAAAGGGCACATCCAATCCGCGTTGCTTCAGATGCTCGAGGGCCCGCTGCGCATCGAACTGAGGAAGGGAGTAATCAGCCAAGACAACATCCAAGTCCTGGTTTAAGTGCGCAAGAAAATCAGCTTCCGTGTCCACTCGTTGCCACTGCGGATCAAAACCCGCTCGCCGGAGTTCGTGGAGCATCAATTCCGCATCCTCCGCGCGGTCCTCAAGGATGAGCAGGTGGAGAAGGGTGGTCATCGTTGCGTCCGCGGTTCATGCAAGAGTGAATGCTGGTGTGGAAGAAGGAAGTCACTCATGCTGCCGTTTTCCGTTTCTCGCTGGTGAAGCCCGGCGCCTCATTCAGCAGCAGCCAGTACAGTCCCAAGGTGCGGGTCGACTCGACGAACTGCTGGAAATCCACTGGCTTGACGATGTAACTGTTAACCCCAAGTTGGTAACTGGTTACCAAGTCTTTTTCCTCGCGGGAAGACGTCATCATGACGACCGGCGTGTTTTTTGTACGCGGGTCCGACTTGATCCGCTTCAAGACTTCCAGCCCGTCAACTTTCGGCAATTTGAGATCGAGGAGGATGAACCTGGGCACCTGGTCGATCTTCCGACCGGCATACGCTCCGGTGCAGAAGATATACTCGAGTGCCTCCGCCCCATCACGAACGACGTGGACCCGGTTGCCGAAGTTGCTTTTCTTAAAGGCGTGCAGTGCGAGCGCGACATCATCAGGGTTGTCTTCAACCAGCAGGACATCGACAATTTGATCCATCATGCTGCCCTCCTCCTTGTGAGTGTGAAGTACATGGTCGTGCCCTTGCCGATCTCCGATTCGGCCAACACGTCTCCGCCGTGGCGGAGGATGATCCGTTTCACGGTGGCCAACCCGACGCCGGTTCCGGCGAATTCCTCTGCTCGATGAAGCCGCTGAAAGGCTCCGAACAATTTCCCGACGTACTGCATGTCGAAGCCGACGCCGTTGTCCTGAACGAAGTAGGTGTTCAGACCGTTCTCGGACCGGCAGCCGACGGTGATCTTTGCAACTTCCCGAGTGCGCGTGAACTTGAGCGCGTTCGAGATCAGGTTCATGTAGACCTGCTTCAGGAGCACTCCGTCGGCCACGCACGAGGGGAGTGCACCGACCGTGATTTCGACCTGCCGTCCATTTTGCTCTCCAGTGAGTTCCCCCAGGACCTCCGCCACGAGCTGTCGCGGTTCCACCGTCTGCACGGCCATGGCTTGCCGACCCAAGCGGGACAGTGCCAGCAGCGCGCTCACAAGGTGATCCATCTTTTGGGCGTTCTCCCGCACACGTTCCAAATAGTGTCTCGCCTCCTCCGGCATGCCGGCGGCATATTCCTCGGTCAGGATTTTTGAAAATCCGTCCATCGACCGGAGCGGGGCGCGCAGGTCGTGCGACACCGAATAGGAGAAGGCTTCCAGTTCATGATTGGCGGCCTTGAGATCAGTGACCTGTTCCGCCAATCGCGTGTTGGCTGCTTCGAGCTCCTGCCGTTGGGTGACGATTACGGCTTGCATCTGGTCGTAGGTCGCTGTTAGGGCACCCACCTCATCGCAGGGCGGTCCGGACACCGCGGAAGATGAGAGATGGCCTGCATCGGGGTCTGCGAAACTGCGCATGCGCGAGGCAAGTTGACTTAAGGGACGTGCAACAATTCTTCTGGTTCCCATCGCGACGATCCCGACCAGCAGCAGGGACATCCCAAGACCGCCGCCGACGGTCAGGAGGAGATCCTCCCGACTTTCCTGAAGGTACTGATCGACGGGGATAATGACCTCCAGACCGCCCATCAGGTCGTGCAACTTGAAATCATGCCTCGGGCTTTCCGGATGAGCATTGTGACAGCCCACGCAGGACTGGGCCGAAGCGCGATCGGCCATCAGGACCCTCATCACGGCCCGGCCCTCCACCGTGTTGATCCGGAAGAAATGTTTGTCAGGGCTCATCGCGAGGGCCGCAAAGGCATCGCGATGAAACTGGTCTTTTAACCCTTGGTTTTTGTTGATCGCCCACGGGCTGATCAGTTTCGCGGTATATCCCCCATGTTCCGTCGCGACGATTTCCGACGCCTCGCGGACAAAGGTGGCCGGCAACGGCAGAACCCCCGGGACTTTGTGGTATTGGGCTGCGAGCGTCCCACCGAGCTCGATGATGCGGGGGACGACGACGGACGCGTAGTATTCCCGGTCGGCCATGATCTGGGCATGGATCGATTCGGCTCGTGCGGTCATCTTCTGCTCGAGGCTGGCGGCACTTCTATCATAGACGGCCCAGGTTGCCAGGAGAATGACCGCCACGAGCGGCGGCATGGTGAAGGCGAGGAGTTTGGTGCCGACTCGCCAATGTTCCGTGAGGTGGAGTCCGAGAACCTTCATAGGGTAGCCGGCGCTAAGACGTGCAATACCACTAACCGAATACCTGACTGATGTAATCGAGGTTAGTCCTTCGTACCCTGCTGTCAAGCAATAAACTGTTTCAGCATTGGAAGAGGAGAGTCCACTTTTAAATGTGAATGAAATGGGGCTCGCTCCGTCTACTTTCTGAGGGGCAGCCTAGGCAATTCCTTTGTCGTACAGCGGACGAGAACTGCCGTACTGTGGGAGCGTTGCGAGAGGGGAGGGTGAGGGGAGGAATGTTCAATGTTAAATGGTGAATGTTGAATTGTCCGGACAAGCAGCGAATGACGACTCCTGGCGGTTTATCCGGAGCGCGGGGCTGTCTTGTCTCTCTCGTTCGTCGAACCACACACACGAGACAGGCCAGATAGACCAGAAAGACCAGAT
>DASYVB010000044.1:0-14123 GCA_036000525.1 Nitrospiraceae bacterium | reverse complement strand
CGATGGCGTGTTGATTGCGTTCCGTGCGCTGGATGGTCAGCACTTCCCGGTAGCAGGCTTCAGCATGATCCAGGTCGCCCGAAAGGGCGTAGACATTGCCCAGATTGCCGAGCGAATCGGAAAGGGCGCGGTGGTCATTGGCGAAGCGATCGTCCGCGACTGCCTGTTCATACGCGGCTTTGGCCTGCGCCAGTTGGCCGCGGTGGAGAAAAATTCGTGCGCGATGTTTGTCGTCATCAGCCATGAGCTATCAGTCGTTCGCGATCAAATTTCGGCATTCTCAGACTCAGAACTCAGCACTCTCAACCCAGCACTCTGAAAGCTAGTCTCCTCCCTTAGGTGTGTCGCGTCGAAATTCGACTTGAATCTCATCCTCTTCATCGAGCCCTAATCCATCTCGAAATGAACCATAGAGTTCGGTGATCTGCACGACGTCTGCTTGATGCTTCCCATCAGGAGAAGCCAGAAATGTTTCGCAGAGCCGGAGGCCTGTCTGAAAATGATGCGCAATGGTCTCTTCCGCCACCTGCTGCCAGGTGATAAAGATACAGAAGGCTTGAAAGGAATGCGCGTTGGGATAGCGGGCCGCGAGAGCGAGCAAGCCCTCATAGGCCTCGCGCGCCGTCGATCCAGCGTTGGAGGAAAATGTATCTTCAAGTTCTACGGCTGTATCCCAGTCGGAGCCAAGCTCAACTTCGGCTCGTCTGAATGTATCTTGTGCAGCAAGCGCAGCGTCGAATTGCATATCAGTCACTGCATCCTGTTCTTAATGGCAACGGCAAAGGGCTGGCATCTAGGTGGCTTTGCATTTTGCTAAATGGGTAACGTTGCAGCCATGCTGCTCGGCGACAACACGCAAGTCGTCATCAGCTGTTATCAAAGTGTGACCATTCACAATTGCTACTTCGGCGATAAGCGCATCTTCGGAGTTATTGCTTTTCCCGTGATTCAACAAATCCAGATCAGACTTTAATCGGCTAAAAATCCTTCCTTCTCCCATTTTGCAGGAGTCGAGTTTGGAAATTCCCAAAATCGTCGATTCAGTAGGGAGTGTGCTATCAACAAATGTATTGAACCGACCAATCAATTTCTGTCTGCGTGTCGAATCGCGCGTCTTGCTTAGCTCGTCATGCTGGATATGCGTAGCAACGAATGCAGCATCTGGGGGGAAATTCTCAGTGCTTAAACTGCCATCGACCAGCCAATTTATTATGTTGGTGTCGACCATGTATTTCATAAGTGGCGACGCTGATAATTGAATTTTTCAATTAAAGGCCATGGTCCATCACAGACTAGAGACATGATGCATTGTAGACGATTTATATGCCTTTGCTGCAAGTATCCCGCGTTTACTTTCCTTCTTGTGGCTCTGTAGACTGTGATGGACTATTACGATGGCCACAGACATTCCCTTGGACCACGAACCAGTCGAGACTGTGCCGACCGATCCCGTCGATCGCGTTATCCGCTATCACGTCCAGACCAAGCATCATTTCAACCGTTATGCTCGTGCGCTTGGTTATCTGGATTGGGCAAATCAGCCTGATCCGTTTCGGCGATTTGAAGGGGCACCGCTCGTTTCTTTACCATTGGTGAAACCGGAGGAAGAACCGGTCTCGCCGGCGTACGATACCATTTATCACGCAGATGCTGTCCTTCCTCAGCCGATTAGTCTGCGGACGCTTTCCAGGTTCTTCGAATTCGCTCTTGCGCTGTCGGCCTGGAAGAAGGCAGGGGAATCGGAGTGGGCGCTGCGGAGTAATCCGTCGTCCGGCAATCTGCATCCAACCGAAGGCTATCTCGTCGTGCCACAATTCGACGGACTCAATCTCAAACCTGGTCTCTATCATTACGCGCCCAAAGAACATGGGCTGGAGTTACGCGCTGAATTTCCCGCCGAACAGATCGCTCGTCTGCTGACTCCGTTTCCTTCTGGCGCATTTCTCTTCGGGCTCGCCTCCGTTCACTGGCGGGAAGCCTGGAAGTATGGAGAGCGGGCGTTCCGTTACTGCAACCACGATGCAGGTCATGCGATTGGGACGGCACGAATTGCCGCTGCGACACTCGGCTGGAAGATGGTGTTGCTTGATGGAGTCGCGGAAGACACCGTCGCCACGCTCTTGGGTACGGCTCGCAAAGTAGATTTCAACGATGCTGAGCGTGAGCATCCGGACTGCTTAGCAGTTGTCTGGCCAACTGGAGATGTGGAGCAGAATGCCAAGAGCGAAATTCCATTGTTCATCGAGAATGCGGTAGTTGGCGATCTTGCAAAATGTACGTGGCATGGGAAAGCCAATCGCTTGAGTCGCGAGAATCCGGTACCGTGGGAAATTATCGATGACGTCGCGATAGCGAGTTGGAAGTCTGCGGTTGAGCGGCGGATGCTGTCCCTCACACCACTTGCGATGGACGACGCGTCACGAGAGACGAGCGACACCGGCCCGAATGCGGGCAAAATTATCAGACAGCGCAGAAGTGCTGTGGCCTTTGACGGTCACACATCCATCACCGCTGCGACGTTCTTTCGCATGCTCCAGCGAACGATGTCACGTGCCGATCGACCGCAAATGGATCGGCCCATGCCGTGGGATGTCTGGCCCTATGAGCCGGCGATTCATCTGATGCTCTTTGTGCATCGAGTCGAGGGAATGACGCCGGGGCTCTATATGCTGGTTCGTGACCCAGAGAAGCTGACGTTTATCCAGCAATCCATGAATCCAGAGCTAACCTGGACTCCGGTGCCCGGTTGTCCGGAGGAACTGCCTCTCTACTGGCTGCTTGAAGGCGATGCGAAAAAACTGGCTGCGCAGGTGAGTTGCCATCAAGAAATTGCCGCAGACAGTGCATTCTCGTTCGGCATGCTGGCCGAGTTCGAAGGGCGCTTGCGGCAAGGGGGAGCCTGGTGGTACCCACGCCTCTTCTGGGAGTCGGGGTTGCTGGGGCAGGTGCTGTACCTGGAAGCGGAAGCTGCGGGGGTGAGGGCCACTGGGATCGGATGTTTCTTCGACGACCCGGTGCATGAGATCGTAGCGGTGAAGGGGCTGAGCCTCCAATCACTCTATCACTTCACGATAGGTGGACCGGTGGAGGATCGGAGATTGATGACGTTGCCTCCGTATGGGCACGTGAAACGTGATGGGTAAGGGGCAAAAGAAATGGTGAGGCATGTTCAAAATTAATAAAAAAGGTCACGGCGCCGAAGCTGCCGATTCTCTACAACGTCATTGAGGACTACTCTGAGTTCGACGCACCAGGGAATGTGACGGCCTGCGCCATGACGTTCCAGGAAGATCAGGCCGCGCATGCCAAAGTCTTGTCGGAAAGCTACGAGGTCCACTTGGAGAAGATTACCAAGCTGCTGACCGAAGGTGGAGTGTATGTGTATCCCCAGGTCGGCGGGATTCTGACGCGGGGTTGTTTGCCTGTCGGATCGATCCAACTTGAGCCGTTCCTAAACAAACTTGGACGTTGGATCTTATGCAGTTTGCCGAGGCGGAGCAATTATCTCAGGCGCGAGGGATTCCGCTCGATGAGGTGGCGGCCATGGTTTTTCACCGGACATTGCCTGTGGAACTGACGACGAAGCTTGATCGGAAGAATCTCGGTATCGATTACTGCACACTGGACCGTGCCGTGGCAAAGGGCGGCGATATCAAGTACATCGACTTCCGCAAGGATTGCTCCCCGCATTTCAAGCGACTCTGCATCATGCCGGATGGGCGATTAGTTGAGACTGGAGGAGTTCGCGCAACTCCATGGCATTACCTCAGCGCAGGCCAAGACGCTGGTCGAGCAGGGAGGTACGCTGGAAGTGAACGGCGAGATCCTGGCTTGTCAGATTGTGAACGGTCAGCCGGCTGTGGCGCGGTTCAGCGCGAAGAATTATGCGAAGGCCATGGAGTTAGTCGCGACGAAAGGGCTCCATATCATGGATGCCTTGAGCGAAGTGGCGTACAACGATCCGGTGATGATGCGTTCGTTGGTCAGGAAAGAACTCAGTGGAGGCCGATGAGTCAACGAAAACCGTCCAGTCGCGTTGATGGTGGTAGGCGGAGGCCGTGATGATTCGATCGTGTGGTCTTCTTATCATCATGTTTCTTGTCGCGGGCTGTGCGGCACCCAAACCGATTCTCTATCCCAATGCCCATTTACAGCAGGTTGGTAAAGAGGTGGCGGATCGTGATATCAACGAATGTCGCGAGATGGCTAATGATGCCGGCGCGACCGCGAGTCAAGGCAAGAGCGGGCAGGTCGCCGGCAGCACCGCGGCAGGGGGCGCGATCGGATCTGCAGCCGGGGCAGTGGGTGGTGCGGTAGTTGGTCATCCAGGACGCGGTGCGATGGTTGGGGCTGCCAGTGGTGCGACAGCAGGGTTCCTACGCGGACTCTTTCGTCGCGCGCCTCCGAGCAATGCCTATAAGCAGTTTGTTCAGCGCTGTCTTAAAGAGCGTGGCTACGATCCGGTGGGTTGGGAGTAATCGTACGGTCCGGTAGAGATGCTGCCATTTTTGGCGGTAGATGGACAGGAAGGCCCCGATGAGGCTTCCTGTGACATTGCTGACCACGTCAGTGGGCGAGGGGTGGGGGGCTACTTGGCGAGTTCTTCCTTGATGGCTTGGACGAGTTTGTCGAGGTCGAAGGGTTTTTCGAAGACGCGACGGGCGCCGAAGAGTTTCGCGACGTCGAGGAAGTTCTTATCCCCTTGCGCGCCGGTCATGGCGATGACCTTCGCGTCGAGATATTCCCGCGTCAGTTGTAAGGTGGCTTCGAGTCCGTCGGTTCCCGGCATCAGAATGTCCATGAGGACCAGGTCCACTTTGTTCTGCTGGTAGAGAGTCAAGCCCTCCCGACCATCGCGGGCTTCGAGCACACGGTAGTTGGCCCTCTCAAGGACTTGCTTCAGGAGGCTCCGGATCGATTCTTCGTCGTCGATAACAAGGATTGTAGCCATGGCGTGAGATATACCCCTAATGTTTTCGATATTACCTGTGTTGGATTCTCCTGTCTAGCAGGATACTGGAAAAATAAGTTGACACGCTAGAACTTCGATAGTCCGCACGTATAGCGCAATAAGAAAACACTCCCGTTGGATGCTCAAAAAGGTCAGACTTCTCACCCACCCAACCCTGGCGGCTAATTCACCCACCCGCCCTGAGTCTGCCCAGACAGTCTCTTCACCCTGGGACGAGCCTTGCCTAGGCAAGGCCGCAGCGTGTGAAGGACTGAACAACTGTCTTGACGGTCACGCGTGCGGTGCCACCACCGGCCGCCACGGAGTCCCAGCATGAACTATGGCGTTGAGAATCGTCAGCAGCTTCCGCATCGCGGCCACAAGGGCGACCTTCGGGGCTTCACCGGCGGCGCGCAGGCGCTGATAGAACAGCCGAATGATCGGGTTCCAGCACGTCGCCACCAAGGCTGCCATCTGGTGCAAGAAGGTCAGGTCACCGTCCTACACATCCGCATTGCCGGTGGGACCGGGGCCGGGCCAGATGAGGTAAGGTGGCTTTTTCATCGTCTCAGCCGAACGTGGGTAGAGACGTTGAGCATAACTGTAGGCGTCTTCTTGCGCCACCAAGCAAGTGGCTGCTGCGAGGTGGTTGGATACGACGCGGAATGTCCCTCGATCATCCGCTGCGATGGTCGCAGTGTAGAGGGCACAGGAAAAGCTCCCTTCTTTTGACCAGGCCGTGCTGATCAAGAGGTGCGATCCATCTGGAAAGGTAATGATCGGGTCCAAGTTGGTACGGCCCATGTATGCTCCTTTTCCGTGACGTGTGCGATTTTATACGGCCTGGTTCGCGTAGGGGGTCACATAGAGCCTGAGGAGGTGTCCATCCCATTTGGTTCCTTCAAGGGCGACCACGGCGTTCAAGGCCTGTTCGCCGGACCCCATTTCGACGAATCCGTATCCAGCGGATTTTCCTGTATGTTTAAATCGGACCACATAAGCTCTGGCGACTAGCCCGTAGGAGGTGAAGAGACCCCGTAGTGCACAGTCCGAGATCGTGTCTGGGAATCCTCCCACGTACAGGACCCGCTTCCCCATCGAGATTCCTTTCATGACGTGTTAGTTCGTCCGAGCGAGCGAGTCTTCGAAATACGAGCCTGACGGACTGGTGCTGTTCGGTGGTCCCCCTGAAGTGACCTGTGTGGGGAGCAGGGCGGAAACTAGCGCATCGATCGCGCAGAATCTAGAGGGAGGGAATGAAGGCGCGAGGGATAGAGTAGTGACCGGACTTCATGTGAAGCTACCATAGCACAGTCTGGCTAGGATAGCGAACGCGTCAGTCTTCATGACATGATAATAGCCCAATAGCTTGAAAGTAGAGGTCAGTTTTTCCCCTCGCCACTTTTGGCCTTTCTTTTTCAAGAGGGTTGACGCCAGAAGGGGCTTGCTTTATGATGCATGGTACATCGTGGTCGCAGTAGTCCGGCGGCACGGCTGTGTACACCATAACGGACTTCGCGATCGCATCGCGACCAGGTCCTGTTGGAGTTGACGCCTTCCTGGTTTCTCTCCCCTCGGTTCTCTGATCCCGTCTTAATGCGATCACACTGAAAGGATAGTGCATTGCATACCTCTGTTCACACGAGTTTTCATACACTTGGCTTATCTGAACCGCTCTTGCGTGATTTGACGGCAGCGGGCTTGCTGGTTCCCACTCCCATTCAAGCTCAGGCCATTCCACCAGCCCTTGAGGGCCGGGACGTCATCGGTTGTGCTCAAACCGGTACCGGGAAGACGGCCGCGTTTGTTGTCCCCATGATCGAACGTCTTGCGGTCCTGCCGAAAGGTCAGCCGCATGCGTTGATTCTCGCACCGACGCGGGAATTGGCATTGCAGATTTTTGGTTCAATCGAAAAGCTCGGTCGAAGCCTCCACCTCTCTGCCACGGTCATCGTCGGAGGAAGCGATATGCAGGCGCAGATCAGAGGATTGCGCCAGCGGCCCGATATCCTGGTTGCCACACCGGGGCGTTTGCTAGACCATATGTGGAACGGGACGATCAATTTAGCCCCGATTAAAATTCTGGTACTCGATGAAGCCGACCGTATGCTCGATATGGGATTTGCGCCACAGATCAATCAGATTCTTGACGCGTTACCGGTGGAGCGACAGACGTTACTCTTTTCCGCCACGATTCCGACTGATGTCACCCGCCTGGTTCAAGCGAATCTGAACGATGCCGTTCATGTGATGGTGACACCTCCCTCTACGACGGCTGAAGGTGTGACCCAGGCCTTGCATCATACGACCTCCCATGAGAAGCAGAATCTGTTGGTGTCATTGCTGGGGGCGGAACGAGGGACCGTCCTCGTATTCGCTCGGACAAAGAATCGGGTCGATCGACTCGGTCAGGCGCTTGAACAGGCCGGTCACCGCGTAGCGGTCATCCACGGAGACCGCAGTTTGCCCCAGCGCCTCCGTGCTCTCGACGGATTTAAACGAGGACAGGTCAGAATTCTCGTCGCGACGGATATCGCAGCCCGCGGAATTGACGTGGCAAATATCGGCCACGTGGTGAATTACGATTTGCCGAATTGCCCGGAGGACTATATTCATCGTATTGGACGGACAGCCCGGATGAAGATGACCGGACGAGCCACCAGTTTCGTGACCTTCGAGGAACGTGAACAGCTGCGCGCGATCGAAACGTTGTTGGGGCATGCTGTGCCGTTGGCAGAGGGAAGTCTCCGCCCCAGTGATCGTACGCACTCGAGGATGCTTGAACGTTCCAGAGGTGACCACCAGCGGTGGGGGGCTCCAGGCGAGGACCGACGCCAGCATAAGCCAAGTTCCTCATCGTACCGGAGGGGGTCTAGGTTTCTTAGGACAGAGTCTAACGGCTAGGGAGATGTCAGCGACGCGTATCTACTGACTGGCAAAGAGTTGTGAGCGATCGGAGGAGTATCATCATGACAAACCCAAAGGCTGATGGGCAGCACACGCTGAAGAGATAGGTGAGAATTCCGGGCGGCACGAAGGTCAGATTCCGCGAGAACGGACGCGAAGGAATCATCGGCGGACTGACGGAATTGGTCGTGGGCCCTGGCCGCAATCCGTATAGCCGGAAGCAGTATCGTATCAATGTCGGAGATCCCGATCGGACACTTGCGATTGAGCACGATTTGCTGGTCCTGACTGATGTGGATGGCGTATTGCTAATGGTGAAGCAGAAGGGCGAGTATCGCCGCGTGATCACCCACCAGCTTCAAGCAGTGTTTACCACTGATCGCTTTGTGAAAGCGGCGTAGGATGGGAGTGATGTGATGCGCGGGGATCGCGCTCACGTTATCCCTAATACAGTGGCTCTTGTGGACCCCACTGAAGCCCGGCCAAATCTGGATCCTCTCCCTCTCTGTTCAGAGGGCGAGCGGGCTTCTCGATCTTGCGCTGTTCTCGGCGCGCGTCTTTCTCGCGCCGCTGAATTTGCTTCGCTTTCTCGCGGTCTCGTTTTGCGATGGTCGTTTTTCCTGCTCGTCCGATGGTGCCCTCCTTTGCCTGGCAACTCGTATTGAGTTACCAATCGCCTGCCGTATATGATCCTGTCCCCGCTATGATTGCGACGATTCCGTCGCTCCGCGACGTCTCTTGCTGCTCGAGTCAGGAGCATGGGTGGTGGCCTTTGCTTCTCGTTCAGCCGTGCGGGAGCGAGTACCCTGGCCGAACCCACGGCTTGCCATGTTTGACACTTGCAGGCGGATGTCTTCCATTGAGGTCGTCAGACTGGTATCAAGAGGGCTTGGAAGGCCGAGCACCTCCCATCGGATTTTTGGTTTCCGCGTCGCCCGTGCCCGGTTCTTTTTCGTCTTGTCGGCTCGCCACCCAGTGGATAGCTTCATAAGTGCTCCTTCATACATAGAACCTAGCATCTCCAACGTGGGAAACCGCTCGATGGAGATGAGGGGGTCGGATAGAAATGCCGAAATCATTCCGTCCATCATTCTGTCAGGCATCCATGCACAGAAAATGACGGAACGTATGAGCCGCACGTCCTAGCAAGGATCACTCGCGCTGACACACTGCTATAAAATGAGACCGCGCGAGGAGTAGTGTTGGCTCGTACGAGGCCATACAATAACATGGGCCAGGGCGAGAGTCAAATAGGGTATATCAGTAGTGTCCAAACGTTCTCCGGTTTGTGGGACGGCCAGGAGCGCGATCGACAAGGCCAAGGGAGTTGAAACAACGTTGGAAGAAGCAGACAATCGGACAGCCGAAATCAGTAAGGAAGGGACGCCGTAAGCCAGAGATTTGGAACTCAGTGACACAGCGGATCAGTTCTTCACCGCATGCTACGATTCAATTGGTGCGATTGAAGAATTATATTTGTGAATAGAGCGTCCTGATGTACGGTAGAAACTTGGTAGGGACGCTCTATGGAACAGACCTCACGTCGATCCTCTGTCTTGAATAGGTTCCGCCAGCATCCTCGGGTCCGCATCTCTGCTCCATTTGTCTGCGCCCTGTCTCATTCCCAGCCTCGTCGTTGGTTGAGGAGGCCTGGTATCGACTTGGGCGTGGTCTATGATCTTTCGATACGCGGCGCCCGAGTCAGCACGGAGGCTGAGATTAGACCAGGGGATGAAGTCACGTTGAGCCTACATCTTCCCAAGCAAATCAAGCCTGCCGATATTGCCGTTGCCACCGTGCGGTGGGCGAAGGGTCAATTCTTCGGCCTGGCTTTCACGGAATTATCCCCCGCTGCACAGAATCGCCTAAAAAAGTACGTGGCTATCGTTTCAACAACTGCCGCGTAGCCTTCCGTCAATTCGTCACCATTTTCACCTCCGCATCGCGCCTCTCTTGAAGAGGTGTGCCGTGCTGCTTCTGGTGGATTCTGAGTGTCAGCTTGGGGAAAATTGATTGGTGCGGCAGTACGCCTGACGTATTTTTTAGCCAGAGCTAGGACGGAGTGGAGGATTCAGAAGAGAGGATGGGATAACGACCGAGTTGAGGCGGCACTTGCGTGTTCGATTTCTGGCACCCTTCGCCAGTTCGTTTGTACGCAATGGCTTGCAGTGGTGGTTGGCTGCTGAACGTGCCGGGTTGGGCGTCGTACTCGAATTTTCGTTGAGAATGGTGCGAAAGTCATGAGTCCGATCTCCATGAAGAATCTGGGAGATCAGCTTGTGATCAGTTTGCGTTTGCCGGATCAGACTGCGATGATGAATGTCGACGCGACAGTGCGATGGGGCAATCATCACACATTCGGATTAGAGTTTACCGCTGTCTCTCAACTCGCTGAAACCCATATGCGGAAATTTCTCTCCCGTGCGCCATCGATACAGGCATAAGCCCGTTCTTTAATCAAGTCCTTTGCCGGCCTTCTCCTCATGAAGGGGAGAAGGAATGGTGGCCCAGTCATGCGCCAAAGTGCTTGGCAGGACCGATGCGTCTATCTTTGTCGATAGAACATAGGAGGAACGATGTACTTCTGATCGCGTGGATAGGCCGAGATTCGCACGGTCGCGGGGATGCAGGTACAGGGGCGTGCGGACGTGTTTCGCGCGAGATAGAAACTATGGGTTGAAACGTCCCTCCGTGGATTGGCGTGACCCGTGTTCTTTGAGTCAGATTACTCTCCTCGCCATTCATGCCCCGCTCTTCCGAGCGGGGCATGAATGGCGAGGAGAGCCATCCGAAGCTTTAGCGAAGGAGGGCTACGGAGAGTTCCGCATTCCTCTGAGGATGACCCGCGCGGGAGCGCGGGGGGCTTCACTTGATGGCCACTGCCTTGACTTCCTTGAACGTGGTGTGGCCCAGCAGGGTCTTCTGAACTCCATCCTGCATGAGGGTGGTCATACCCTCTTCAATGGCAGCCTTTAGCATCTCTTCAGTTCTCGCCTTCGTCTGAACCATGCGTTTGAGATTGTCCGATCCCAGAAGCAACTCGTGGATGGCCACGCGTCCCTTAAAGCCAGTGTGCTTGCAGGTTTCACATCCCTTCCCGCGGGCTAGGCGGAAGGTGTTGTCTTGCGGGATGCCGAGCTTGTCCCAGTGTTCAGGTCCATAGCCCTGGCGGATTTCCTCGTATTCTGCCGGTGTCCCGACGTAATGCTCCGTACAGTCCTTGCAAATTCGGCGAGTGAGGCGCTGGGCGAGGACTCCCAACATCGCATCGGCAAAACTAAACGAATCGCAGCCCATATCAAGAAGTCGAGTGACGGTTTCCACCGCGCTGTTTGTATGGAGTGTGCTCAGGACGAGGTGTCCGGTCAATGAGGCTTCAATGCCAATATCAGCCGTTTCTTTATCGCGCATTTCTCCGACCATGATCACGTCTGGGTCGGCCCGAAGAAATGAGCGCATGGCAGCGGCAAATGTGAAGTTGATCTTTGGGAGAACTTGAACCTGCCGGAGCCCATATTGTGTGATTTCGACGGGGTCCTCCGCCGTCCAGATCTTAATGTCGGGCGTGTTGATGAAGCCGAGGACGGAGTGCAGGGTTGTGGTTTTTCCTGAGCCGGTTGGTCCGACGCAGAGAATGATGCCGTAGGGTTTTGCAGCGATCTGCTTGATTCCCGCGAAATTCCGGTCCGAGAACCCCATCTTGTCGAGGGGCAAAGGCTCGCTGGCCGCGAGCAGACGCATGACCACGTCTTCGTTATATCCGGCGGTCGGAATCGTCGCAACGCGCAACTCGATTTCCTTGCTGTCCGACAGTTTAAATTTGATCTTGCCGTCCTGGGGTTTGCGCCGTTCTGCAATGTCGAGGCTGGCCATGATCTTCAGACGCGACACGATGGCGCGCCGATAGCTCTGCGGAATCTTCATGTATTCGAAACAGTCGCCGTCAACCCGGAATCGGACAAGCGTTTCACGTTTGTCGCCATAGGGTTCGACATGAATATCGGAGGCGCCTTGTCGATAGGCATCGGCGATGATCTGATTGGCCAGCCGCACGATGGCATTGTCGTTTTCGTCGAGCCCGCCTCCGGCATCCTCCGCTGCTGCCTCTTGGGCTTCGCTGACGAGTTCGCCGAGAATGTCGGAGACATTCTCATCTAACTTGCGAGTGGTACCGGTATCTCCCTGTCCTGTGGCGGCGCCGAGGAACTGGGCGATATCACGACGGAGGCTGATCGCAAAGCGAATGTTAAGGCCGGGGAACGTCCGCTTAATATCCGCCACACGATCGAGATCGCCCGGGTCGTCCGTCAAAATTTCAATGGCGGTTCGGTCCCGCTTGAGGGGCATCCAGTGGTTTTTCCTGAGGTAGTCGACGTTCAGGTTTTTCAGGAGTTCGACATCGACAATTGTTCGATCGCTGTACTCGATGTAGGGGCATTTGTAAAACTGGGCGAGCGACTTGCCGATTTCGAGTTTCGGCACCTTGTACTTCTCAATCAGGATGCCCTCGAAGTCCGACACGCCTCTCCGGGACTCGGCAATCGCCTGGTCCAATTCGTTCTGGGTAATGCGGTTGCTCGTGACCAGGCGATCGAACTTGGTTGGGTTTTTCTTCGAGATCTTGCGGAGATTGAAAAAGGCGATGCCTAGTGCCTTTGCAATCTCCGCGACGGATTCCTCGTCTTTTCTGGTGAATCGTGCGCCGCTCTTCTTGTTGAGGAGTTGGAAGACGCCCATCAAATATTTGTTGTCCGCCACGATCGGGTAGGTCAGGACCTGTTTCGTCTTGAATCCGGTCCGCTTGTCGTAGGAGGAGTCATGGAGGAGTGGGGGATGGACGCCTTGCAGCTCGGCAATGTTATAGGCGTCGGCAATGCTCACTGGGCGGAGATACTTTGCGCAGAACCCAGCCAGACTTTGTTCGGTGATGGGAATGCGGATTTCCTCGACGCTGTCGATGTGAGGGATTTTGGAGAAGATCTCTTTCTTCTCCGAATCGAGCGCGTAGATGGTGAGGTCCTCGGCATCTAAGATGCTAAGAATTTCTTTACGCAGGTCGAGGAGAATATGGTCAAGATCGCTGGCCGCATGGATTTGATCCGTGATGCGCTTGACGTTCTCGGCGAATGCCACTTTCTGCTGAAGTTCCTGAAGATTTTCCGGGATAGGCTTGGCCGGCATTATAGGGGACTCCTACCATCGACTGGGAAAGTCGTCGTCGGATTCGTATGCTCAAAAAGAGTGAGTACGATCCACGTGACCACAAGTGCCTAGTGGCAGCGGTCGAAATTCAGTCTAGCTGATCACGGATGGAAGGCAAGGAAAAGACGGTTTCAGACTGGCCACGGATAAGGAAGCGAAACATGAATGACGCCACTGGCGGGCGGCATGGTTTTCAACTCGCTTGTGTGCGAGTCAGATGAGCGGCGACTTGAGCCGGAGGCAGCTTGAGCTTGACCCCGTCCTTCCGAGTTTTGACCTCTACGACTCCTTCGGCGAGGCCCCTGTCTCCGACGACGAGTTGAAACGGGGCTCCCATCAGGTCCGCATCGTTGAACTTCACGCCCGCTCGTTCGTCCCGATCATCCCAGAGTACCTCGAACCCTGCGGCCTGCAGTTCGCCGTAGAGCTGCGCGGCGACTTGGGAAGTCTGGGCTGATTGGGTGAGCGGGAGGAGATGTACGTGGATCGGCGCGATTGGGAAGGGCCAGATAATGCCTTTAGCGTCGTGGTTCTGTTCGATCGCCGAAGCGGCAGTGCGTCCGATGCCGATGCCGTAACATCCCATGACGGCGAAGCATTCTTTGCCGTGAAGATCCAGGAATGAGGCCTTCATGGTTTCACTGTATTTTGTGCCGAGCATAAAGACATGTCCGACTTCGATGCCTTTTGTCGCCTTCAATGTCCCGTCTTTTCTCGGTGACGGATCTCCTGCACAGGCGCTGCGGAGATCGGCAAACTGCTCGACCCGAAAATCACGATCCCAATTCGCATCGACATAGTGCATATCGATCTGATTGCCGCCGACGACCACGTTGCGCAAGGTTTTAATAGCGTGGTCGGCAATAATCCGAACGTGGTTCAGGCCAATGGGACCGGCAAACCCTACCGGTGCGCCAGTGACTTGCTCGACGACGGTGGGAGGTGCGAGTTCAAGATCAGTCACTCGCAAGAGCCGTTGAATCTTGACCCCATTTGCCTCATGGTCTCCCCGGATCAACACGGCGATCGTGTCTTTCCCTGTCGAATAGAGCAGCGTTTTCAC
>DASYVB010000043.1:0-3735 GCA_036000525.1 Nitrospiraceae bacterium | reverse complement strand
CGCGGTGCCGACGTCCTTGAGATACACGGGCACACCGTTGACGACTTTCACGGGGAAGCCGTTCATGTCCTTGACGAACGCGGCGATGCTGTTGCTGTACACGTTGTAGTCGAAATCGCCGATCTTGACGTTCCCGGTCGGGGTCAGGAGATTTTCTGCATTGACCGCCTTGATGACCTCATTCGCGCTGATCCCGCGCGCCAGCATTTTTTCGCGATCCAGGAATATCGTAATCTGCCGGACGGCCCCTCCGAAGGTGGGCGGCAGAGAGATCCCCTGGACTGTGCCCAATTGAGGACGGACAGAGAAGTAGGCGATGTCACGGACTTCCTTCTCACTCAACGTGCTGCTGGACAGCGTCAGGTTGGCGATCGGCAGGTTGGTGGCGCCAAACTTGATGATCGTGGGCGGAAACATCCCCTTCGGCATGAACCGCAAGGCCGAGTAGGTCAGGCTGGTGATTTCGGACAACCCGGCGTCCACACTGTATTCGGGATGAAAATAGACCTTGATCAGGCTGACGCCGGGAAGGGAGCGGGACTCGATGTGGTCCACGTAGCTGGCTTGGAGCAACAGCTGCTCCAGCCGCAGGGTGACGGCCCCCTCCATCTCGGAAGGGCCCATTCCCTTGTAAAACGTGGCGACCGCCACCACCGGCACGTTGATCTCCGGAAAGATGTCCCGGACCATCTTCAGGTAGGCCACCACCCCCAGAATCACCACGATCAGACTGATCGCCACGACCGCGTAAGGGTTTTTAAGCGCCGCTCGGACCATGTCAACTTATCCTAAAGGAAAATTCGGAATGAATCAACGAGAGCCTCGCGTGTCCTATCAACATGACAGCACCGTTCTCTCTAACGCTCTGCCAGCCGTGGCCGACGAGAAAACGCAGTGTACAGGCTCTCAAACAACTCGATGCCTCGCGATTCGAGCTCACGATCTGAGAGCCCTGCAAGCAACCAACCCTTCAGAATGATGTCAATCCCCCCTGCTTCCGGTCTGGCATAACGGCCATCCCGAATGTCTATGTCATGGACAATTTCTGCAACTAAACTCAGAGCTGGCTCATTCAAGTTGAACGCCGAGAGCATCGTTTCAAACGTGCAGTGGTCGCCCCTATGTCCGAATTCGGCGCCACGCATGTCGAATGTCACTTCATCAGGCTTGGGGTCGGTAGCGTAGCGGATCTCAGCTTTCGGATCGATAAAACGACGAATAAGCCAGGCACACCCAAGTCGATCCACATGAGGGCGCGGCCGTGTGACCCAGCGTTTGTCTCGGTACTCCGAAAGCGTGACCGAGGCAACCGTGGGGTCAGACGAGGACCCTTGACGGAGGGCTTGCTGGAGACCGCGTATCTGTGCGGCAACACCTGCTCCTTCAGCAGACTCGAAGAAGTCCACCTGAGCCACCTCCGCATACTTTTTTCGCAACTTCTCCAGGCGCTCCAGGATTCCCGAACTGTTCTTCGATTTCTTCGTAGCCTGGATGGCCTTTTCGACATCTGCCGCCTCTGTTTCAATTTCCGAGTATTTGCTCCTGCACGAATCACGGAACAGTTCGATGATCTGCGGATCGGTCAATCCTTCAAACCGCTCCACGCGCATGACCACAGCTTCACCTTTTGCCTGTTGAACCTCCTGCGTCAGCCACTGGAAGGCCTCGACACACTCATCCCGATCAGGAAGAACATAAACCCCGGCTTTCGGCGTGATCGCCCCTACCCGTTGTAGCCGACGCCAAAGCGCGACCCGTGGGCTCGAGGACGCCTTGGACGGCAGCGAATATGAAAACACCACCCACCCCATAGTTGTTAAGTAGCCTAACAAATATTGCATAAGTTTGCAACATCCGTTACAAATATGGAATACAGTCGAGTTCATTTGAAAGGAGGAGAATTATGAAAAGACCAATAATCGGCCTGATGGCTCTGATCTTGGTTTCTGCCTCACCTGCACTTGCCGCCCAATCCGCAGAAGCCTCTAAATTCGACACCACAGCCATCGAGAAGGCCATCGGCAAAGCCGGCGAGCTGAAGGACGACGTCTATAAGATTTCCTTGCCGCGCACTGACCTCAGCGTGTCAGTCAAAGACGTGAAGGTCAAGCCATCTCTGGCGCTCGGAAGCTGGATCGCCTTCAAGCAAGCGGGAAGCGAAGCCGTGGTTGATGGTGATCTCGTGTTGACAGAGGTTGAGGTGGCGCCGGTTTTTCAGAAACTCAGGAAGGAAGGCATTGAAGTGACGGCGCTGCACAACCATCTGATCGGTGAAACTCCCCGCGTGTTGTTTCTGCACATCGCGGCAAAGGGCAATCCAGCAAAGTTGGCCGTTAGCATAAAAGCTGCCCTCAGCCTCACGAAGACGCCGATCGAAGCCGGCGGAAAGACGACTCCCGAGGAAGCCGGATTCAACACCGATAAGATACAGGAGACGCTCGGCCACAAGGGACAGGTGAAAGGCGGTGTCCTGCAGGTTTCCATCCCGAGGTCGGAACACATCAAGATGGAGGGGGTCACGCTGCCACCGAGCATGGGGATGGCGACGGCTCTGAATTTTCAGGCCGCTGGGGATGGCAAGGTTGCCGCAACGGGGGATTTTGTCCTGACCAGAGATGAAGTGAATCGAGTCACCAAAGCATTGACAGAGAATGGGATCGAGGTGACAGCGCTGCATAACCATCTTGTGCATGGCACGCCAGACCTCTATTTCATGCATTTCTGGGCCAACGATAGCCCAGACAAGGTCGCCAAAGGGCTCAAGGCCGGACTCGACGCCATGAAGAAGAAGGGCTAGAAGGAGACAGCATCGTGAGGTTCTTGCTCTTTGTCGTCGGCTCGCTCCTATTGCTCGGACTCGGCAGGCCGGCTAGCGCCGCTACGTTGGCCTCGGAGCCTGTTCTCACTTGGAATTTCGATGGAGATTCTCGCGATCAGCTTCCGCCCAAATTCATCATGGGCACGTTCTTCGATGGGCGGCCGGCGGGCGACTGGAAAGTGATGGAGAGTCCCAAAGCGATCAGCCCACCCAATGTCCTCGCGCAACTCCGGAACAAAGGCGGGGAACATAATTACAACCTGGTCCTCGTCGACGATACCAACTCAAGCGATTTGGACCTCTCCGTCTCGTTTCTTC
Source organism: Nitrospiraceae bacterium (assembly GCA_036000525.1). GTDB lineage: Bacteria > Nitrospirota > Nitrospiria > Nitrospirales > Nitrospiraceae > Palsa-1315. The sequence goes on along the minus strand of DASYVB010000043.1, from coordinate 599 downwards.
CGATCTCGGGCAAAGCAGACATGGGCGGGGGTCTCGTGTGGCGGGCTCAGAATGACCGAAACTACTATCTGACGCGCGCCAACCCCCTGGAGCAGAATATTCGGGTCTACCACGTTGTGAACGGCATCAGAAAGATGCTGAAGAATTTTGATCAGATTATCGATGTCCGAAAATGGCATAGTTTGCGCGTAATCAATCGCGGCTGCCAAATTCAAGTGTTTTACGACGATCGCAAAATCTTTGACCTTTGCGACGAGACCTTCCGAGAGGGCCGCATTGGGCTCTGGACCAAGTCCGACGCGGTCACCTACTTCGACGACCTCCGGCTCACAATACTTCGTTGATCTTGCGTGACTTCACTCCCCGCTCGATTGAGAGCGGTTTAACCGAGAGTTTACAAGCCCCTGAACCGCCCGAAACAGACGCCGGGCACAATTGGCATTCCCTATATTTCCAATGACATAGAAATCGTTGCCACCGTTCTTTCAATTGTGGGACAATGGGCTGTTAGCGTATGCTCAAACTGGCTCTTCTGGACATCGGCAGCAACTCCATTCACATGATTTTGACCGAGATTCAGCCGGACTTTTCCTACAAGG
>DASYVB010000042.1:0-6123 GCA_036000525.1 Nitrospiraceae bacterium | reverse complement strand
CAATAACCGACGAACTCGTTCTTCACCGGCATTGTACGAGGCCATGGCCATGAACCAATCGTTCTGCTTGAAATCTTTCAGATAGCGCAAATACTTGACCGCCGCTTCCGTCGACATTTCTAAATTGCGGCGATCGTCGCGGACCGCGTCGCTCTTGAGACGATAGCGCCGCCCGGTAGAAGGGACGAACTGCCACGGCCCCGACGCTTTCGCCCTTGAATAGGCGGCGGCCACACACTTGCTCTCCACCAGCAGCATGTACTTGAGGTCGTCCGGTAAGCCGGCATCGGCCAGTTGTTTTTCGGCGGGAGGGAAACAGCGTCCGGTTCGTTTGGCAAGGATGATACTTTCACCCTGGTCTTCTAGAAATTGATAGAACTCATACTCGATGCGTTCACGTACCTGCCAGTTATCGAGCGGGACTGGCTGGCCGGCAAAGGTCAGCTTGTCAGGCAGCTTGAACGAACTGAGGAAGTAGCGCTCTCCATCTCGCTTGATTTCCGGAAGAATGACGAGGCGATCTTCTGGCTCGTTGGGGTTCTCTAGGGGATCGAGCAGTATCCCCTCTCGCTCTGGTTCTCCATTGGCTCCAGATCGAGGCGTGCTCTCCTTTGCCTCGGGATGTTCAGGCTGCGGCTGTGCTCCTGTCGCAATCGGAAGCGTGATCACCATCCACAATCCACTGAACACCAGTGCTCGTCGAAGCCATGTCGTCATACCAATCCTGCCTCCTACATGCGGTGAACGATCCGAAGTCGAGTAGGTATGCTATCAGCCTGATGAGGGACCGGCAAGCATGATCGACTATCAGATTTCGTGCTAGACTGCGCCAACTATGCGTGCGCTGACCCTCCTCAACGATCACATCACCCACTGCACCGCCTGCCCACGGCTCGTCATCTATCGGGAGTCGATCGCCGCAGAGAAACGGAAACAGTTTGAGGACTGGACCTACTGGGGACGTCCGGTACCTGGATTCGGGGACTCCCACGCCCGCCTCTACGTGCTCGGGCTGGCGCCGGCCGCCCACGGCGGTAATCGAACCGGACGGGTGTTTACAGGCGATCGCAGTGGGGACTGGTTGTATGACGCCTTACATCGATTTGGCTTCGCCAACCAACCCAGCTCTCATCACCGGGATGACGGGCTGAAGCTATCGGATTGTTACATTGGCGCCACCGTCCGTTGCGCACCGCCTGACAACAAACCAGCCCCTGAAGAATTCAAGGCCTGCCGTCCCTACCTGCGGGAGGAGCTCCGGTTGTTACGGAAGATCCGAGTGGTTGTGGCACTGGGCAAGATTGCGTTCGATCACTACTTGAAAGCCTGTCGTGATGAGGGGTTGCCACTTCCCTCACCGCTCCCGAAATTTTCCCATGGAGTAGTACAGGTCCTTCCCTGGAGCACTACACTAATCGGCTCATACCATCCAAGCCAGCAAAACACCTTCACCGGACGATTGACCAAGCCGATGTTTCACCATATCTTTGCAACTGCTCGACAGCGACTGGCCGAACCGGCAGGCACGCGAGCCGGCTAATAGGCATTATTTCTTGGCTTGTGCCTCCCAGTCCGCCAGGAACTTCTTGAGTCCGTTATCCGTCAGCGGATGTTTCACCATCTGCTGAAAAATTGAGAAGGGCATCGTACAGATATGCCCACCAGCTAGCGCAGCCTCGACTACGTGCTGAGGATGGCGCACGCTGGCCACCAGCACCTGGGTTTTAAAGTCGTAATTGCGGTAGATGGTCAGGATCTGGCGGATCAGCTCCATCCCATTTGAGCTGATGTCGTCAAGCCGGCCGATGAAGGGTGAGACGCACCAGGCGCCGGCTTTTGCTGCGAGGAGCGCCTGGGTTGGAGAAAAGCACAATGTGACATTCACCTTGATACCCTCGGCAGCCATTCTCTTGGTGGCCTTCAATCCCTCCGCAATCAAAGGCACTTTCACGACGATGTTCTTATGGATCTTTGCAAGGCCCTTCCCTTCCTTCACCATGGCATCGGCTTCGAGGCTGACAACCTCTGCACTGATCGGCCCATCTACGATGTTGCAAATCTCGATGAGCACTTCCTTAAAGCTGCGCCCTTCCTTGGCGACGAGGGACGGATTCGTGGTCACTCCGTCAAGAAGTCCGAGACTGGCCGCCTCCTGGATTTCCTTCACATTGGCTGTATCAAGAAAGAATTTCATGGGTTTGTCCTTTCATATCGGGATGAGAAATCCTTGGGATCAATTCGTTATCGGATATTCTATGAAGAACTCAACCAGGCTGCAATCGTCTGACGGCACATGTCGGTTTGACAGGCCCCAGACCACCGGTTAGAATCCGGTTATTCATCATAGGCTCGTCTCTGCGTTTATTCATACGACCGAGGAGAGTGCACGGTGCAACGATCGGCTTGGGTTCTCCTTTTCTGTCTGGCCCTGACCGGCTGCGGCGGTAGTAATCCCTATCTTGAACAGTCGCTCAAACCGGCTGAGCTTCAAGGCAAGGACAAAGCCTGGTTTGAGAAGAACTGGGGAGAGCCGAGCGGCAAGGCTCCGAGATTTTTTGGCGGCGAAACCTGGACCTACTATCGCATTGCCGGCGGCAAATCAGGCCCACCCTTCTTTAATTTCTCTCCCAATCAGTGCCAGATCACGCTCAAATTCGACAAAGAGGAAAAACTCTCCGACTCTAGTTACTCGGGCTGTTAACCCGCGAGCTGTTCCTGGAACTTGTGCGCGCAAGATTGGCTGCAGAAGTAATACGTCTGTCCCCCAATATCTTCCGTTATCGCCGCTCCCCTTGGAACAAATACCTTGCAGACGGGATCCTGCACCATGTGATTCTTACCAGGAGGGAGAAGGTCCGGCTTGCCTTGGCCTTTGAACTCTCGAATGGCACGCCGGAGGAGAAAATACAGCACTACAAGTAGCCCGAGAATGAGGATAATCCTATACATAGTGGAGGACTCTTTCTGATTCCACAATCCTATGGGACAGCCTCACCCCTGTCAAGGACTCCACAATCTATTCTGGCTGATAAGCTAACGGATTCTCATTCCTACCCTCTACTCAAACGGCCTAGCTGCATATGAGCGGAAGGGCCTATTTCCCGAGAAAACCCAGTACTTCAGATGGATATGCTTCCATTTTCTAGCATGTTAGATTGTCGAGCATGACGATCTGCGATAAATGCCGCGGGGCGATGTTGCCGGAACGGGCGGTGGATCTGAACGCAGGGCTTGCGATCACAGTGTTTGCCTGTTTGAATTGTGGTCGCCGGAAATCAGCGGACCAGGAACCTCGGCCTATTACCGCGAGACATTAATGCTATGACAGTGCCGAAACCGCTCACGCACAACGAGCATAAGGCAGCTGAGGTGATGTGAACCCGATGGCGCTTCACCAGAGGATCTGTCACGACAGCAGATGATTCTCCTTTGCCGCATACCCCGTAGCTTGCTGCGGGGATGAAGGCGAGGAGAACCCTCCATAGCCTTGGCGAAGGAGGGTAGCGGCTTCGGAGAATTTCGCAAGATACCCCGCAGCTTGCTGCGGAGAGCTTCATTCCCAGTCAGATTCACGAAGTGGGGAGCCGGAACCGGGAGGAGGAACTATCGGAGATTCAGCACATCCATCATGTCGTACAGGCCTGGTGGCTGCCGAACCACCCACAGAGCGGCGCGCAAGGCGCCTCCCGCGAAGGTATCTCGGCTATTCGCTCGATGCGTCACCTCGATGCGTTCACCCATTCCGCCAAAGAGAATCGTGTGGTCGCCGATAATGTCGCCGGCACGGATTGTTTGAATCCCGATCTCACCCTTCTTCCGTTCCCCGATAAGACCTTTTCTGGCATAGACGCCGACCTGATCCAGATCGCGGTTCACAGCTTTCGCCAAGACTTCCGCAATCTTGAGCGCCGTCCCGCTCGGCGCATCTTTTTTTAGACGATGATGGGCTTCAATCACCTCAATGTCGTATTCGTCCCCTAGCGTTTTCGCCATCTCGCTGATGACCTTGTAGATCAGATTGATACCCACGCTCATGTTGGGGGACAACACGCAGGGAACTTGGCAGGCAAGGGATTTCATCTCTTCGAGCTGGGGTGCGGAAAACCCCGTCGTGCCAATCACCATGGCTCGTCGATGTTGAGCCGCGGTGCGTAAGTGATCCAGGGTCGCTTCAGGAGCGGAAAAATCGACGACCACTTCGCCTCGGTCTAGAAGCGCCGCGAGATCGTCGGTAATCGGAATGCCCGTACGTCCACAGCCCGCTGTCTCCCCGGCATCGTCGCCCACAGCGTGATGGCCCTTCCCTTCAACCGCACCGGCCAGCCTCAGGACGCTCGAATCTTTCGTAAGCGCAACCAGCCGACAGCCCATGCGACCGGCAGCCCCTGCGACGATGACGTTGATCATCCGAAACCTTACCCCTCACGCCTCACGCTTCACGTTAAATGAGGCCTGCATCCTTTAAGATCCGTGTGAGTTGGTCCTTTGTTTCGGTCGCCATGGCACAAAGCGGCAGCCGCAGCTCCGGATCGATTTTTCCCATCATGCCCAGCGCAGTTTTCACCGGAATCGGATTGGTCTCGTAAAAGAGCGCGTTGAACAGCGGCGACAATGCGAAATGAATCCGTCGCGCTTCGTCGATGCGTCCGCTCAAGAAGGCCTTGACCAATTGAGCCATCTCGGATGGAACGACGTTCGATGTCACGCTAATGACCCCTTTTCCTCCGACTGCCATCATGGGCAACGTCAGGGCGTCATCTCCCGCCAGGACCGTCATTCTATCTCCACACGTACGCGCAATCTCAGAGGCCTGCTGGACTGACCCACTCCCCTCTTTGATCCCGACAATGCTCTGTAACCCACAAAGCCTTGAGACCGTGGAAGGCAACATGTTCACGCCGGTCCGTCCGGGAATGTTATACAGGATCTGCGGAAGATCCACGGACTCCGCGATCACTTTGTAATGTCGGTACAGCCCCTCTTGCGTCGGCTTGTTGTAATAAGGTGTGATCAGCAGCGCCCCTTCGGCCCCTGCCTGCTTGGCGTGTTTCGTGAGGGACACCGCTTCTTCCGTGCTGTTGGAGCCAGTCCCGGCAATCACGGGGACGCGCCGATTGACCACCTCGACGGTCAATTCGACCACGCGGTGGTGTTCCTGGTGTGAGAGGGTGGCGGATTCGCCGGTGGTGCCGCAGGGCACAATCCCGTTCGTCCCGTTTGCAATTTGCCATTCTATAAGGTCGCCGAAGGCCCGCTCATCAACCTTGCCATTCCTGAATGGGGTCACAATGGCGATCAATGTACCTGTAAACATGTGACTCCTTCGTCGACAACGCGTCCGTCGCGCCCACTCATCAATTAAGAAATGCCGGAATCGCTTCGCCCTTCACCAAATCGTCGTAGGTTTCCCTGGTCTTGATGACATGGATCTCCCCGTCTTTGATCAGGACTTCAGGTACCCGTGGTCGTGAATTATAATTGGAGGCCATGACAAATCCATAGGCCCCCGCACTCATCACCGCAAGCATGTCACCCGGGTTGACCTCCGGCAGTGACCGGTCCTTCGCCAGAAAATCGCCGGACTCACAGACCGGGCCGACAACATCCACCTGATGCTTGGGCCGCTGCAACACCGCCTCGGACAAGGGACGAATCTCGTGATAGGCCCCGTAAAGGCTCGGTCTGATCAGGTCGTTCATTGCCGCATCGACGATAATAAACCGTTTCGCTTCGCCGTCCTTCCGATACAATACCTTCGTCACGAGAATGCCGGCGTTGCCGACGATGACGCGGCCTGGCTCCATGATGAGGGTCACATTCAAATTCTTCAGCAGTGGCGACACGGCATCCGCAAGGTCCTGCGGCAGCGGTGGCGTTTCATCCGAGTAGGTAATGCCAAGACCGCCGCCGATATTGACGTACCGGATGTTGATGCCCTGGGCCTTCAAGGCTTCGACCAGCTTCACCACCTTCTTCACGGCTTCGACGAACGGCGTGACTTCCGTCAACTGCGACCCGATATGCTTATGAACCCCGACGACATCGATGTTGGCGAGTGAGGAAGCCAGCGTGAATTCTTCGAGCGCCCGATCGGCGGCGATCCCGAACTTGCTCTTCTTGAGA
>DASYVB010000041.1:0-16200 GCA_036000525.1 Nitrospiraceae bacterium | reverse complement strand
CGCTGGACGGCACAGGACGGATCGAATGGTTCGCCGACTATGCGCAATGGGAGTCTGCACAAGAACGCAAGGCGGCGGAACAGACTCGTATCTCGACGTCACGGCCCTCCAAGCCAGCCCGCGTCGAATCGGGATCAACTCCAAAGACAAAACGAACAGGCCTGTCCTATCGGGAGCAAAAGGAGTGGTCGAAGATGGAGGAAAGAATTCTCCAAGCCGAGGAGACCATTGCTGCCTGTCAGGCCGCAGTGGAAGACCCCGCCGTCGCCTCCAATGCGGCGGCGTTACAAGAGAGATCCGAGGCGTTGTCCGCAGCCCGCACAGCCGCGGAGCGGCTTTATAACCGCTGGACCGAACTCGAGGGAAAACAGACACAGTCCGCCGACCAGCCCTAGCACCTAGAGTTCATTTGGTTTGTTTGGTTTGTCTTGTTTATTTGGTTGAACCAGAGAGACCAGATGAACCAAAACTACCAGCTGGTTGGTTTGTAAGCCAACGCGAAATCTGTACAATACGCCCATGCGCCCATCGACCTTGCTCTACACGCTGTTGATCCTCACCTTCACCTTGCTCGCCTCCGGCTGTGAAACAACCGACCGAGCCCTGACAGCGGCTGGACGAGTCGCCAGGGGCCAGACCGGACAGGCCATCATCGATCTCGCCGCGGGAAAAGATCCTGCACAGATCGCCAAGAAGCGTCTCGACCAATATGCGCGCGATCCCGAAGCGCTGCTCAGGGATCTGCGCGCCGCAAAGAAGGACTTCGAGACCATCCTTGCCGCCCTCGGGGTGAACGTCGGCAAGACCTGGGGGAAGAAAGAAGTCCAACTGCCCGAACGCAAGAAATATGTGAAGTACACGCAAAACTATAAGAGCCGGGCGATCGTCGATTTCGATTCAGGCGAGATTCTGGTCGAAACGCTGGACGAACAAGACCCCCCACGCAGTCTCAAGAATGCCGTGATCACGACGATCCTGACTCCGCAAGATCCCCGATCGGTCGATTTGTTTTCAGACAAAGAAATCGTCCTCACCGGCGATAAGGACCCTTACCTTTTCGGCCTCGTCCTCGATCAGCAGAATAAACCAATGCGCACGCCGGATGACGCCGAGCCCTTTGCCGCCTATCTCCTTGAAAAGAAATCCGACACACGGACCGTCGACCAAGACGGAAACAAGAAAACGGTCCACTACGTCACAATGGCAATGGTGTCCAACCTCGCGGTGAAGCAAGCCGACAAATACCGGCCACTGGTTCATCAGTTTGCGCAACAATATCGCATCAGCCCCAGCCTGGTCTTCGCGGTCATCCGCACGGAGAGTAACTTCAACCCCTATGCCGTCAGCTCGGCCCCCGCCTACGGACTCATGCAACTGGTCCCCACCAGCGGGGGCCGCGAAGCCTACCGAAAGGCGAAAGGCAAGGACGTGGCTCCCTCGCGGGATTACCTATTCGATCCCGCCAACAACGTCGAGTTGGGAACCGCCTATTTGAACGTGTTGATGTTTAATCAGCTGGAAGACGTGGAGCACAATGTGTCGCGGGAGTACTGTGCGATTGCAGCCTACAACACCGGCCCGAGCAACGTCTTCCGCACCTTTTCGCGCGACCGTGTGGCGGCCGTCAACCAGATCAACAGCCTCCAGCCGGCCAGCGTCTATGACCAGTTGCGCCAAAATCTGCCCTACCAGGAAACCCGCCAATACTTGGAAAGGGTAACCGGCTACCGCAAATCCTTCGTCAGCTCGTCGGAGAGCTCAACCCAATAAGCAACGGCGGGTTCATCTGGTTAGTTTTATCAACCAAAAACCAGACAAATCAGACAAACCAAACAGACCAGAGCAACCCGCCGGTTTTCACGTTTCACGTTTCACGGGTACCCAGAATGCCGCAGTCAGGTAGGTCTCGGCAGGAATGGTTCTGCTGATCCCGCACATCGTAGTCGACCACTCCACGTCGCTGGTCGAGTTCGATCGTACAACAGGCTTCCAACATCCCCTTCAATTTACGACGCCCCCGTTGCACGCGAGATTTCATCCCGGAGAGCGAGAGACCGAGTTGAGCGGCAGCCTCCTGCTGAGCAAGCCCTTCAAGATCGACCAGAATCACCGCTTGCCGATACTCTCCGGACAAACGTTCGATCATGGGACGAAGACAGTTGGCCAGCTCCGTACGAAGCTGGCCGGATTCCTCAGATGCCGTCGTCATGGTGGACGACGATTGATAGGCTTCGAGGTCTGCCGCGAGACCGGCAGGCATTTCTTGCCGGCGCCCCGGTGCACGGTAATGATCAATGATTGCGTGACGCGCAATCTGGTAGATCCATGAGATCAGCCGGCGCTGATCTTTTAGCCCATCGAGCCCTCGCTGCATCTTGAGCCAGACGTCCTGTACGATGTCATCGACCTCAGCCTCATTGTCGACACGCTTCGCGATGAACGCACGGAGGCCTTTGTGGACTTGCCGCCAAGTCTCCAGAGCATGGGCCTCCATCTGAACACCTCCGCCGTTCGATTCCATACGGTACTGCTCTTTCCTTATGCTGTGCAAGTCGCCGGTCCCAACGCACCCTTCCCCTTTGGCACACAGCAGCCGGTCTGCCCGAGCGAACCCTCCACAGCCAACTGCTCATGGACCGTAAAGACTTCCCAGGGATTGCCGTCCGGGTCGGTAAACCAGAGCTTGTCCTGCCGCGCGAAGCAACAGGCTAAGCTCTCCTCGACCTTATCGAGGATGCCCCGTTCCAATAGCTGCTGTTTCCAGATCGCGATATCATTGGTAGATTCGACTTCAATGCCGAGGTGGTTCACCGCGCTCACCCTGCCGGTGGACGACACGAGCGCTAAATTCAGCGCCGGTGCCGTCAAATCGAACTTGGCATAGTCCGTCGTCTGCTTCTGCGGCGCCACACCAAAGACCTTCTGATAGAACTCAACCGAGTCGGGCACGTTTCGCACATCGAGAGAAATATGAGCTCTCATGGGATTCTCCTTTCGAGTAAATGGGAAAGCACCGTGCCTCCCCTTACCTCTGTAGACGGAGAATTCCCGGAAAGGACGCAAGCCGTGCCGCGCGAAGCGCGGGAACCGGCTGGTTGCTCTGGTTTGTTTGGTTTGTCTCGTTAATTTGGTTGAACCAGATGCACCAGATGAACAAAACAAACAAGATGAACCAGAGAAACCGCTGTTAGTGTGATGCGACTGCCGCTGATGCGCGCGGAGTCTTTGAGTCGGCCGTATGCACATGCTCCGGTCGGAATCCGAGTCCGATCATCCGGGCGGGAATCCGGCTGAGGAACGGAAACAACGCCAGCAGCCGGATTGCTAAGGGCGGTGAGAACTTGTCCCTATCGGTAAGGACGCGCTTGATGACTCGATTCTGAATCATGAGCTGCACTCGTTGCGTCATGCTGGTCGGCCACTCACGCCGCTGCTGGACGCGCTGGAGGTCTTGGACTGTCGGTCGCCCCGCACGTAGCGGCGCGGCCAGCAGATTCGCCGTCGCAACCGCATCCTGTATGGCCAGGTTGATCCCGACACCACCAGCCGGGGACATCGCATGCGCCGCATCACCGATGCAGAGGAGACCAAGACGATACCACCGGCGCAACCGGTCGACCTGAACCGTTAATAGCTTGATCGATTCCCAGTCTTGAAGTTCGCCGACACGGTCGGCCATGAACGGCGCGAGCTGTGCGACAGCATCACGAAAAGCCGGCAACCCTCGCCCCTGAAGTTGATCTCGCGATCCCTTTGGGATGACGAAGCCGCACTGCCAATAGTCACTCCTGTTCAGCATGATGAAGATCCGACCGGCGTCGAAACGGCCTATGGGATCTGCTGGATCGCTTGGCTGCCGGGACAGACGGAACCACAGAACATCCATGGGCGCGCCGAATTCTTCCACCGACAAGCCGGCTTGGGCACGAACGACCGAGTGTCGCCCGTCGGCTCCCACGACAAGGCTCGCGCGCACCTCGAGCGTACCATCTGGACTGTTCGCCCGAAGTCCCACCACAGAGCCCGCCTCTTCGATAAGGCCCGTCACATCAGCGTGCATCCGCAGTTGAAACGTCGAATAACGCGCCGCCTCTTCGGCGAGAAAGCTCAAAAAGTCCCATTGCGGCATGAAGGCGATAAAGCGGCACTGCGTCGAGAGAGACGAGAAATCCGCGACCGTCAACGCCAGGTCTCCGAACTGCCCGTTGATCCGCGACGATTTCTGATGCGGCAACGTCAGCAACCGCTCCAGCAATCCCAGTTCGTGCATGACCTCCAACGTCGATGGATGGATGGTGTCGCCCCGGAAATCACGGAGAAAGTCGGCGTGTTTCTCCAATACCACAACCTCAACGCCTGCGCGCGCCAATAGCAGACCCAACATCATCCCGGCCGGGCCTCCTCCCGCAATGCAGCAGCGCACCGACATCGTTTTCATGATCAGGCTGCCTTCCTTTGCTGACGGGAAGCAAGGACAGCTACCATGCACCAGCCGCTAGCCACGAGCACGCAAGAAGCAATCAGTCGTGTGATCGTTCACCAATCCGGCAGCTTGCATGTAGGCATAGACGATCGTGCTGCCGACAAACCGGAAACCACGCTTCTTGAGATCCTTCGACAATGCATCGCTGACTGCGCTCTTCGCTGGCACCTGAGCCATCCTGGCCCAGCGATTCACGATCGGTTTCCCTCCCACGAACTGCCAGACGTAGCGATCGAACGAACCGAACTCCTCCTGTACAGTGAGAAACGCCTGCGCGTTGGTCACCGCCGAGTCGATTTTGAGCCGGTTGCGGATGATGCCGGGATTCTTCAGCAGCACGGCTTTTTTCTTCGCCGTGAATCGCTCTACCTTCTTCGGATCGAACTCCGCAAACGCTCGACGATAGCCATCCCGCCGCAGCAAGATTGTTTCCCACGTAAGACCCGCCTGTGCGCCTTCCAACAGCAACATCTCGAAATGCTTCCGGTCATCGTGAATCGGCACCCCCCACTCATGGTCATGATAGGCGATGAAATGCGGTTTGCCACCGACCCATCCGCAGCGAGGCTTACCATCGGAGATCGTACGAAGTTGCTTAGTCATCATCAGGCTCCGCGTAATCGATACGAAGAGGAATCAGTTAGCAGGCTACGGAAAACGATGTTGGCACGCGAAAACTTCGATTGTCCGCAGGTGTGGCACAAAAGAAGAGCGCTCCCGCAGGATGCTCAAAAAGTCCAGACTGCTCACCCGCCCAACCCTGGCGGTTATTTCACCCGCCCGCACTGAGTCTGCCAAGACAGACTCGTCGCCCTGGGACGTGCCTTGTCCCAGGCAAGGCCGCAGCGAGTAACCAAAGATGATCCTTCCAAGCTAGCTCGTTTACGTTGTCATATGATGGCCCGGATGAGTCCCCCACTACGCGCAACGGTCTCACCCTCCCACCCACTGGCACGTCGAGACGTTCCATGCGCACGGGCGAGGGTCTTCCAGTTCGCCAAACCTCAATTTAAGGGAGTGGCCAAGGCTGCCCATTACTGCGCGCATCGAACACCCCTCATCCTTCTCAATGATCCTTCCAAGCTTGCTCGCACCTCTCCCTTGGAATGGCACCCGTGTTGATCCCACTGCGGCCGTCGAGCGAGCACATTCTGATCGTGCGCGCTCCGGGAGCAAGGGATCAGCACGGGTGTCATTCCACCCCTTTCACCGTGCGCGTTCGGCGAGCAAGAAGGGCACCTGGCCGCTCCCTCCCCATCCTTCTCAAGCCGCGCGTTGCGCGAGCACAGGGGACTCACCGGGCCATCCCCCCTGCTAGCAAGGAATATTCACGGCCGGGTCGCAAAGCAAAGGCGGGATCACCGGGGGGCGCATGTACCGGCTTGAGGGATCCTGGGACCCCATCGGCCCCTTAATCGGCGGTCCGCCTGGCATCCCGGGAAGTCCTTGTCCGGCGGAGCCAAACCTCTTCCCGGCACTTGAACTCGTCGATGAGCCAACCCCGGGAGTCGGCACTGATGTGGGCCCGACGTTGGCCTGGCCGGAAACCTCGGCACTCGGCGGAGCTTGTAAAGGCTGTACGGGCTGATTCTGAACTGGAGGCAGGGTTGGCGCGGGTGACGGCGTTTGCGCGCCACAGGGATTCGAAAGAGCGCCAACGACAAGTAGAGCGGATACCACTAGATAGTGCCTCATCTCAATTGGCCGACGATTCATATGTGATGCGTCTGCGAAATACCACATTGGATCAACCAGTCTCGGATAGAAGTTCAATGTGGAGGGATTCTAACGAGGCACAGGCAATCACGCAATGTCACTTTTCGTTATCGGTTTCTGCTATATTATCCCGCTCGCGTGTGGCGCTGCCGACGCACCGAGCAACATGCCATGGCTGTTGGTTGTCGACAAACATGCGAATGATCGCATCGAGCAGAAAGATTGTCGTCAGTAACCAGAATAGAAGATTGCTGAAAAACTCGGTTTATACATAAACACCGTTGGAATCTCAGAGAATGACGCTGATGCCACAATAGCTTCAGGATGCTCAAAAAGGCAGTCCAGCAAGGCCGCAGCAAGCAAAGAGACGAGGCGTACGCTTCGGTACGTTGAGCCTCTGAGAGAAGCGAGAACGATGCATGGGAAAAGGCGCGTCTCGGCGCGCCTGGGTTGGGCGGGTGTGAAGGGCGACTTTTTCAGCATCCTGTTAGATGAGGGCTGTTCGATGGAGACCGCGCAGAGGGATGTGCTTCTTGGAACGATCACGTGGTGGGGGTTTCATGCTCTCCTCATGTGGCTTGGGGCGGAGCACTTTTTGTTCGGGCCGCCGTCAGATGGTCGTATTTCCACATTAGATTTGTTCGCCGGCTTTCTCATGGGAGCCACGGTGCTATCCCTCCTTCGGTTGTCGGTGGGCCGCCACCTACTTCGCTTCATTGCCCTAATAGGCATTTTTCACGAGCTGTACCAGGTGTGGCAGGGAAAGGCCCAATGGGGCAGCCTGACCTATGTGGCCATCTGGGCGTACACGTTTTATTCCTTTGGCCCATCGAGTTGGCGGAACGCCCTCTATACGCCACTTGGCGTCTTCGGGAAAATGAAGACATAACGACATTATAAGGGGATTCCTTTGTCTCCTGACGAAGGGGCTGACGGAGTCTTCGCACAGCGGTACCCGAAGTGGTCGTACCGGTATCCCGGTTGGCTATTGCGCCGGTACGCTGCACGCACGCTCAGCGGCCCGTTGTGCCAGGACCCGCCCCGTAGGACCTTGTACTTGCCGCTGAAGGGCCCTGTTGGATTCCGCTCCGGGCTGTTGCGGTAATAGTCCTCGCCGTACCAGTCCGCCGTCCATTCCGATACATTTCCGATCATATCGTGCAGACCCCAGGGATTCGGATCGAACGACCCCACCGGCGACGAGCGCTCATAGCCGTCGTCATAGCCCGCCATGATCGGCAAGTCGGGAAATTGCCGTTTGGCAGATTCATCCGCGATATTCGCAACCCGTTGCGAGCCAGGGTTCCCGTCCCCCCACCAATAGATCGTTCGAGTGCCGGCCCGGCTGGCATATTCAAACTCCGCCTCCGTCGGCAGCCGCTTGTCCGCCCAACGGCAGTAGGCCTCCGCATCGTACCAGGAGATGGAGACGACGGGATGCTCCTCGCGATTCGACTCGAAGACCGTCTCTCTACCCTCCGGCTTGCGCCAGTTCGCTCCGGGGATCACCTCCCACCCGCCGCCGGACGTCACAGCAGCGGCCCTGCCTTCCTTCTCGGCCGTTGTCTCGTAGCTGGTCTCACGCACAAACTTCTGAAACAACTTGTTTGTGACTTCGTACTTGTCCAAATAGAACGCATCCAGCGAGACATGGTGCACCGGCTCCTCATCCGTGCGCCCCTCGGTGCTACTGCCCATCATAAAGTTCCCCGCCGGAATCAGGAGCATTTTCGCGCCGTCTTTGCCGATAATCTCGCGGTCGGTCTGCTTGGGCATGTCGTTGGCCGTGGCTAACTCAATCTCCCGCTTCTTGGCCTCGCTTTTTTGCTCGGCACAAGCTGAAAGAAACAGTGTCGCGATTAAACAACAGGGTAGAATGTATCTCCCATGTCGCAGCAGTTCATAAGTGCCTTTCATGGACACCCTCCCACTTTGGTTTTAGAAGGTCTCGCTCCCATGGCGGAGAAGCGCGTCATTACAAACTTTCTTATGAACCACCACCATCTAAGCACAGAGCAATTTGCTATTTCTGCTTCACCACAATTTTATACTTGATCTGCTCGTACGTGGCTCGCGGTAGAATCTTCTTCTGCACCAACTCATCTTTCCGTTGGTACGGACGCCCCTTGATGATCTGCTCTGAGTACGCCTCACTAATACCAGGGAGCGCCTTGAGTTGATCGGCTGTTGCCGTATTGATGTCAAGCAGGTCGGCCTGCTCGGCGGCTTGGACCACTAGGGAATCGGTCACGGCCAAGGGAAATAACGGGAGCGATAGCAGGAGCACGCTTCCTACTCCTAAATGAAGTGTCCACCTCACGAGCATGAGCCACATAAGCCACATAGTAGCCTCCTTGTTAGAGCGTCGTTCCCTCCAGGATTTACATAATGTCGACAATCTCCCCATGTTGAGACGGTGGTCTCATTGAGGGACATGCACTCGTGTGTGGGGCGTTGTTCGCTCATTACATAATCTTGTCTATTTCGAAGGTTGCGGGCGGCTGCGCGATCACTCCTTGCCGCAGGCAATTTCCCACAGAGCTTGACTGGTACTATCTGGTTCAACCGGTATCCAATTGTCCTTGTCTACGTATCCATTAGCCGGTATACCGGTTCCCATATGGCGTGAGAACTCCGTGAACGCAAGCAACCGAAGGCGCTTTTCCGCGCAGTCGAATTGCTTGTAGGTCTTCGTAGAAAAAAATCGACAGGGGCTCCTCCCCCCTTGCATTGTCTTAAAGTCAATTAATTGCCACAGCGTCACCAGATTGCCTTCTCGGCGAATGGTGTCTGGATCGACGTACAGAGTCTGTATTCCTGGTAATCGATAGGCTTTCTCAACCGCCACCCATTCCGCATACACTGGTCCACTACTCATCACCAGGAGTGTGATCAGTAACCAGAAACCCGTGCAGTAGGCCAGCGGCAACTTAGGGCAGTTCTCCTTCAATTTGCGACGACTCATATGTGATGCGTCTGCGAAATACCACACGGGATCAACCAATCTCGGATAGAAGATCAACGTGGAGGGATTCTAACGAGGCAAGACCAACCACGCAATCCCGCGCGTGGACGAGGCAATCAGCATGTGCTCCTTTTATGGTCCGCGTCTCTCTGTTTTACCGGAGGATCGTTGACAGCCCATGCCGTAATTGCAGTATGCTGGTCGTAACAGGTGCATCTCGCATGACGAACCAGACCATTCCCTCCACCTCGCTCTCCGGCCCGCCGGCGTCTCGTTGGTTTGGATTCTTTCCAGAATTTCAACAGGATAGCCTCGGCTTTCTGTTGCGCTGTCACGCCTATGGCGATGTCGTGAAGCTCCCGATGGGTCAGATGGCAGAGTTCCTCTTTCGCCATCAGGATCTGGCCATATACTTCCTGAATCACCCGGACGACGTCAAACACGTGCTGGTGACCAACCAATACAACTACAGGAAGACCCGAGTCCCTCCGGGCGAATCCCGCGTGTTTGGAAAAGGCGTGATACATACGGAGGGCGAAACCCATCACCACCAACGGCGGTTGTTTCTCCCCTTCTTCCATGGAGACCATGTGGCTTCATACGCCGGTCTGATTACCGAAAAAGCAGCCGCCCTCGCTACAAGCTGGAACCACGGCGCCACCGTCGACATCGGACGTGAGATGATACAGCTCACCCTGTCGATTATGTGGCGCCTCCTCTTCGGGCGTGAGGTGAGCTCCGACGCCACGAAAGTCGCGGAGGCCATGATGGCCGGGCACCGCTTACTCTCGGAGCAGTATAGCTCCGTCCTCGCCTGGATCATGCCTTTGTGGGTTCCGACGGCACAGCGTCGAGAATTTTCTCGTGGCCAGGAGTTTGTGGATGCAAAAATCAGAAGTTTTATTCAGAACCGTCGCGCGACACATGACGAGAGCCAGGATATGCTCGCGCTCTTGCTCGCAGCCACCGATGAGGCAGGGCAGCCACTGAGCGACCAGGAGATTCGTGATGAGCTCTCCACCTTCCTGATAGCCGGCCACGACCCGACAGCCACTGCGCTGACATGGATCTGGTTTCTTCTCTCCCAGTCCCGAACCGTTCGCGAACGCCTGGCCGATGAATTGAAGACCGTGCTGGGCAACCGTCTCCCAACGGCGGAAGATGTACCTCGCTTGATGTATACCAAAATGATCTGGGACGAGGCGCTTCGCCTCTACCCACCTGCTTGGCTGTTACACGCGCGGAAGAGCCTCGCTGAAGACAGACTGCCATCCGGTGTACTACTGCCAGCCGGCACCAGGGTGTTCCTAAGCCCCTGGAGCATGCACCGAAACCCTCGGTGGTTTCCCGATCCCAACCGATTTGATCCAGACCGTTTCTTGCCGGAAGCAAAGCAGGCGCGGCCGGCCTTCAGTTACTTGCCGTTTGGGGGAGGTGGGCGTCGGTGTCTGGGCGAATCATTTGCGGAATTGGAAGGCCTGCTGGTTTTGGCGACACTAGCCTCGAAAGTCCGCCTCCGGTTGGCAGATGGACAACCCATCCTCCCTGATCCTCTGATGACGTTGTGGCCGAAGATTCCTGTGCACATGACAATTGAATCAGTCGGTGCCCCAAAACGCCATCCCGCGACAGCCTAAATTAGTCGGAGACGAACACAAGACCAATAAGAAGGACCACCGCGTGCGGACGAGCTTCGCATCGTTGGATTAAAAGGCTTGAGGACCTACCTTGTAGTCTCTCAAGCTTTATTTTCGCGCAAAATATAACCAGCTCTCTCCAGTGCCCGCTGTACAGCAGGCATCACGGCGGGGCTATCGGAGCACGGCAACACAGCCAGCTCTGGTGCAGCCTGAAGTTTGGCCAGAAGCTGTGCTGATTCTGAGTCGGCCAGCTCGTCGCAGGTTTCATACAAGCCCCCAGGACCTTCTTCTATTGTATTGTGGACCTTGAGAACGGCATGGATCGTCGCAATGATGGCGGCCGTGGGAGGCGGCATGAGCAACGAAGCGATGGCCCCATGATCGAGCCGGAGCTTGGACGCGATAGGAAGTGGCTCCCCGCCTCGGAGTCGCTGGGCGGCTGGCAGGAGAATCTTTTCTTCCATGCCGATGTGGCGGAGAAGCCCGGCTCGAAATTGAGAATACGCTCCCTGATCAACATGGTCCGCATTAGCCACAGCCTGTTGAAGCAGCGTTTCAAGCCGCCGGTGGTCTTCCACAAGAAAGTCTTTAACAGGCCCTGCTTTTCCGTTCTTTCGTGGTCTCATCCGTTGCCTCCGATTATGTCCTCCTCAGATGGGGAAAAAGGTCGAGGGAGAAGTGTGACACGATTGACATCTCCGCGCGCGGACGAGGCCGTGAGAAAAGTAGCATACCGCTTTTTTCCTTCTATCTCCAACGTTTTAGAAGTACGTCCCCTCTGGTCAGCGGGAAGAGTTATCCATCTGAGACAGAATGTCAAAATCCAAATCCTCGCAGAATTACGACTCTTTTAGACAGACCAGGGACAACATGCTCTCAAAGCCTTAACTCCTTGTCCCCCCTCCCGTCTTGTCCAATCCCTCAAACCATTTGAAATACTTGCTGTTTGTTCGCCTCGTGATGTTTGGCAAACCATTTGCGGGTTAGAAAAGCAGAGGCAGACCTCGGAAATTGCCATAAGCGGCAGAAAGAAGTCCGTCGGCATGTTGTCACACAAGCACGACCATGTCGTTATTGCTCGGAGGTGCACAATGAAAAAAACTAGGGTCGCAATCGCGACAATCTGTCTGCTCTGGGCGGCAGGCGCGATTGTCCTCACCAGTGAAGCCGCGACCACCTTTGCAGGTGCGATCGTAAGTATTGATCAAGCCCAGCGGACGATCACATTCCAGACGATGGACGGACAAACCTGGACGCTACCGGTGGCCGATTCTAACGTCTTGAAGCAAGAGCAGATCGCCAAGGGCGATCGGGTCAGGATCGAGGTCGATTTGAGCGGAAGCGACTTAAGCGAGATAATCACTAAGGTCACCAAGATTCGCGAGGGTCAGCTGTTCGAACCAACACAATCCCGCAATGAGGTCAGGCCATGACGTCACAGACGAGGGAATGATGACTCGCGGCTTCTCACGAGAATTGAATCGTCGTGCAGAGACATACACCGAGAAATAATCAAATAATCAAGTAGGGAATCATGGGCATAACTCTCCGGAATAAATCGGCCCTCGTTGCTGTGGTGACCTTCTTGCTCACCTGCCTAGGGCTTCTCTCACAGCAAGGTCTCGCTGCAGAGCTTCCCCGCATCATCGACGGCTCAAATGTCACGTTCCTTTACCAGATCACCGTTCCCGGCGAAGCCGGGTTTGAAGTTCGAGATTTTGGCCAATTCGTCCAGGGACGACACCAATTGCTGCCGGCTTTGGAGCGGGTGGTCACTGGCATGAAGACAGGCGACGAGAAAAAAGTCGAGCTTTCTGCGGAGGAAGGCTTCGGCCCTTATGATGCGAAGAAAAAGAAAACCGTTCCGAAGAGCGACCTGCCAGATGGGACAAAGGAAGGAGATGTCCTCAAGGATCGCGCCGGTCATGAGGCAACAGTGACCCAGTTGTCAGACAGGTACGCGGTGATGGATTACAATCATCCGCTGGCCGGAAAGCCCCTTAGCATGAAGATTACGATCTTGCGAGTGGATGATCCGTCATGACAGTTCAATTAGGAGGTGCGCCATGAACGAACGACATGTGGTAGGAAACGGACTTCTAAAATGCCCGATAGCCACCGAAACTCATCACATGAAAAAATGGAGCAGATCGGTTGCCATAGTACTGATCATGACCGTCACGGGATTGACCATGATCCTGCCGGGATGGACCCTGGCTAACGATCAGGCGTCCAGCACGGACAGTTCAGAAGGCACTGGGATACAAGTGGCAAGTTGGCTGCTCACGGTTCCCTATTGTGCCGGCAAAAGCGCATTCGCTATCGCAGGCAGCGTCGTCGGTGGCCTGGGATACGCTTTTTCTGGTGGAAACTCAGAAACGGCACAGTCCATTTGGACCAAAACGGTCTACGGGACATACATCCTTCGACCAGCCCATCTCAGAGGCGAAGAACCGATCCAGTTTCTCGGCAAGGCTGACGGTGACCAAAACGAGCCCATGAAGCGTGCCGCAGTGACATCCGAACCATCGAAGAAGTGAGAGGTTACTAGAATTCATCTATTTGAAAACGTTGCACCAGCGGTGGGTGGCTGGGCGGGGCTGAAGGGTGTGATCAGGCTGAACCAAAAGACTACTGGAGCTTGTGTGTATTCAAGGTCCTTTGGTTCGAATGCAGAAGGAAGGCTTTCGCGAGAATTTCGTACTCGGCAAACCGGCTCGACTTAGATCCGAGTGAATATATTCCAATGTTGTCAAGAAGATGATTCCTCAGGACTCGAGCATCGTGAGACCGTGTCTCGAAACCATGGAGGGATCCGATGAAAGCCACGACGTCGTGCAGATGGGCCATCACGCTCAGCCTCATCAGCATGTCCGCCGCTTTCGTGGGTGCCACAACAGCACATTCCCAGTCAGCAGCCGCCCCAGGATCGATGGGATCGCGTCCTGGCAGAAGCCAGGAGACACCCATGCCGGCAAAGCCGAGGGGTTCCCATCCCGATGGTAGCATGCGAAGTATGCGACCCTCTGATATATCTGGCCAGACACCGGTGCCAAGCGAGCGGACACGGGCACTAGAAGAGCGGCTGCGAAGTGGGCAGATGGAGCGGCCGATTGCCCAAGGTCAGATAAGTGACTGGTTGGAGCAATTGCATAGCGGCTCAGCAGAGAGCTCAACTGGTGAAACAGCCCCCGGGCAGTCGGGTCAGGGAAATATGCCGGATTAGGCTATCGGTCCACCCCGACATAGACCGATCGAAAATTGCGGACAACACCTGTACGACGCCGACTGCCGGATTTGAGCAGTCCATTATTCGACCGAGCAATGCATGCACCGCCGCGCGCGGACTGGGCGATCAGTAAAGTAGCATGTCCCTGTTTTGCGTTCAGATCACGTTTAAGGTACGTCTTCCACGAATCGCTACCCGGCCTGTAGGGCCATTTGAGCAAAGAAAGCACCGGCGCGTTTCCTCATTTCTTCAGGCGTAAGGTCTTCTTTGTGGGTGGCCAGGTTCCACTTGTGGCCGAATGGGTCAGTCACCTGCCCGCATCGATCGCCCCAGAACATATCCGCCACCGGCATATCCGCTTTCGCCCCTGCTGACACAGCGCGGGTGAAGACGTGGTCCGCATCTTCAACATAGAGATACATACCAACGGGCGTGCCTCCAAAGCTTTGCGGCCCTCGACATCCCATATCGGGATGTTCCTCACTCAGAAAGATGATTGAATCCCCGATCCTGACTTCCGCGTGCATGATGCTTTTCTCATCAGGTCCGAGAAAGCGCATGCGCTCCTCCGCACCGAACGCGCGTCTATAAAACTCGATGGCCTTCTCAACACCCCGAATGGTGAGCGTCGGGGTGACGGTATGAAAACCGACCGGAACTGGCTTTATTGATGGTGTCATCGCGTCCTCCTTTCTAAAGATTGCGGACTGGAAATAAATTTACGTGGTTCTGAGACACTCAACCGTCACGTTGACGATCACTCTATGTTTCCAAGAATGATAGACGTATGGCTGCGGCTTCATCTCTCCTTGAACCAGGCACAGATCAGCAAAGACCAGCAAGGTTTATGCCGCTAATGGCTGCCTTATTAGAATGCGAAGTAACGGGACGGAGGAAGTTAGCGGAACCCCACAAATCAAGTGAGGAGATTGGTTCGGCAGGACAACTCCACGACCTTCAAATTCAGAGGTGACCACACAGAGGACCAGAGAACAATCTGTCCGGCACTAGCAAGGCCAGATAAAGCCAGGACTGCAAATGACCCGGTGTTTCTATAACTTCTAGTTGACCCTGCATTCCGGAAAGAATGTTCCTCCAGAGACAAAATGTCAGCTGTAAAAGTCTCATGGCAAAGGGAAATGACCATACAGAAGGTTTTCGCCATTGGGCGGCGAGAGGGATCTGTTTTTTCCAACACTCTCGTGGTGAACTGCAGGAAGGATTAATACGGAGGGCGGAACCATACTGCGTCATACAATCAATGTGATGGACTCTTCTAGGAGAATATTGTCGCGGGGGGGGCCTGCTGGCCTGCGCGTTCAGCATCGGGGTTGTGCCCTCCGTCATTCCAATCCACGCGACCGAACCGCCACGCGCGGACGAGGCGAAAATGGTTCCCAAACCCTTTTTCTCGTTATGAAAGATGCCGCTTGATCGCATCGTAGATCTTTCGCGCGCGGACCTCATTTCCTGTGACACCGACCCGGATCGTCAGACTGGTCCGGGAATCCGAGATGGATTCCAGATCGATCCACACGTGCTCCCCGTCGGAAAACTCTGATTCTACATGCGCAGACAATTTATCGACTTTGTCTTCCAGAAGCTTCAGTTCCAGTTCAGCCAAGGCGGCGACGGTAGCGTTGTGCATGACGGGCACCTCATAGTTCATCTCGTCTTTCAACTTCCCCATCACATACACAGCTCCGGCAGCTCCCCCGGCTGCGCCAACAACCAACGCGAGACAACCGGAACAGAGAAACGCAAGTACCACACAGAGCACGAAGCCAGGCACCCGCGAGCACCACACCTTACCGTAAGCGTTTGAACGCATTGTCGGCGTTGTCATATGAAAGCCCTCCCGACGCAATGGCATGAATCGGCCGACGAGACCGATGAGACTCAGCAAGCGAACATCAACACGAGAACCGAGACGGTTCCCAACATTGTTATTTCCCGCGATTCTCTGAAATTTTATTAGAGTCCACCGGCAAGACAACCGCTGCGCGCGGACGAGGCGTTCAGAAAAGGAGAATGTCCCTGTTCTCTGGTTTGGTTCCGGAGTAGCGGCCGTACGTAGCTAACTCAGTCCGATGCCGAAGACTCTGGCTGCTTTTTTCACATCCCGCGGCTTGACCCATAGAATGATGCCGAAGCGTCCCTGGCCGGC
>DASYVB010000040.1:0-5159 GCA_036000525.1 Nitrospiraceae bacterium | reverse complement strand
AAGCCCTTCATGTCGGCCCTGTTCTTTACTTCAGGCGTCACCTACGACACCTTGACGCTGACGCGCATCGATCGCCTGCAAGACAATCTGATTCTCCTCCTCTACCTCGTGACGCTCGGTTTTCTCATCGTCCTTACCGGTCGTCTTGGCGTGGCCGCAGTAGAGCCGGCCGCAATCGAACCTCAAGGCTCGTCGTTCGCCAGACTCCTGATCAAGGCTCGGCCTTACTATCCGATGGCGATGCAGTTTCTCCTGGGTGGGCTCTTCAGCGCCTATGCCGTCTTTTACTCGCGCAGTGCGACGCTCACACGCACCGGGGTCTTCCTAGGCGTGCTTGTCCTGCTGCTGATGGCCAACGAATTCTTACGCGATCGCCTCTCGAACCTGCGCCTGCTCGTTGCGCTGTACGCCCTGGCCAGCTTCAGCTTCTTCACGTTCTTCCTGCCCGTCATGGTCGGGACCATCGGAACGTGGGTGTTCCTGCTCGGAGCCGCACTGAGCGTGGGAGTGACGCTGCGCGTGGTCCAGTTGATCTATCAACGCAATCCAGAACGGTCGCAGAAGGAAACGATATTGGTCGGAGGACCAGCGATTGCCCTCATTGGCCTCCTGGTCGGGTTCTATTTCTTGAATTGGATTCCGCCTGTGCCGCTCTCGATGAAGTTCGGCGGCATGTATCGCGAGGTGCAGAAGCAGGACGACCGGTTTGCGCTCAGTTTCGATCGCGAATGGTATCAGGTCTGGAAGCGCTCGCAGAATCCGTATCCAGCCGATGAGCCCGTTTACTGTTTCACCGCCGTCTTCGCCCCGGTAGCGCTGAACACCACCGTCTACCATCATTGGTACTTCCGAACGAACAGCGACAAGCCCTTCATCCATGCCGACAAGATTCCGATCAAAATTGCCGGCGGCCGCGAAGGCGGCTACCGCGCTTACACGTTCAAGCAGCGGCTCGATCCGGGGGACTGGCGTGTGGATGTCGAAACCGAAGACGGTCGAGTTATCGGGCGAGTGTCTGTTGTGGTGGCAGAGCGGGGAGAAACAGGGGCGACACCCAGAACGCTCTTGTACTAATCCGATGAAACGACTCAGCGGTCTCAAGCTCCTTGAGGAACGAGAAGGCGAAGGGACGCCTGCAAACAAAGGCGACCGCGTCGTCTACAACACGAGGGTGTTTCTCAACCAGGGCGAAGAGGTGCCCTTTAATACAATGCAGGCTGAGCACCTTCCGAAAGAGATGATTCGAGTCGAAAGAGGCGTCACCTACATCGATCACCGCACCGTGCTCGGACGACGTCAAGCCATCGCGGGTGTCGAGCATGCGTTGGTAGGGATGAAAGCCGGCGGCTATCGGAAAGTCCGCGTGAGCCCGCATTTGGGCTATCGAGATAAAGGCATTCCAGATCTCATTCCGCCAAACGCGGTGTTGATTTGTGAGATCTGGTTGCGCGACATTGTGAGTGCCTTTCCCTCGTAAGGCGTTATCAGGTGTCACATGAACCCTCGTACCTTAGGACCGTGCCCCACCAGCCCCAACTGCGTGTCCACTCAAGCCCAAGACGAGAGCCATGCTATTGCGCCCATTCGCTATCGCAAGTCGCGGGCAGAGGCGAAGGAGGCACTCAAGGAAGTCATCCGTTCCTTGCCCCGCACCAAGCTCGTAGAAGAAGACGAGTCGTACCTGCATTACGAATTTACCAGCCTGCTGCTGCGCTTTGTCGACGACGTCGAGTTTCTCTTCGACGACGAGGCCAAGACCATCCATTTCCGTTCCGCCTCCCGCACCGGTTACGGCGATCTGGGCGTCAATCGCAAGCGTATGGAGCAGGTGGGTGCCCTTGTAGGGGGAAAGCTGTAGCTCCATTTGGCAATTTCCTTTGGAGTTGTGTGGCGGCTTGCTATTATGATGTCGAAAACAGGAGGCCGGAGCCGATGGGGTTCAAGCGAAAAGGGTCACGTATCGAGATAAGCCGAGGCGGCCGTTTGCAGCGGGGGGCTCTCTCGGCACCGTGCAAGGTTCTGGATGTCAGTGAGACAGGTGTCCGGATTGAAAGCCGGTTGTTCGTGAAGAGCGGCGATGTGCTCCATCTTGTGATCGAGCTCGATCACGGGAGAACCTTGACCTGTGGGTTGCAAGTCGTATACGTGCGGTCCCCAAAGTTCGGCTCGAAGATCACCTCGATTAGTCCTGAGGACAAGGAACGACTGGCCCATATCTTCGACGATCATGTGCAGACCAGTTTTTCACGCCGGTAGCCCTTCCGCGCAAGCAAGATGCTGAAAAAGTCCGCCAGCCTGTCCATACTGCTAGTGCGTGGGGCTGGGTGGTTTTGGGCCGAGCCTGGTTGTGTGCTGGAAGACGCACCTCGGGCAGGTGTAGTGGACGAACTGCTTGCCGCCGACGAGACGCTTCTTCATCGGCACCTGGCACCAAGTGCAGAGGCGATCGGGAAGGTCGGCTGAGGGCGGGGGCTGGTTCGGTTTTGATGGAGTGACATTAGCCATGTGCGGCATTCTCTCCGACCGCTGAGAACCTTGTCAATCGATCGAGTGACCCCTGAACGCCTTGGTGTGAAAAAAAAGTTTCACCATCCTCCCCGATGTGAAAAGATTCGTGGTATAGTCCGAAACAACAGTACATCGTCACAGTTTTTTCACCCTCCTAACAGAAAGGTGTACAACCTCTATGAATAGCTCGCCTGATTCCGAGTCCGCGATCTTTCCATCCGAGTCCCCAGTAGCTGCTTCCATTGCCCCCCAGGAGATGGTGGGTGAGGGAAAGGCGTGGGGACTCTGTACCGCCATCGATCTCCAAGATTGTCTTCCCGACCTGATCCGAAATGCCGACCATATCCGTCGTTATGTCGTCGAGCTGTGCGAGCTCATCGACATGAAGCGTTTTGGCGAGTGCCAGGTCGTCGAATTCGGCTCCGGCCGCGTTGCCGGCTATTCCATGGTGCAGCTGATCTCGACCTCGTTGATCAGCGGCCATTTTGCGAACGATGCGAACAACGCCTACCTCGACATTTTCAGCTGCAAGGGCTATGACCCTGCCGTCGTCGAGGCGTTCTCCAAAGACTTTTTCGGCACGAGTCGCAGTACCGCGACGGTTACGCTCCGTTACTAGGAAGGGACCGGGGGCCGTGGCACCGCGGCTCCCGGTATTGATCCGAGCAGGCCCTCGCCCGCCACGAGCTATGAACCCCACCACGGTCAAAGAGTTTTTTCAGTTTCTCCCAGGCCGGCTCGATTCAGATGCTGCCGAAGATGTTGATGCGGTCTACCAATTCGATCTGAGCGGTGCACAGGGCGGGCTGTATATTCTCACAATCCGTGAGGGGGCTTGTCAGGTCGCGGAGGGGATGCATGCGGACCCGCATGTAGTGCTCTCGATGGCGGGAGAGGATTGCATCAAGATTCTGATGGGCCAGTTAAATGGACCAGCCGTCGCCATGTCGGGCCGGCTCAAGATCAGCGGGGACATTGGCTTGGCGATGCAACTGAAGGCGCTCTTTCCCGCCCTCGGGTAACCAACCGGTTCCTTTAAGCAGGCTGAGGCCGAGGTCAAGGTCGAACGAAGATTCGAGTTGATTCAATTCAGCCTGAGCCTCAACCTTCCAGTATTCCTCTATCGACTAGCCGGTTCTGCCGGTATCCAGTCGGTGTCCTGCGTGGCCTTGTCCGCATGGCGAGGGAACCGTTCCTCCAATATCACATAGATCGTGGGGACGAGAAAGAGCGTGAGGATCGTCGAGACGCTGAGTCCTCCGACGACCGCGCGCGCCAATGGGGCGTTCGTTTCGCCGCCGGTTCCCCAGCCGATGGCCATGGGGAGCAGTCCAAGGACGGTGGCGAGAGAGGTCATTAAAATGGGCCGGAGTCGCGTCCGCGCAGCGGTGACCGCCGCGTCGTGTAACTCCCGCCCTCGCCGACGAAGAACGTTCGTAAAATCGACCAGCAGGACGCCGTTTGAGACCACGATGCCCAGCATCATGATGATGCCCATCATTGACGTGGTGGAGAGGGTTGTATCCGTCAGGAAGAGGATCAGGATCACGCCCGGGAAGCCCATCGGGACCGAAAACATGATGACGAAGGGATCGATCAGCGATTTGAACTGGGCGGCCATCACCATATAGACGAGGACCAGCGCCAGGACCGTTGCAAACAGTAGCCCCTCAAACGTCTCTCTCTGTTGTTGAATCTGGCCGGCCAACCGGATGCTGAAGCCGGTTGGGAGCTGGATCTTGGCAAAGCCCGCCTCGAGGTCGATCGCCAGGCCGCCGAGGTCCCGGTCCACAGGGTTGGCGGTCAGATGGACTACCCGCTGAAAATACTTGCGGTCGATCTTCACCGGACCGGCATTGAGCTTGAGTGAGGCGACATTTTTGAGGAGGACTGGCTCTCCGGTTCGTGCGGTCAAAATGATATTTTCGATGTCTGTGAGATCCTTTCGGTGTTCTTCCGCCAACCAGGCGCTGATGTAGTATTCGTTTCCGTTTTGGGGGTCGGTGTAGATGATGGGGTCGGTTGGGCCGTTGCCGTTGAGTGAGAAGAGCACGGCGTTGGCTACGTCCGTTTCGCTGATGCCGAGGAGGGCAGCCTTCTCTCGATCCACCACCACGTTGATCTCGGGATAGTTCTCCTCGCGGCTGACTTCGATGTCGGCCAGGCCCGGTATTTGGTGCATCATGTTTTCGACTTGCCGGATGACACCCCGCGCTTTCTCGAAATCGTAACCGTAAACTTCCACGTCGACGGATTTTTGCGACCCAAAGCTGGTGACCCGTTTGATGAGCCCGCCCGGATCAAAAAACATCGCGACGCCCGGAAAGAGTTGTAAGACTTTGGGCCTCACGTCGTTCATGATTTGGACTTGGTTTCGTTTCCGTTTGTCCGGCGTGACGAGATAGACGGAGATGCTCGACGTATGGGGACCGGTATTCGGATTGAACAGGGAGGACCGGCCCTGGGCTAACACGCCGGTACTGGAGACGATGGTTTCCAGTTCCTCGGCCGGGATCTGTGCCCGCAGCACCTTTTCGATCTCGGCCACTTGCTGCTCAGTTTTCTCCACTCGCTGACCGACCGGTCCGCGTAGGGCGATGCGGAACTGGCTTTCATCCGACACCGGCAAAAACTCCGTACCGATCTTGGGT
>DASYVB010000039.1:0-18997 GCA_036000525.1 Nitrospiraceae bacterium | reverse complement strand
CTCAACTGAAACAGGTGGTGCTGCTCCCCCATCTGGGCTCTGCCACCGTGCACGCGAGGGTTCAGATGGGACTGGTCTGTTTGGAGAATATTCAAGCCGTCTTGGACGGACGTCCGGCACCAAACCAAGTTACCTAGGCTGGTTTATTTGGTTTGTCTGGTTCATTTGGTTAGTTTCGTTCAACGAAAAAAACTAAACAAACCTAATACCTGCTAGTTTCCGTAGCGAAGCGCGGAGGTGGGTTGAGCTGGTGCCCTGCGTGCGCGAGCTGATTCGAGTCGTTGCGGTACGTCGTGGAAGGTCGGAATCGACTCGTACATTGCGGCAGCCTGGCTCCACTGTTCTTGGGCTTCGTAGAGTAAGCCGAGTTCATAGCGAATGGCTAGCGCTTTGGCCCCTTGGCATTTCGGGTCCTTCAGCATCAGCTCGAGCTGTGCACTCGCCGACCGGCATTCTCCCTTTTCTTTCAAACAGACCGCGATCATGAGACAGGAATCCGAGAAAAAGTCGTGGCTCCTCATCGAGAGGCAAAATTCTTCCTTCGCTTCGTCTAGCAACCCCATGTTCTTGTAGGCCACTCCCAGCGTGTAGTGGGTCTCCGGGTCGATCTCGTTCCCGGGCGAAGCAGAAACCGGCGTCTCGACGGCAGGTACTGACGCCGGAGGCTTCGGCGAAAACGTCGAGGCCCATTTGGCGACCAACGGACTGGCCGGGGCGAGTTCTTTGACTTTCGCATAGAGACTCGCCGGTTGAGTCGGACTCGCATCGTTTGGATGCGCCAGGAGCAATTCGAAGGCACGGGAATATTGCAAGGCCGCGCCGGCGGTATCGCCCTTGGCTTCGAGCAGGGAGCCGAATAGTTCTCGAGCCTCTGCATGATCCGGCTGCGCTGTTACCAAGCGACTGAGCCATTCTTCTACCTCAGCCTGCTGGCCGGCCTTCATATAGGTCTGGAATTGCTCGCTCGTCGAAAGGACGGGCGAGAGGGGAGCAACCGAGCTGGCCCCTTGCGACAACGGCCCCCATTGCTGGTCCGGCTGGGCATTTACCAACGTGAACCCACTAGCCCGCGTGATCGGTTCGGGCTCTGCAGGCGTAGGCTCCGGCTCGGCGACTGTGAAATGCCGATCCTGCATAAAGGTGATCTTGGAGGTCATACTCCTGGCATCGTCCGGAGCAGCATTGGCTGTCGAAAATGTGTCCGTCGCCTGGACTGGGCTCGATGGGATCGCAGCTGTCGGAGACACAGAGGTCTCGGATCGAGCCAGAACGGGCGGTTCCTCCACTGCAGTGCCATGCATGAGAGCCGTCAGTTTCTTGACCGTCGGGCTATCAGGCGCCAGCGCGATAACCTTCTCGAACAGTTCCTCATGCAAGGTCGGCATTCCGGGCTCGGGATGTTTCAGCAACAGCTCAATCGCCTTTCCATACTGGGTCACTGCGTTGGCCGCATCGCCCTTTTCTTCATATAGCTCCCCATAGAGCTCGAGTATCGGTACAGAGTTTGGTTCGATGGCCAGAAATTCGACAATCAATGATTCGGCCTGTTCATAATGTAGGGCGCGTAAGGCTGCCCCAGCAAGGTAGCGATATTCGCCGAGCGCCACTTGAATATCTCCGCGTCGAAGATGCAACTTGGCGAGCAATTGACACACTTCAGGATTTCCTGGTTCTTTGGTCAGCAATTGATTGAGAATGGCCTCAGCCCCAGCAAATTGTTTGTGTTCGATGCGGCGGGTGGCTTCCGACAGCAGATCGAGCGGCTCGGCACTCTTGGGCGGGCCTCCTGCAGAGCCGGCTTCCGTCTTGGCGGCGCGGATAGGATTCCTACAGGTCTTATTGAAATGTTCGATGAACTGAGCGGCCTCACTGTTGGCAGGATCGATCCGCAATACGGCCTGATACGCATCCTTAGCCTCAGCATAGCGTTGCTGTGCTGACCGTTCCCGCCCTAACTGCAAATAGACCTTCGTGGCTTCGTCCTGCATGTTTTCTTGCAGGCACAATTCCGCCACGCGCTGCTGGGCATCCAGATTCGTGGGATCCTGGCTGACGATCTTCTTATAGATGTCCAGCGCGGCTTTGCTATTTCCCGCTTTGAGGTAGTGTTTCCCGAGGGTGAGATAATCTTTGACCGCGCTAATCAGCAGACCGCGTTCAGCATTGAGATCTCCCAGATGCTGGAACACATCGTACCGTGACGGATCAAGCTTCAGGACCTTCTTGAATGTGGCGATTGCCTTGAGGGTGGCACCTTCGGCACGGAAGGCATTGGCCGCCTGCACAAAGGCCACCACGGCATCGTTAGTGGCATTTCGTTTGAGGTGTAACTCCCCGATTGAATTGAAGATACTCCCATCGCTCGGCGACTCGATGGAGAGCTTCTTCCATTCATTGATGGCAGCGTCGAATTGGCCCCGTGACGCAAAGAGCTGTGCGCTACGCAATACGCTACTGCGGTCGATCGCCAAGTCAAACCTCCACAACGTTCAAACGCTAACAGTGTCCATGGGCATTGTCAACGAAATGGGGCATTTGGATGAGGTATACTCAGCAGAAATACGAAGGCCTGCCCCGACATGAAAGGCAGGCCTCCCTGTGACACAATCCCGCAGAATGAAGATGTCAAGGCTCGGCGACGGCCATCTTCAAGACATTCGAAGCCTGAGGCCCCTTTGCGCCTTGCACGACCTCGAACTCGACATTTTCTCCCTCTTTCAAGGTCTTGAATCCTTCTCCTTGCAGCGCTGAATAATGTACGAAGACATCATCCCCGCTCTCAAGGCGAATGAACCCAAATCCCTTGCGATCGTTGAACCATTTGACCGTACCTTTTGTTTTCACAACACACTCCTTTCCTCAACGACCACGCCTAGTTACGTGGCCGGCCCCGGACCCAAGTTGGCGATATACATGATGCGGAGAAAAAGACAGGAAGAAAAGCAGGTTGGAATGACGGGTTCATTGGAGAGACAAAATCGATCACGAAACCCATCTCGGTTACAATTCGTGCAGCATGTACCACGGCGTTTCAAATCTTGTCAAGCCATTCTTTGGCCGCATACTCGCCTCCGTGAGGTAGACAAGCCTCGCCCTCTCACCTATAGTGTCGCATCGGGCTAGGAGCGTGATTCTTCGAATGTTTCTACGAACGCTGCTGGATCGCTACATCTTCACCGAACTCCTTTCCCCTTTTAGTGTCAGCCTCGGGGCACTATGTTTTGTGATGCTCACGCGGGAACTCCTGCGCTTAGTGGAACTACTGGTCTCCAAAGGCGTCGGGATTGTGGCGGTCCTGCAAGTCTTCGCCCATCTGGTGCCGTCGTTCCTCGTGTTGACCCTCCCGATCGCTGGGATCATCGCCTCTATCACGGCCTTCGGACGACTGTCGTTCGACAAGGAGTTGGTGGCGATGCAGACCGCGGGCCTAAGCCTCATGCGATTAGCTCGCCCCGTGCTAATCTTTGCATTGCTCGTATTCGGTTTGACCGTGTGGTTGGCCCAGTGGGGGCAACCCTGGAGTTCCACGAGCCTCAAGAAAGTGGCGCTGAATCTCCTTCGGGATCAGCTGGTGCTGGCGCTGGATCGGGGAACATTTAACGAGCCCATCCCCAAAATCATGATCTATGTTCCAGATGGGAATCCCGAACAGGGCACGACCGGTATCTTTATCTCCGACGAGCGGAACGCAGATGATCCCCGCATCATCGTGGCGCAGCAGTACGAGGTCTTGATGGATGCCTCGACGAATCAAGTTGCCTTACGGCTGCAGCACGGAGTCATTCACAGCCGGTCGAATCAGGTCGATCAATATGAGCAAGCGTCCTTCGCCAGCTACGATCTAAAACTCCCCCTGGACCAAAGCGGCTACTCGGCCACGGAGGAACGCCCGTCGTACGACACCATAATCGGCCAGCTCGTACAATCACAATGGCGCGACCCCTCTGCGCTCCGACGATTGATGGAGTATTATAAAGATCTGGCCTTCCCGACCGCCTCACTGGTATTTTGCCTGTTAGGCGTCCCGGTCGGCATCGCCTCGAAACGTTCCGGTCGAATCGGCGGGTTTGCGGTCGGTGTGCTAATCGTCATCGTCTACTACATGCTGAACATCGCCTGCGAATTCCTGGTCATGACGGCAAACCTGCCGCCCTTTGCCGGGGCCTGGGTACCGAACGGCATTTTCTCTCTCACCACCGTCGTGTGGTTTTACATCATGAGTCGCCAATAAACCCATGCCCATTCTCTTCCGCTATCTCCTTCGCGAGTACGGAAAAATCTTCACGATGTGCTTCAGCGGGCTGATGACGATTTACCTCGTCATCGACTTCTTCGAAAAAGTGCGCCGCTTCTTGCGCTATGACGCCAACTGGCTTGACTTCTTGACGTATTTCCTTCTCAAGGCTCCCGCGATCTCCTTCCAAATCGCGCCGTTGGCCATCCTGATGGCCACATTGCTAACGTTTGGCTTGCTCTCCCGGGGCCACGAAATCACGGCCATGCGCAGTTGCGGCATCAGTTTATTCTGGATTATCGCCCCCTTTATCGCCTTCGCTGCAGGGATTGCCCTCGTGCTCTTGCTCTTCAGTTCCACCGTCATCCCGCTGGCCGCGAACAAGTCCGAGGAGATTCGGACCACGCGCATCGAGAAAAAGCCCCCCGCCGCAGCCGTGAAACTGTTGCAACCCTGGACGAGAGTGGGAGCCGACCGCCTCATGTATGTCACAAGCGTCTCCGTCGGCGGGGATCTCTTGGGCGGCGTGCGTCTCTTTCAGTTCGATCGCAACTTCCAACTGGCCGACATGACTGAAGCCGGCGAAGCCCGCTATAGTGACTCCACATGGACGCTCTTCCAGGGGCGGCACCGACGATTTTCCGCCGATGGAACTGTGTCAACCACCGTATTCGACCGCCAAGCCATCGTGCTGACTCTCATTCCCGATGACTTCACCACTTGGCTCGGCGGCGACTCCGAATTGATGACGTTCCATGATATCCGGGCCTACTCCAGACGCCGGCAGCAGCAGGGCTCCCAGGCCGCACGTCTTACGACAGACTATTACGGCCGAATCGCGTTCCCATTCGTTACCGTGATCATGGTCCTAGTTGGCATTGCGCTGAGTCTGCGCCGGAGTGGCACCAGAGGAGGCAGCATGGCGATGGGCATTGGGCAGGCGCTCGCCGTCGGCTTCTGCTATTGGACGACACACTCCATCGCGATCGCACTCGGCCGCGGTGGGGCCTTGACGCCTCTGATCGCCGGCTGGATGGCGAACGTTCTCTTCATGAGTTATGGACTCTATCTGATGATCAAGGTGCGCTACTGACAGGATGTTGAAAAAGTCGCTTTTCTCACCCGCCCAACCCTGGCGCGCCAAGACGCGCCTTTTCCCAGGCGGCGTTCTCGCATCGCTCAGAGGCTCAACGTATAGAGTCGAGCCTCTCGGATATCGGAATCACTGGTGGGGATTTTCCGTTCGCCATGATCCATTCACAAGGCGAACGGCCCACACGAAGTGCGGTTTGTACCTCCTCGCCTCTTCCCTCGCTGCGGCCTTGCTGACAGCCTTTTTGACCATCCTTCGTGGTATGCTCCTGTTGCCAAAACGTGCGGCCAGTGAAATTCCAGCGTGCCACAGAGCTTTTCCACAGCCTGCGAGCCCGCCTCGGTCGACAAGTTGACTGATCCCGGTGCTTCCGGTAAGTAGATACCAGATCGTTACCGAAAGGATTTTAGCAAGATGCGCTCGCGTGTTGTCGTCACAGGGTTGGGTATCGTCTCTCCTATTGGGATCGGGGTCAGTGATTTTTGGAAAGCCGCCCTTGCCGGCCAATCCGGCATCTCGGCAATTACGTCGTTTGCCCCGTTTCTCATGGACGGCTACCGCTCCAAGGTCGCAGGCCAGGTGCGTGACTTCGCGGTCGAACGGTTTGTCGACTCAGCCCATGGCGAACGCGTGGACCGCTACGCCCAGTTTGCCCTCGTGGCAGCGAAGGAAGCGTTGGCCGACTCGGGCCTCCAGATGGCGAAGGAGAATCCCCACCGCGTCGGGGTCATCGTGGGAGCCGGCATGGGCGGGATGGTGATGGGCGAGCGTGAAATCACGCAGCTCTACCAGCAGCAGAAACCCCATCGCGTCCATCCGAACTTTATTCCCGTCATCACTCTCAATTCGGCCTCCGGCATTATCGCGATGGCCTACGGCGCCAAGGGCCCCAACCTGACCATCTCGACCGCCTGCTCCTCCAGCGCCCACGCACTCGGACAAGCGCTCCACTGTATCCGCGAGGGCCGTGCGGATGTCGTGATCACCGTGGGAGCCGACGCCAGCATTACCCCGCTCGTTTTCGCCGGATTTTGTTCCCTGCGTGCCCTCTCGTCCAAATTCAACGATCACCCGGAGAAGGCCTCTCGGCCCTTCGATCGGTTGCGGGACGGTTTCATCATGGGAGAAGGCGCCGGGACGCTCATCTTGGAATCGGCCGCGCATGCCAAGAAACGCAAGGCGAGAGTGTATGCTGAAATTGCGGGCTACGCCGCCACCAGTGAGGCATATCACATGGTCATCCCTCGTGAAGATGGCCTGGAAGTGGCCCATACGATGAGGCTTGCCCTGGCGGATGCCGGCGTGACCCCGGCACAGGTGGATTACATCAATGCTCACGCCACGTCGACGACCATCGGCGATGCCGTCGAAGTCAGGGCGATTCGACGACTCTTTAAATCGCGCGCGGACAAGATTACCATTAGCGCCACCAAGTCGCTGATCGGCCACACGCTGGGCGCCGCCGGTGCAATCGGGGGCATCGCCTCGGTGCTGGCCCTTCACACGGGCCAGATTCATCCAACCGCCAACTATGATGATCCAGATCCGGCTTGTGCGCTGGCAGGACTCTCTCGATCAGCGCAGGAGCGTCGTGTGAAGGTGGTCTTGCTGAATGCCTTTGGATTTGGCAGCAACAACGCCGCTGTGGTATTGAAACAGGCGACTCGGTAGAAGGCTAGCCGCGCGACAGGCTGAAGCTGATGTCAAGGCTGGGCTCAGATGAGGACAGTCAGATCCTCGCTCAGCTCAACCTTAAACTCAGCCTTCTCCAAGCTGGCGGACTTTTTCAGCAACCGGCAGGAGAACGACGGCGAGCATCAACCGATGGCAACTGATCCCAGCATATCGTTGAAAATCCGTACAGCCTTGGCTGAGTACCTGAAACGCGATTCAGCCACGATACTGACTACACAGCATCTGCGTGACGATTTAGGTCTCGATTCTATGGCAGTGATCGAACTGCTGTATCGCATCGAGGAGGCCTTCGATCTCCAGATCCCCGACCAAGACCTAGTGGGGCTGACGAATGTCGGCCATGTCGTGAGTTATGTGGAAAAGCGGTTGGGAAAAACGGCCTCACCCGCCCCGACCAAGAAACCAGCGAAGCCGTCGAAGCCAAAGGGCAAAAAGAAATCCTAATCCATATGGCGATGCGGGCACGCATTCCTATCTCACTGGCACAGATCCACGGCGTAGTCGGCGGAGAACTTGTGGGATCGCCACAAGCCACCGTCACGAGCCTAGCCGGCTTTGAAGAGGCAGGCCCGAACGACCTGACCTTCATCACCGGGGATCGGATGCTCAAGACGAGCGGGCCCACCGCTGCCGGAGCACTCCTCGCCCACCGGCGTCTTGCTGAGATCGCCAATCCCCACATCGTAGTCGCCAATCCCACACTGGCCTTTGCGCAGATCGCACAGACTTTCTTTTGCCCCGTCTCCCCTCCCCGCGGCATTGCCGCGGCCGTCGTCCGTGGCGTTGATACTCAGGTCGGTTCCGATGTCTCGATCTGGCCGGGAGTCACCCTGGGAGACCGGGTCACGATTGGCGCGCGAGTGACACTCTATCCCGGTGTTTTTGTCGGCAACGATACGACGATCGGGGACGATACGCTGCTGTATCCCAACGTCGTCGTCAGGGAAGGCTGTACGATTGGAGCGCGGGTGATCATTCACAGTGGCACGGTGATCGGGAGCGACGGATTCGGCTATGTGCAGGACCAGGGACGGCATTACAAAATTCCCCAGCTCGGCGGAGTTACGATCGAGGATGACGTTGAGCTCGGGGCGAATGTCACAGTCGACCGAGCCACACTCGGTCAAACGGTCATCAAGCAGGGCACCAAGGTCGACAATCTGGTCCAGATCGCCCATAACGTGACGATCGGTGCCCATTCAATCCTGGTGGCACAGGTCGGCATTGCCGGCAGTACTCGCGTGGGGCATCACGTCATGATCGGTGGACAGGCAGGGCTGTCAGACCACATCGCCATCGGAGATCAGGTCATGATTGCCGCTCGCGCAGGTGTCAACCGCAGCCTCGAACCCAACCAGATCGTGTCAGGAGCTCCCGTGATGCCGCATGAAGTCTGGGTGAAGGCCCAAGCCGTGATTCCACGGCTTCCTGAACTCCGGCAGGCCGTACGCACATTGGAAGAACGGATGAAGCAGCTTGAAGCTTCCCTCTCAACCCCCCCAGTCTCCAAAACGAAAGCCAAAAAAAGAACCGTAAAACGTGAGAACCTGCTTTCAGACAAACCAGATAGACCGGCCTAGTCCACCACTCCACGCCAGCAGAACAACTTGGCCCAGTAGAATGCCGCCCAGGGCACAAACACAGCCGGTATCAGGTCTAGCTCGCCGTAAATAATGGCCAGGGCCGATGAGCCGAAGATCAAGGCCGCTCCGGCAATGGAGATCGCAGTGACAAACCCACGCCCAGGGTGCTCGATCGCCGGCACCTCCGGCTCAGCCCTGGCCTTCCTGTTGCGTTGAGCCACAGCTGTCCGCATCTTTGCTGCATACACCTCGGGAAAGGCCGTAAAGAGATAGCGGTGATAGCGTGCCTGTGCAAATCCACACAACGCACCGACCGCGAGTAAGACTGAGCTGGTGAGAAACGTTACCCAGCTATACGTATGGTTCACCAGCAGTTGATAGCCAAGTGACCCCACTCCACCGACCAGGCAGACCAGTCCGATCGTCCCGGCGGGGAGGAGGATATGAGAACGGATATAGTGGCGAGCTTGCTCATCAATTTTCTCCGGCCGCAAAACGGTCACAAGTTTCGGCATCGATGCGTTCTCCGACCATATCTGCTACCAGACTTCTCATCTCTCGACAAGAGAAGGCAGTAAGCCGGTGGCATCATACCATCCTTCCGCGGCTTGTTACATGGACGAGGAAAAGAGACTAGGCGTCTGCGTCGGATCTGATTGAGCAGGACACTTAATCCCCTTGACTAGACGAGAAATTGTGGATGACACATGAGCAACGGTGGACGGCATACCTGATTTTCATATCATGGGCACCCATCTGCATACTCAATGGTGCGAAACCAGGCGTTGGCACCGAAACGTCTCTCTCTGACAGGCTTTCCGCCGTTATCTGCATGAAGCTCCGCGAAGGAAAAGGCGATTGTGAGGCAGGACATTGGCTCCTCCACTCTCAGTGTCCACAAAAGGTGTGCATGGCGTGTGGATAACCATGTGGATGAGCGGCCAATACCATGCCGTACCACAGTACCTCACACATTGCCCAATCGGTAGGCAGCACAATCCGTGCAATTTCACCGAGATGCAATTTTTCAGCAGAAACTCGGATGGGACAAGAGCGCAGATTACGCACGACCCGGAAGATTCTTTAGAGTCGAGCGTACAGAAGTGTGCAGACTGACAGGGCCAAGTTCACGCGAGACTCGCGCGAAAAGCGGGACGAGCGAGACTGGGGAGAGTTTGAGGTCCGAAGTTCGAGGGTTACGGAATTTCGAGTTGCGTCTGTCGCGCTAGGCCTGCCCGTCGCGCGCTTGAGAAACTGGCAGGATATCGCTGATGGCGGATCGTTCCACGCGACCGATATTGCCCCACTGTTCCGCCATCGGAATCAATGCATGAATCCTCGTCTCGACCGTTCCCAGTCGCTGTGCCAACGTCGACGTTTTACGATAGGCCGCGACCATGAGGAAGGATCGCAGCCCTTGCAAAAACATCGTGATCATCGTTGCCTGCACATGGCCGGCCAGATCGTAGAGGGCCTCGACCTGATCGAGAATCGGATCGAGCTGAGACGCCGTGACGAAATCCGTCGCCCCGCTCGCTCGTATATTCGCAAGTGTTGAACTGATGATGGGAACCCGCCGACGGACTTCTTGAAGGAACTCTTCGTCGAGTCGGTCAAGTTCAGTTAAGATGCGCCCGACGCCGGCGACATCAAGATGATCGGCTTCCCGTTCGGCTCGCTGAATCACCGCCTCCAGCACATCGCGGGTTGGCTGCATCGACCGGGCACGAGCTTGCTGCAGGTCCCGCAGGGCATGGATCAGCGGGACGTTGGCGCTTACAGTGAGCGGAGTCTGCGACTGGGGAGCCGCAAGTTGATCAGTCACGACGGCAGGAAGAGCCCCCACGGATTCGCTCACCCTTTCCACAGGAACGTCATCAGTTCCAGCACGTTCGTTTTCGTGGTCTCCTGCTAAGCGACGCACGGCCAGGCTGATCCGATCCAACCCCTCCTGAAGCGACTGGAGCGCTGCCGTCATCGCACGCGGTTCTTGGCGGCCCACATCGTGGAGAATCGGAAGCAGATTCGAGGCCATCTGCTCGATAGTACGGAGCTGTACCGTCGACGCAGATTTGGCAAGGTTCGTAATGCCGTGTAAGAGAATCCCGTAGAGCTTCGGACGCACCGCTCCGTTGACCCCTTCAGTGAGCTGTTTCACCGCCATCTGAATTTGAGCCAGCCATTGATGCGCTTCGAGGGCGAATAACCCGATCACTTCTTTTTCAAAACTTGCATCCGCAAGATCCTGTACAGGAGGCCGACTTATCCATCGATGCGCGCCAGACGGCGAGGCAGCCCCGCCTTCTGGCACAGAAGTCCTGGACTCGACGGCACCTTGAATCGCGCTCGCGAGAGCATCCAAGCCTTCCAAGAGCGACGTAAATTGATCAGATGCCGAGGGAACAACCCCGGATGTCTTGGCGCGCATTTCATCCGCTGGAAAGGATACCCGCGCAACGTCAGGAGGCTGCAGTGTTTCGATGATTGACACGAGAGGGGTGAGACTTAGATCGAGCTGCTGCCCCTCCTGACCACGGGCCGCATCGCCGTCGAT
The DNA here is from genome assembly GCA_036000525.1 of Nitrospiraceae bacterium. Lineage (GTDB taxonomy): Bacteria > Nitrospirota > Nitrospiria > Nitrospirales > Nitrospiraceae > Palsa-1315. The sequence goes on along the minus strand of DASYVB010000039.1, from coordinate 7,838 downwards.
CCACACGACTGGGCGGAGTGGATAGCGCGCATTGACGCGCATGACAGACCCGACTTCGCCGGTGGTCAATCGTACCGAGGTACCCAGCGGATAGGCCGAGAGCTGTTCGACCAAGGCTTTGACGACCTCGCGAGGGAACGCCGTCCGTTCCGCCACCATCAATTCTCGCACCGCTTCGTGCGGAAAGAATCGGCGGCGATACCCGCGCGGGCTCACGAGGGCATCGAAAATATCCACCACGCCGATGATTTGGGCAAACTCGCTGATCTGCCGCCCCTTCAGCTTGTTCGGATACCCCTGCCCGTTCCACCGCTCGTGCGCCTGGCGCACCACTTGTGCCAGCCAGTCGTATTTCTGACCCGCCTTTCGAATCGCTTCATAGCCGAGTTCGGGATGCTGTTCAATGAGCGTACGTTCATCATGAGTCAACCGGCCCGACTTGGTGATCAGCGACTGCGGCACGGCAAAGAGACCGATGTCGTGCAGGAGCCCCGCGAAGGTGAGCCGTTCCAGCTCTTTTCCGTGATATCCCAGTCCGGCACCGACCTTTGTCGCCAAAATTGCGACATTCACGAGATTTGTAATCAGCGGAGGGCCTGCGGGACCGCTCATAGCCTGAACGAGCAATTGGTCACTTCTCATGAGCGCCTCCGCCATCCCCGTTGCCAGGGCGGACAAGGCCTCCAAGTCGAGTTCGTCTTGCCGTTGCACGGCAAGAGCCACGCCCGTCAATTGCTCCTGCGCAATGCGATACCAGTCTGTCGCGCTGTATTCGTTCATGGCCTGCGGCCGTCCTCACGGAACATTCGACAATACATCATATGACTTGCCCGACCCACTGAACAAGCCGGTCATCGGTCTGTAAAACGTGCTCGATCGCTCCAGTGAAGAGACATTGATCACAGAGTGCATTAATGAGCCGCCCGATCCCATTGCCCTGTTCATAAATGACTGCGTCGATAGGAAGAGCCTGGAGTCCCAAATATGTCGTATAATCGATTTCTGAGTTCATCGTGCCATCATCATCACTCGGAGGTGCTCTTTCGCCACGCGCCTCAACGAACCTGTGTGCGGGGTGTCGGCATACTGGTTACGAGCGGCTGGCAGGGAGCAAATCATCGATCGCGGTACGTTGGGCCCGCCCATGCTCCACCCACTGGCGGATGGCACCGCCCATCACGTGCAACCGTGCCTTTACCGATTCCACCCGTGTGGCAGCCAGATGCACTCGATGTTGCGCCACCACGGTCAGCAGACTGTGCAGACCTGTGAAAAACATCATGGCCGAGCCCGCATTCACCTGCTGCGCTTCTGTGCGCAGACGTGCGACGTCTTGAAGAGAGGCTTCGAGGGCCATCATGCGTGAGGAGGCCTCACCCCCGTCCATCTTGAGGGCACTCATCCTCTTAACAATCTCGGGCACCCGCTCGTCAATCGCTTTCAGAAATGACTCTTCCGCTTCGGACACCCGCGCAAGATATCCTTGAATGACCGTGGCATCGATACGTTCGACACCGGCCTGAATCTGTCCTTCCATCTGCTCGATCAAGCTCCGGATAAGGTTGTGCCCGGACGCAATACCGGAAGTCTGCTTTTTTTGTAGTTCCCGAAGCGCTTGCAGAAACTCCCCGGGAGAGAGACTTGCGTAAACCGCCTCAGCCTTCGCACCACTCCCGTCGTCTTCAAAGGAGATGCCCGTCGCACGGGTCAACGCCGTATGGATCTGTCCCAGCTGTTTACAGAGCGCAATAAAGTCTTGAGCAGAGAGCGCCTTCTGTGGGTCCTGGAGAACTTCGACAAAGGGAATCGTCGCGAAGCTGGCATGCGCGACGTCTGGAAGATTGATCGTGGCCGCGGTCCCGCCGAGATTCGTTACTCCGGCCGAAATCGTCTCAATCAGCTTGGCATGCCGCTCCGGCGCCGGTCCCTGTTGCAGCTCATCAAGAGCGACATGAATGTTCTCGAGCCATTCATGCGCTTCCTGAACAAAGATATCGACTAGCTCTTTCTGAAAATCGTCTGTGGTGTCGGCAGCCATGACATCAGTCCTTCAGGACAGTAACGGCCCACGAGAATGGATCGTACAGGATCAGGACTGTCGTTTTCCGCTTCCGAGCTGAGAAGCCAATCCAGCAATCTCGCCAAGCTTTTTCGCCATCTCTTCAAACCGCTTGGTGGCTTGCTCGGCTGATTGTTCAGTTTCCAATACGTGCTTCGCCAGAAGGCTATTTCGTTCTCGTTCCGTCTGAAGCAGTGTTTCAAACTCCTGGGCTTTCTGCGAAGCGCGCTCAGCCTCGGAAACACGCGCGGCAAGACCCTTGCTTTTTTCCTGTTCAGCAGCGAGAGCTTGTTCTAACATGCGCACTCGTCCAGCAACCTGTTCACTCTCGGCCACACGACGAGTCAAATCGCTCGTACGCTCCTGCTCTTTCGCGAGTCGCTGCGCCAAGTCCTGAGACCGAGTCACGGATTCTTCCATCGCGGTCATCGTTTGAACCAGTTGCGCGGCTGCCTGGCGCTCGACATTGAGAGTCGCCTCCAGCTCTTGGACACGTCCGCCAGCCTCTGCGAGTTTTTTCTTCAGCTGGTCAGCCTCTTCTCGTTCCCTTGCTAGCATCGACTCGAGTTCCTTGACACTACCCAACAGTCCTTCGAGTTGCGCCACTTGCTGTGCACTGTGCGTCGCTTGATCTCGTTCGGCCCGAAGTTCTTCCTCTAGCGGTTTCAATCGCGCAACTGTCACCGCCTCGATACTCTTCGCCACAGGCGCGGCAGCGCCTTGCCGCTTGGCCAACAGCTCGAGCACGCGATCCTTGAGAGAAGTGCCCTGGAACGGCTTTTTCAAAACCCCGTCGGCGTGACAGGTTTCAGCCTGCTTCGTCACCTCATCGTTAACAATGCCGGAGATCAAGAGCACTGGCGTGTTCACTAACGCCCGCTGCGCGCGCACAAAGGCGCAAACCTCATAACCGCTTTTATCCGGCATAATCACGTCGGACACGACCAAGTCAGGCGTCTCTTTGGCCAGATAGGCCAAGGCCTCCTCGCCGTTCGCAGCAAGAGTGACTCCAAATCCAGCCTCAGTCAGTAACCGTTCGGCAACTTTCCGAACCGCAATACTGTCGTCGGCAACCAACACTTTCGGCATAGCAGAGTCCTTTCCTCAGTACTCTGAACTTCTAACGGCATCCTGCCTCGACCGGCCAAGTTGCTGCAAGGCCACGATAGCGACATCGTTTTCGCCAATCATGATTGAGCCTAGCGTTTCAATATCCCCTCTGCCGTTCGGACGAATCGCCGTCGCATCCACAGTCTCGAGAGACGGTACATCGGCGTCGATGCAGATGGCCATCGGCCCGTCGAGGTGGCGAGCCACCAGGCACAGTAAGGGATCTCCTTGCACGGTGCGACTCAGTCTGGCTGCCAAATCGTAGACCGGCATCACATGGTTATCCCGCTTCAGCATGGCTTGCACGAATGGAGTCCGACTCGGCACCGGAATGCTCTCAGTCCAGGGCGACACCCCCCCCACATCTTCTGTCCGTGCGGCCAGCTTCATTCCACCAATGGAAAACACCACCACATTCCACGACCGTTTCGTGGCCTGAGCGTGCTGTTGTCCATGAGCTGCCCTCAGCATGATTCACCGACTGCTGCTGGGGTTGCCGCAACCATCTGTACTGCCTGCCCGACGGACACAGGTATTACGTCGGCCAACTCTCCCAGCGCCCACGAAGGATTCAGGATCAACACCAACTGATCCTGATACAGCATCATCCCCCCAAACCAGTTTCGTTCATCGCGTTGAAACTGTGGTGGCAATGGAAGACAGTCCTTCCGTTCTATGTCCGTCAAGCCCACCACCTGCTCAACACGAATCGCGCCGTGGGAGCGGCCGGTCGAGTACAACACTGTCCTCATCTCGAGACCGGACAAGTTGGCGACCACCGAAAGCCGTTGGGCAAGATCTACCGGTTGGTAGACGGTCCCCGCCGCGGTCACGGCCTGTTCGTTCCCTGCCTCTGCTTGCGTGAGAACGCCACGAACACCGTCCGCAGGCAGGGCCACATAGCTACCCCCCAGACGGACGACCAAGAGACTGGCCGTCTCCACGAGCATGTTCGTCGAATTATGACGACCTCGTAAACTCATAATTGATACCGCATGTGCGACTGTCCGATACCAGGAACCACTCCAAGGATTGAATGATTGAACCTTATTTACGCACGGCGGCTTCTTTGCCGATCAAGCGTTCAACTTCCTGGATCAAGGCCCGCTCTTCTACCGGCTTGGCAATATAGGAGCTCGCTCCGATATTGAGTGCCATTTGTTGGTGCTTGTCACCGGCTCGGGTCGTCATGACGATGATCGGTGTCTGCTGCGTTTGCGCTCGGCTGCGCAATGCCTGGATCACTTCATAACCATTGAGCTTCGGCATCTCAAGATCGGTGATGATCAGCCGATAGTTTTGCGCAGACGCCTTACGGAGACCGTCTTCTCCATCCACCGCCGTATCGACTTCATACCCGGCCGACTCCAACATCCGACCCACGAACTTTCGGATGCTCAAGGAGTCGTCGATCAAGAGAAGCGACTGCTCCGACGCGTTCGGCTCTGGGGCCTTGGCGTATGGAACCAGCGAGTCCGCCGACGTCGTCGCATCCGAAGGCAACTCCGGTACTGCAGCGGCGTGCGCCCCTCGCGCCATTAATCGAGCAGGATCCAGCACAAGAACCACGCGTCCTTCCGGATCGATGGTGGCACCGCCGAAGCTGGAATGTTCCAACGACTTAAACGGCCCCAACGGCTTAATGACGATTTCCTGACGACCGAGCAATTCATCGACCAGCAGACCGATCATACCATCGGCCGTTCGCACGATGACAACCGGTTTTCCGGTTTCCATCGGTACTCTGCTTCGGTTGAGGAGCTGCTGGAGGGGCTGCACTTCGATCGCCTCGTCACCGATATGCAAGATCGATCGTTCGCCCATCTGTTGATGCACGTTGGGCGTCAACATGGTGACTTCGCGCACCGCCGGCAGAGGAATCCCGTAGCACTCACTCCCTACTCGCACCATGAGAGCCGTCGCAATCAATAATGTAAGCGGGAGACTCAAGGTAAACTTCGTCCCCACGCCTCGAATGGATTCGACGTCGATGTGGCCGTTCATGCTTTCAATGACCCTCTTGACCACATCCATGCCGACTCCTCGCCCCGCGTGATCGTCGATCTGGTCGGCCGTCGAGAATCCCGGTACGAAAATAAACCTGATGACTTCGGATTCAGGCATCGAACGGGCCACCTCCGGGCGGATCAGTCCTCGCTCTACCGCCTTGGCCCGGATCTTTTCGACGTCGAGCCCGGCCCCATCGTCTTCCACTTCGATCACCACCGCACTCCCACGATGTGCCGCGTGGAGATAAATCGTGCCAGCCGCCGGCTTCCCCTTCGACACGCGATCAGCCGCAAGCTCGATCCCGTGATAGACCGCGTTGCGCACGAGGTGCACTAAAGGATCGACCAGCCGCTCCACGATGCCTGTATCGACTTCAGTATGTTCACCGGACATGACCACCGTCACTTCTTTCCCTGTCGCACGCGCCATCTCGCGCGTGGCCCGGCGGAATCGGGTGAACGGGGTGCCGACCGGCACCATGCGGGCCCGAGCGATTTCATCCCGCATACCGAGGGTCAGCTGTGCCAGATGACTCATGTCTTCATGTGAACGGCGGATCGACCCGCTCAATTGCGTCATCGATTCTGAAATATCCGCCGTAACCTCATTGATGCGTCGAGCCAAAATATTAAAATCGTCGTACTTGTCGAATTCAAGGCTGCCGAAATCGCTGAGACTGGTGACTCCTTGAGCCGGGGCGGTCGCTGGACCGGGGGAGGCGGTCGGAAGAGTAAAGGTATGCTCTTCCGCAAACGAATGGACCGATTCGACCAGTCGGCCCTTGTAGTCCAATACTTGTTGCGAGAGTTGCTCCAGCATATGCAGCCGCTGCTCGAGCCGTCCTCGACCGATGACGAGCTCACCGACCAGATTCAACAATCGTTCCAACCGATCGCGGCTGACGCGGATGACTTCGCGGTCTTCTGCGGCTTTACTGTCCACCGTTTTACCTTCTGCCGCTATGGCAGGTTCGATTTCTTGTTGATCGCGTGGTTCTTGGTCCACCGCCGCTTCGACAAGATGGACGGCTGAACCCGACTCCGCCACCTGAGCCGCCAGTGGCTGATCCAGCTGTTTAAGTCTTTGCATCGCGACAGCAAATCGCTGGCGCAGCATGTCGAGGGACGTGGGGTCCCGCCGCATCAACATGCGTACCACATCGACCGATCGCAACAGCACGTCCGTATGCCCGGTGAGAATCTTGACGCGGCCCTCGCGCACCGCCCCCATGAAATCTTCGACATAGTGCGTCAGATCGCCGATCGACTGGAATCCAACGGTATAGGCAGACCCCTTGAGCGTATGAGCTGTCCGGAAGAGTTGATTGATCACTTCCGGATTGTGCTGTTCCTTCTCGAGACGAAGTAGCTGGGCCTCAAGAGACTCTAGGTATTCCTGTGCTTCTGGGGCAAAATAGGACAACACTTCGGCATCGAGAACCGGTAACAGATATTCATCTGTCAGCGGACTCGATGTAGAAGACGATTCCACCTCAGGGCCGGCAGATTCCTCGGGACGATCCATGACGGCTGTCGTAACCTGAATAGCCGGAGCGATCGGAACCGCCGCCTGAGCCGTTACCGCCATTTGTTCCCCGTTGCGGATCTGCGCCAGTGCCTGAGTAACTTCCGGCACATCATGCTGAAGTTGGGCGACCTTGCCGTCGTCTCGACGCATCAGCAGTCGAATGACCTCGACGGCCCGTCTGATGACCCCGAGTACATCCGACGAAAGGGAAATCCGTCCCTCGTGGATCGCAATCATACAATCTTCGACTGGATGGACCACGTCGCCGATCACCTTGTACCCGATCGAGTGTGCAGATCCTTTGAGCGTGTGGGCCATACTGTAGAGTCTATGGATGGTCTCCCCATCCTTGGAGTTCTGCCGCAGACGCTGAAGCAGCGCCTCCATGGTTTGCAGATACTCATCCGCCTCTGGGGCGAAATACGATAGGACTTCGGCATCGAGAGTCGGCACGAGATAATCCGGCGCAAGCAAGGTCGGTTCAGATTTGACCACGGCAGGTTTAGATGGGAACAATCCAGCCACTTCGCCTTCCCATCGCGCACTGACCGAGGGGTCTTCAGCGCCCCCACCGGCGACGACTTTCAATTGAGACTCGAACGAGGTCACTATCCCACGTAAGATCTCCAAGGCCTTCGGCCAGAGGGAATCCTCTATAGACGGCGCCTCTTCCAAGGTCGATTCAAGCAATGCCCCCATCAGGGCCAACCCCTCGTAGCCGTAGAGCCCTGACGCCCCCCGGATCTTATGCGCCCACACGTACTGCTCTTGCAGTTGTGCCGGAGTTGGCGCCAGCCCATTGGAGGGATTGAACGCCTTCGTAAGCACGTCCAGCGCTTCCGACGCTTCGGTAACGAAAATATCAACGAGGCCCTGTCGGTCAAGTTCGGAACTCATCCCTGTCCTTTCTTACCCGAAACATCCCGAGAAGGCTCCCGGAAGCTGACCCAGGCTCACCCATTCACGACCTCTGATGAGCCCTTCCTTATCAGGGCCGAAGATCGATCACCGCTGCCTTACGAATAAGCCTTTTCATCGTGTTGACTGAGATCCAAGCCTGATCGCTCTTCTTCTTCGTTCACACGCAGACCCATTATTGCATCAACGATCGCCAGAATGATTAAGGTCCCGA
>DASYVB010000038.1:0-6094 GCA_036000525.1 Nitrospiraceae bacterium | reverse complement strand
GTGGCCACCTTCTCCAGCCGGATTCTCGGCTTCGTCCGCGACATGGTGTTGGCGAGGATTTTTGGCGCGACGCCTGCGGCAGATGCCTTCTTCGTCGCCTATCGTGTCCCCAACTTGCTTCGTGAGTTATTTGCGGAAGGGTCGATGTCTTCCGCCTTCATTCCGGTCTTCACGGAATATCAGACGCTCAAGTCGAGACGAGATACCTGGGAACTGGCGAGCGCCGTCTTCACCACGCTGCTCACAATCGTGACAGGTATCACGATCCTAGGTATTATCTTCGCGTCCGGAATCGTCTGGCTCCTGGCGCCAGGGTTTCATGACGATCCAGCGAAGCTGGGCATGACGACGCTGCTCACCCAGATCATGTTCCCGTATCTGGTCTTTATCAGCCTGGCCGCGCTGGCGATGGGCATCCTGAATTCCATGCGCGCCTTCGCGGCGCCGGCGTTTTCGCCGGTGTTCTTTAATATTTTTATCATCGGCTGCGCACTCTTTTTATCGCCTATGATGGCGGAGCCGATCCTCGGTGTGGCCATCGGGGTCGTGGCGGGAGGCGCGGCTCAGTTTGCCATGCAGTTGCCCGGCCTGAGTCTGCGCGGCATGTTGTTCGGATTCCGGTTCAAGCCCAGCCATCCCGGCGTGCGGCGGATTGGCGTACTGATGGTGCCGTCGCTCCTTGGTCTATCCGTGACGCAGATCAACATTACCGTGAGCACGATCCTCGCCTCCTTCTTTGCGGGCGGGCCGACCTATCTCTTCTACGGCATGCGGTTGATTCAGTTTCCGCTCGGGATTTTTGGGGTGGCGTTGGCCACGGCCATTTTACCGACACTCTCGGCGCAGGCCGCGCGCGGGGCGCTGGATGAATTGCGGACGACGTTGGGATTCGGCCTTCGCATGATCCTCTTTATCATCCTGCCGGCGATGCTGGGCCTGATCCTCTTGCGGCAGCCGATTGTCCATCTGTTCTTTGAGCACGGGACCTTTACGGCTCACGATACGGCCGAGACCGCACTGGCGGTGCTCTGCTATTCCGTCGGTCTCTGGGCCTTCGGAAGCGTTCGCATCATTGTCTCAGCCTTCTATTCGCTGCAGGACACGCGAACGCCGGCCATCTCTGCGGCAATCGCCGTCGCGGCCAACCTCGTCTTCTCTCTCCTGCTGATGTCGTCTCTTGGCGCGGCCGGCCTGGCCTTGGCCACAGCCCTGGCGGCGATGGTCAATGGAGGCATCTTGGTCGCGGTGCTGCACCGTCGGTTGGGCGGCGCGGAATGGGGCTCTGTGGGACGATCATCGCTGCGTGTGCTGCTCGCATCTGTGCCGTTGGTTGTGGTCTGTGCCTGGGTGGCAGCGACGCCGGTCTGGACGCAGCCCGGTGAATGGACGGCGAAATCGGTCATGCTCTGCGTGGCCATCGGATTGAGCGTGAGCGGTTATCTGGGCGTCCACGCCTTGCTGCGGTCAGAAGAACTTGATCTGGTATGGGGAATGGTCAGACGGAAACTGAAGCGAGGAGTGACCTGAGACGATGGGCAAGAGACAACCGTTACCCAAACGCCTCATGCCAGATGTTTCACGTTTCACGGCCTGCGTTTTCCACACGCCATGGGGTTGGATGGGGGTTTCCGAAACGACGAAAGGGATCGACGCGGTGGTGTTGCCGAAGGCGTCGCGCCAGGCTGTGCTGTCCGAATTGCAAGCGGCCTCAGTTACGCTACAGGACGCCCAGGTCTCTTCACGATTGCGAGAGGCGCGGGCACAACTGACCGACTATCTGGCCGGGACGCGCAGGTCCTTCGATCTGTCGCTGGACCTCTCTCGAGGAACGAGTTTTCAGCGGAAGGTCTGGCAGACCCTTCGACGTGTCTCCTACGGTCGGCTTCGATCCTATCAATGGGTGGCTGTCCGTGTTGGAGGCAGACAGTATGCCCGTGCCGTCGGCAATGCCGTGGGGGCGAATCCGATGCCGATCGTGATTCCTTGCCATCGAATTGTGGCGCAGGATACGTCGCTCGGCGGATTCTCAGGCGGCTTGCCCACGAAACGAAAACTGCTCACTCTCGAAGGAACCCTGGCGGAGCTTCGACCGGGACGATCGTAACCCATGAAGGCCGTGATTCAGCGGGTGACCAGAGCGTCAGTTCACGTTGAGGGCAAGACCGTGGGGCAGATCGAATCTGGTCTCCTGGTCTTGCTGGGCGTGGCGAAAGGTGATGGGGAGTTGGATGGCCGCTATCTTGTCGAGAAGATTCGCACGCTCCGGATCTTTTCCGATGAGCAGGGGAAAATGAATCGTTCGCTGGCGGACATTGGGGGATCGGTTTTGCTGGTTTCCCAGTTTACCTTACTGGGCAGGATGGCGAATGGCCGTCGCCCGAGCTTTGACGAGGCGGCGCCCCCGGATGAGGCAAAGCGACTATACGAGCAGGTCGTGGCAGAGCTACGAGACCACGGTACTCATGTGGAAACCGGGATCTTTGCTGCGCGCATGCAGGTCGAGTTGCTGAACGATGGACCGGTGACCTTTGTGCTCGATAGCCGTGAAGTGTGAATCGTAAAGCATATCTCGTTCGAGTGTTTCAGGTTGCAAGTTTCTAGTTTCAAGTTTTCAGAGGATGGTCCCTGACAACCCGAAACCTAGAACTAGATACCAGCAACTCAACTCCCGAACGATGCTTCACGAAGACGGCCTTTTTGAACAGCCTGCGTGTTCTGCTAGTTCCGATCTGTACTCAAGTCTGTCTCGTGAAGACCGAAAGAGAGATCATGGGCGCCGATATCGGCACATCGGCACCGTCTGCTATACTTAGTTCATACGTTTTCTGAATGTGTGAGAGGTGGATATGGGAACGCAAGTTCCGCCACGGCATCCGCTCCGTCAGCTGTTCGGCGCCCTGACCGAGAAAAGCTTTACGGAACATCTCGGGTGGCCTGACCTCAACGTCACCAGCTACGTCTCCAACCTGCTCGTCGACTTTACCCACAGCGACCAACTGTATAAAATCAGAAATCAGCAATACCAACCGGTCGATACGGTGGTGGATCTCTTGTTTGAGTCGGAAGTGTTGCTCGAAGCGCAGTCGATGGATCGTGAACGGGACGTGCATCAGCATATCGGTGATTTCACACTCTTCATGGCGGGACTGTTTCCGGAGTATCTGCGCCGCCTCAAGACGACCGGATTGATCTACCACAAGGATTTCCTCGTGGACTATATGAAGACGGGAAAGCGTTCCTACGGGATTGTCGCGCAAATGGCTGACAGCCTATCAGGGGAAGAGCCTCCTCTGTTCCGGAAACTCTCCGACAACTTCGAGCTCTGTGTCACGGGCCTGGGGTTCGTGCGGTCCGATCTGGATCGCATGAAAGATCCAACGTACCGGCAGGCTCGGAAGCTTCTCCTCAATTGACCAGTTCCCGTCCTCTCATTCTTGCCCACGGAGGCGCCGGTTCCCGGCGTTTGACGCCGGCGCAGTCCACTTGCCTGGCCGATGCGCTCGCAGCCGGCTACGGTATCATCGCGCGAGGAGATCCTGCGGTGGCCGCCGTCGAATGTACGATCGGCTTCCTGGAGCAATCGGGGCTGTTCAATGCGGGACGAGGAGCGAATCGCCAGCTGGACGGGGTGCAGCGAATGGATGCCGCGATCATGGAAGGGGCCCACCTCAAAGCCGGAGCCGTCGCTTCGATCGAAGGGATCGCGCAACCAATTACGGCGGCCTGCCTGGTCATGGAAGCCACGAATCATGTCTTGCTCGTGGGACCTCCGGCCACGCGGTTTGCGCAGCACGGTCAACTTGAGCAGCTACCGAAGGCGCGATCGCTTCGCCGGAGTTCAGGTCGGTCTCCTCGTGCCTCAACAGCCGCGGCGCAGACGATGCGTCTCTATCAAGCGATGCTGAAATCGAAGCGGACACTGAAGAACCGGTACGGAACCGTCGGTGCTGTCGCTTTGGATCGGTCAGGGACGGTGGCGGCAGGGGCATCTACAGGGGGCATCGATTCGATGTTGCCAGGGCGTGTTGGCGACAGCCCGCTCATCGGCTGTGGAGTCTATGCAGACAATCAGAGCGGTGCCGTGTCGATGACGGGAATGGGCGAAGGCATCATCCGCCTTGTAATCGCCAAGAGTATCTGCGATCGTCTGGCTATGGGGAAGAGTCCTGCGGTCGCCGCTCAACAGGTGTTGCGCATGTTGGTGTCTCAGATCCGTGGGTCGGCTGGGGCCTTAGTCCTCTCGCCGGACGGGCGATTTGCCATCAGGCATGTGACACCCTATATGGCTGCCGGCTGGTGGAACGGGACCGGCCAGCCGACCGTTCGAGGACAATTTCCATGAAGGACGCGCTTTTTCACCTGGCTTTTCCCACGCACGATATAGCGGTGGCGAAACGTTTTTATGTCGATGGACTTGGTTGTACGTTGGGTCGGGAGTCGAGCCATGCCGTCACATTCGGACTCGCGGGGCATCAACTCGTGGCGCATCTGACGACGGAGCCCCTGCCACCGCAACAAGGCATTTATCCCCACCATTTCGGCCTGGTATTCTTGTCGAAAGGCTCGTGGCAACAGTTCTTGGAGCAGGCCCAGGCAAAACGATTGTCCTTCTATCAACAGCCCCGCGTCCGGTTCCCCGGCACCCGGATCGAGCACCACACGTTCTTCCTCGAAGACCCCTCTCACAATCTGCTCGAATTCAAACACTACACGCATGAGTCGGCCATTTTCGGCGAGCGAGACTATCGTGAGGTCGGCGACTCGTTGTAGCCTCCCGTCTGCTCCTGGCCTGTGAGCTCTTCCGAATCTTGGTCTGGTTCTGACTCTGGCTCTGACTTTGGCTCTGGTTCTAGCCGGGGAGATTGGGGAGATCCCCGAGTAATCCGTTTGAGAATACGGTCGTGGCGATGAGCCAGAGCGTTCGTTTTTCGCATTGGATCGTATCGACGTGGTGACGGCAAGATGGCCGCCAGCCACGCGGCCTCGTCGGCCGACAGGTCGTGCGAGGACTTTTTGAAGTGATGACGGGCCGCTGCCTCAGCACCATAGACGCCCTCTCCCCACTCGGCGACGTTGAGATACAGCTCGAGAATACGCTCCTTCGTGAGATGATGTTCGAGGGAGCGCGTAATCAAAGCTTCCTGCGCCTTTCGAAGCAGGGACCGTTCGGATGACAGGTAGAGGTTTTTGGCCAGCTGCTGAGTAATGGTACTCCCCCCACGCTTGAGTTTGCCCGCTTCGATGTTATACAGAGCCGCGTCCTTCATCCCTTCCCAGTCGAATCCTTCGTGGGTGAAGAACGACGCATCTTCCCCCGCCACAACCGCCTGGTGGAGGTGGGGGGAAATACGTGAGAGCGGTACCCACATCCAATAGCGTCCGATGGTGTGGCCTTGTGCCTCAGCCTGAGCCTGTCGCGCCTCCATCAGAGCCGTTACGGTTGGATTGGTCGCGCGTAAGACCGAGACGTCGGGCATTGCGAGCAACCATAGGAAGAGGACCGCCCCGACCGGGAGGCAGAGGCCGATGATCAGGAAGGCCTTCACGCGAGATTGGGATTGTGCGATTGACTTCCGCATAGTCTGATGGGTATGAAAGGTACGAGTCGAGAGGCTAGGGGGCAAGGGGGCTGATAAAGGCCTTGCACGCGCCACTTGCCTAAGGGTAACCATTGAAAATCCTGAATACAGAGTTTATCAGAAGTTGTGCGGGGCCAGAACAGTTTCTGAAAAGCGAACTCCCGGAAGTCGCCTTCATCGGACGGTCGAACGTCGGAAAGTCCTCTCTCATTAACTCCCTCTTGCAGCGCAAGGGGCTGGCCAAGGTGAGCCGCACGCCGGGAAAGACCCGCTTGGTCAACTTCTTTCGGATCACCAGCGACGATCCTGGGTTGGCGCGTTTCGTGGTGGTGGATTTGCCCGGGTATGGATACGCGAAGGTGTCGAAAGCGCTGCGGGCTCAGTGGGCCCCATTGATCGAGCAGTATCTCGACGGCAGTAAACAGCTGCGCGCGGTGGTGGTGTTGGTGGAAAGCCGTGTGTTGAGCGAACAAGACAGTCAGACGATCGCATGGCTTGTGTCCGTCGGACGACCT
>DASYVB010000037.1:0-18409 GCA_036000525.1 Nitrospiraceae bacterium | reverse complement strand
GAAACGCGTGCTCGTTGGACACGCGCAGTCGGCCCCATCACCCCGTCGCCTCACCGTTGGGGAAGTGGAATGTTAAGAGAAAAGTATCAGAAAGAGATTGACGACATTCTGAGTCGGTATCCGGTGAAGCGCTCGGCGTTGATTCCAATGCTGTACCTGGCGCAACAGGACGAGGGCTTCGTGTCGGAGGCGGCGATGAAGGAGATCGCGGGGCTATTGCGTCTGACCCCGCCCCAAGTCTATGAGACGGCCACGTTCTATACGATGCTCAATCTCAAGCGCGTGGGGAAATTTCATCTTCAAGTCTGCAAGTCCCTGATGTGCGCGCTGGCCGGGTCGGATACAGTCATCGGGTGGGTCAAGACGAAACTCGGAATCGGACCGGGTGAGACGACAGCCGACGGACTCTTCACCCTCAGCGCAGTCGAATGCCTTGCCGCCTGTGGCACCGCGCCGATGATGCAGGCCAACGAGGACTATTACGAACGGCTCACAGAAGAAACATTCGACCGAATCCTGGCCGATCTCAAAAAAGACGGGACCTGTTCGCTCAAGACCGGCCCGTTCATGTGGCCGGAGGCGCCAAAGGCGCAATGAAAAATGAGAAATGTAAAATGAAAAATTTCGCCGACCATTTTGCATTTTTAATTTTGCATCTTTAATTCGGAACATCATGCCAAAGCACGAACTGATATTGCTCAAGAATATGATGCAGCCGGGGTACACCGGCTCGCTCCAAGACTATGAGCGAACGGGCGGCTACCAGGCGCTCCGCAAGGTCGTGGGAAAAGTGCCGCCACCCGAGGTCACCGCCACAGTGTTGAAGTCGGGGCTCCGGGGGCGAGGCGGCGCAGGCTTCCCGACCGGCGTGAAATGGGGGTTCCTGCCCAAGGGCTACCAGGGCCCGCGCTATCTCTGTTGCAACGCGGACGAGAGCGAACCAGGCACGTTCAAGGACCGCCAGCTCATTGAACGAGATCCTCACCAAATGCTGGAAGGCATCGTGCTCGCATGTTACGCGATCGGAGCAGAATCCGCCTACATTTATATACGAGGCGAATTCGCCCTCGGGGCCAGGATCTTGGAACAGGCGATTGCCGAAGCACGGACCGCCGGCTATATCGGAACCAACATCCTGGGCACAGGAGTCACCGCCAATGTGTGGGTGCACCGAGGCGCCGGCGCCTATATCTGCGGAGAAGAAACGGCATTGCTGGAGTCGCTCGAAGGCAAGCGCGGCTTGCCGCGCGTCAAGCCCCCCTTCCCGGCAACACACGGTCTCTATAACAAACCGACCGTGGTGAACAACGTCGAGACCCTGGCAAACCTTCCTCACATCATCAACCGGGGCCCCGAATGGTTCGCATCGATCGGCTCCCCGCCGAAGAGCACCGGCACCAGAATCTTCTGCGTCAGTGGCCATGTGAAACGGCCGGGTAACTACGAAGTGCCTATGGGGGTTACCTTCCGCGAATTGATCTACGAGCAAGCCGGCGGCATGCGCTCCGACAAACCGCTCAAGGCCTTCATCCCGGGGGGGGCGTCAGCGCCATTCCTCACACCGAACCACTTGGACGTCAAACTCGATTTTGAGTCCGTTGCCGCCGCCGGCTCCATGCTCGGCTCCGGCGGGGTGACCGTGATGGAAGAGGGCACAGACATGGTGTGGGCCGCGCTCCGCCTCATGGAGTTTTTCTATCATGAGTCCTGCGGCAAGTGCAGCCCCTGCCGCGAGGGAAGCGCCTGGCTGGTGCAAACCATGCGCCGAATCGTCGCGAAGCGAGGGCGGATGGAGGACCTTGAAACCTTGGTCGATCTATGCAAGAACATCGAGGGCCGAACGGTCTGCGCGTTCGGCGATGCGGAAGTGGCACCGATTATGAGCACGCTCAAACATTGGCGGCCTGAGTACGTCACGCTGATTCATGAAGCGGAGGCAGCGAATCTGATCATGCCTGAACCGGCAGGGGTGAGACATTGAATACGTTAAACGTAAATCGTTCATCGTTAATCGCACAGGATGGATTCTGGTCTCATCGTTTAACAGTTAACGTTTAACGAATAACGACGAATATGGCTAATACCACGACAGAAATGGTTCGCTTGACGATCGACGGCATTCGCATCTCGGTGCCGAAAGGTACGCTGGTGATCGAAGCCGCTCGCCGGGTCGGCGTGATGGTTCCGCACTTCTGCTACCATCCGAAACTCAAGCCGGATGCGAACTGTCGCATGTGCCTAGTCGAAGTCGAAAAGATGCCGAAACTCCAGACCTCTTGCAGCACCGTGGCGACCGAGGGCATGGCTGTCCGGACCGCCACGACGGTCGTTCACGACGCCCACAAGTCGGTGCTCGAATTCATCCTGGCCAATCATCCGTTGGATTGCCCGGTCTGCGATCAGGGCGGGAAATGCGACCTCCAGGATTTTTCCCATGAATACACCGCGACCGCCAGTCGATTTGTCGAGACCAAGCGCATTTTCCAGAAGGAATATTTCAGCCCCCTTATCGAAACCCAGATGAACCGTTGCGTGCAATGTTTGCGTTGTGTCCGCTACTGCGACGAGGTAATGGACGTCAAGGCCCTCGCCCCGGTCGGACGAGGCACGATGACCGAGATCAAGCACTTCGGCGCCCATCCCTTGGACTGCGAATTCTGCGGCGGCTGCGTGCAGATTTGCCCGGTCGGCGCCATCACCAGCCGGCTCTCGATGTACGAATACCGTCCCTGGATGCTCAAACGCGCCGACACAGTCTGCACCTTTTGCGGCGACGGCTGCCAGATCACGGTCCAAACCAAGGACCAGGAGTTGATCGAGGTGAACAGCGCCCATGGTGCCGGTCGGAACAACGGCGACCTGTGTGCGCGCGGGTTTTTTGGATTTCACGCGACAAGCCATCCCAGCCGAGTGACCCATCCGTTGATCAGACGGAACGGCGCGCTGGTCGAAGCCACGTGGGAAGAGGCGTTGGAGTTTGTGGCCGAACAGACCAACCGGCTCAAGTTAGCGCATGGCCCGCACGCCTTCGGCGGACTGATTTCCGGACGCTGTACCAACGAAGAACTCTATCTGTTCCAGAAGTTCATGCGCCTCACGATCGGGACCAATAACCTCGATAGCAGCGCGCGGTACGGCCATGTCAACGGGGTTCAGGCCATGCGATTGGTGCAAGGCACGCATCGCTGGACCGTGACGTTTGAGGACATCACACAAGCGGACGTGCTCCTCCTGGTCGGCACCAATATCACCGAAGCCAATCCGATTACCGGTCTCAAGGTCAAAGAAGCAGTCAAGAAACACGAAGCGACATTGTTGACGATCGAGGCGATCCAGCCTGCGATCGGCACGATCAGCAACATTACCAATCTGTCGCAGCAACATCTCTGTGTGGCACCGTTTCAGTTCGGAGCAGCCGTCCTGGGCCTGCTGAAGGCTGTGGTTGAGGGAAACCATATCGACAGTACAATCCAGCAACGGGCGTCAGACTACGTCTCGGCCGTCTCTCAAGCGGTCCAGCAACTGGCCTGGGACGATCTGGCTCTGAGCACAGGGAAATCGCGAGAATCGTTCGCTCACATGGCCGCCTCCGTGGCGGGAGGACGCCGTGTCGTGGCGCTCGCCGGCCAGACTCTATTACGCAGCCAAGGCGGCTATGGCATTTGTCTCAATCTCCTGGATCTGCTTCTCTTGACCGGGAAGTTGACCGCACAGGGCTGCGGCTTTGCTCCCTTGGCGGAAGAGAATAACGATCAAGGGGCTGTTGAAATGGGAGCGGTCGCGGAACTGCTGCCTGGTGCGCTCGACCTCACCGATCAGGACGCGCGCGCCCAGATGACTCGTGCCTGGAAAGAGGATCTCCCTCTGGCGGCAGGAGCCACACTCATCGAGATGATCGACCGTGCGCAAGCCGGGATCATCAAGAGCCTCTTCATCATCGGAGAAAATCCTGTCGGGAGCCTTCCGCCCCAGACCGGAGTCAAAGAGGCACTGGGCAAACTCGATCTCCTTGTGTGCCAGGAACTATTTCTCACGGAAACGGCTGCGCTCGCCCATGTGGTACTACCGGCAGCCTCCGCCATGGAAAAAGCCGGGACCTTCACCAATACCGAGGGCCATGTCCAGGCCGTTCGACCCGCGATCGATCCGGTGGGGGACAGCCGCCCCGACTGGGAAATCCTGTCGGCACTCTCGGTCTTCATCGGCGCGCCGTTGGAATATGGCGATTCCAAGGAAATCCTCAAAGAGATCCGGGCGGTGATTCCCGGTTACGGCTCGCTCGGCCCATCGCCGATCCCTCCCGCAGTGGATCCTGTCGCCGTCAACCGATACGTGAACGGGGCATATCGCCAGGAATTTGCAACTCGGTATACTCTGCCCGCGCAAGCGGTGCGTCCGGAGGGAACGGTCCAGCTTGGGCTAGTCCAGAGCCTGTTCCATTCAGGGAAGCTGTCGACCCATTCGAAGGGACTGCTGCAAATCGAACCGAGCGGGTTCTTGCAGATGAATCCAGCGGATGCCGCTCGATGCGCCCTCTGCACAGGAGATCGAGTTCGCCTCTCGAACAGCCGGGGCGAATTCACGACCACGGTGAAAGTGCTCGATCGCGTACCCGAGGGATTGGCCTGGTTCCCCGATCACTTCGCGCAGGAAGCCCTGCAACTCTTTGACTGTGTCATCGATCCGGACACGAAAGTCCCATCCTGTCGGGCGGTGTCCGTGTCGGTGATGAAAACGACGTGAGCGGACGAGAACCAATGGTTTTTTTCACTTGTCATCCGGGAGTGTTGTCGTGACCGAACTAAGCTTGCGACTTGCGGTTTCACTCGCCCAGATAGTGGCGGAGATGGGCATCGTGATCGTCACGGTCGCGACCATGACCTATTTCGAGCGGAAGGTGCTCGGCTGGATGCAGGATCGCATGGGCCCGATGGAAGTCGGTCCCTATGGAATCCTCCAACCGGTCGCCGACGGCATCAAATTGTTCTTCAAGGAAGACATCGTGCCGGCCGGCGCGAACAAGGCCCTGTTCGCCCTGGCGCCGATGTTGACCATGGTCGTCGCCATGATCGGATTCGCCGTCATCCCCTTTGGCCCGAACGTGACCATGGACATCTTTGGGATCACGATCAAACCGTTCGTCGTCGCCGACATCAACATCGGGATCTTGTACATCCTGGCGATGGCCTCGATCGGCGCCTACGGCATTATCCTGGGAGGCTGGTCATCCAACAGCAAGTACTCACTGCTGGGAGGTTTGCGCGCCGCGGCCCAGGTCATCAGCTATGAGTTGAACGTCGGGCTGGCTATCGTCGGCGTGCTGCTGTTGGCAGGGTCTCTGAGCCTCGTGGAGATCACAGAAGCCCAGGCAGGCGGCTTCTGGCATTGGTTCATCTGGGGAGCACGCCCCAACGGATTCTTTCCTATCCATACCCAAATCTTCGCCTTTGTCGTCTTCATCATTTCTGCCGTGGCCGAGACCAATCGTATCCCCTTCGATCTGCCGGAGGCAGAAAGCGAACTCGTGGCTGGATTCTTTACGGAATATAGCGGCATGCGGTTTGCCTTCTTCGTCAGCGCGGAATACGCCAGCATGACCCTCGTGTCCTGCGTCGCCGCCTCGCTGTTCTTGGGTGGCTGGAACGCCCCCTATCCTGGCACGATCTTCGGGTATATCGGCCTCGAACAGCTGGCCTGGGTGGAACACATCGCCTGGTTTGCGTGTAAGGTCTATTTCTTCCTTTTCGTGTTCATCTGGATACGCGCCACGTTGCCCCGACTGCGCTACGATCAATTGATGCGGTTCGGCTGGAAGGTCATGTTGCCGATCGCCCTGGCCAACATCATCGTCACGGCCATTACCGTGTATTTCTTTCCGAGGTGAAGCAAAAAGCTGTCAGCCATCAGCCGTCAGCTTTGGATGTGAATCTCGGTGAAGCTGATTGCTGAAAGCTGATCGCTGAGGGTTTGGCAAGAATGACTTTCAAGACTTGGATCAAGACCATCACTTTCTATGAAATCCTCGTCGGGATGAAAGTGACGATGTCGCACCTGTTGCACTACAGGCCGATCACCATGCAATACCCGCACGAAAAGCGGACTCTGCCGGACAACTATCGCGGGATGCTGGCCCTGTTACGGTACGACGACGGGACGGAAAAATGCGTCGGCTGCGATCTGTGCGAAGCTGCCTGCCCGTCACGGGTGATTCGTGTGGTCAGTGCGGAAGTGCCGGGCGAGCCGACGAAGCGCTACGCAAAAGAATATTACATGGACATGACCCGTTGCCTGTTTTGCGGGATGTGCGTCGATGCCTGTCCGGTGGATGCCCTCGGCATGACGCGCGAATACGAGTGGTCGGTGTACGACAAGCGGCAGCTGGACCTCAACAAGGAACAATTGCTCGCCATCGGCGACCGGTCGTTCCCGGTTCGCGAGAAGCAGTTGGAGCTCCAACACCCGAATGTGGCGTTCTTCAACGTCGCGTTCAAGCACCTGCCGCAAAAACCCGGCTGAATCGCCCGCGCTTGACGCGCCACGGTCTATGGGACCGGCAGACGTTGCCGGCATCCTAACTAGCGGCACAGAGGAAGACGTGTGATGGAACAGGTGTTCTTTTTCTATTTTGCATTGGTGATCGCCGCCGCATCGGTGCTCGTCGTCGCGGTGCGCAATCCCATCTACAGTGCGCTGGCGCTGCTGGTCATGTTTTTTCATGTGGCGGGGCTCTACGTCACGCTCCACGCGGAATTCCTCGCAGCAGTTCAGATCATCGTCTACGCCGGAGCCATTTTGGTCCTATATCTCTTCGTTGTGATGTTGCTGAACCTGCGACAGGATGACCGTTACCATCGGCAATGGCCCATGGCTGCCGCGGTGGGGGTGACGCTGGTCATCGAGGCCGTCATCCTCACGGCGATGAAGGGCTGGACAACCCCTGTCGTGGCAACCGGCACAGAAACTACCGTCGGGGGAACCAGCAATTCCGAGGCGATCGGTGACGTACTCTATTTCACCTATTTGTTTCCCTTCGAGGTAGCGTCCTTGATTCTGCTCGTGGCGATGATCGGCGCGATCATCCTGGCCAAGAAGGACCTGGGGGAGCCTGCGGAGTCATGACAGTGCCGTTGTTCTACTATCTCGTGTTAAGCGGCATCGTGTTTCTGACCGGAGTCATCGGAGTCCTCCTTCGTCGGAACATCATCATCATCTTGCTGTCGGTCGAATTGATGTTGAATGCGACGAATATCAACTTCGTCGCCTTTTCGCAGTACTTCCACGATGTCGCAGGGCAAGTCTTCGTCTTCTTTGCCCTCACGGTCGCCGCGGCAGAGGTCGCGGTCGGGTTGGCCATCATTATTGCCTTGTATCGAGCCAAGTCCACGATCAACATCGACGAATTTCAGTTGCTGAAATGGTAGATCTGAACACAATGTTGAATGTTGAATGTTCAGTGTTCAATACGCGGAATGTATTGTGGGCGTTTCATTCAACATTCAACATTGAGCATTGAATATTATTCTGATGACCTACGAATTCATTCCGCTCCTTCCATTGGTCTCCTTCCTGATACTCGGGCTCTTCGGACATTGGATCAAGGACAAGGCCCATCTCGTCGCCGTACCAGCGGTAGTTGTGTCGTTGCTGCTTTCGCTCTTGGTCTTCTTCGACGTGGAAGGCGGTCACCAGACGAGCTTCCCTATCTACACCTGGCTGACCTCAGGCACGCTCGATATACACATCGGCTTTTCTATCGACCGGCTCACCGCCGTCATGCTGCTTCTCGTCACGACCGTGAGTTCACTCGTCCACATCTATACCATTGGGTATATGCACGGAGAACCGGGCTATGCCCGCTTCTTCAGCTACATCGCCCTCTTTACCTTTTCGATGCTGATGTTGGTCATGGCGGACAACCTTCTTCAACTTTTCATCTTCTGGGAAGCAGTCGGTCTCTGCTCCTATTTGCTCATCGGCCACTGGTACGAGCGTCCGGCTGCCTGCTCAGCCGCCACGAAGGCCTTTATCGTCAACCGCGTCGGCGACTTCGGCTTCATGCTCGGCCTCCTGTTGGTCTGGTACAGCTTTGGATCACTCGACTATTACGAAATTTTCCCGCGCGCGCACGAATCCGCAGGCGATGTCATGAATGTCCTCGGTCCGTTTGGAGGAACCTGGGACGTCTCCGTGCTCACACTCATCTGCGTCTTATTGTTCACCGGCGCAGTCGGCAAATCGGCCCAAGTGCCGCTCCACGTCTGGCTGCCGGATGCGATGGAAGGCCCCACCCCCATCTCGGCGCTCATTCATGCTGCGACGATGGTGACGGCGGGCGTGTTCCTGGTCGCGCGATTGGCTCCGCTGTATAACCTGTCTCCCGCCGCCATGGCGGTCGTGGCGATCACCGGCGGAGTGACGATGGTCGTTGGGGCGACGATCGCCTTGACCCAGACCGACATCAAGCGTGTCGTGGCCTACTCGACAGTCAGCCAGCTCGGCTACATGATCATGGCCTGTGGTCTCGGCGCCTATGCCGCCGGCATGTACCATCTCCTGACCCACGGCGCGTTCAAAGCCCTCCTGTTTCTCGGTTGCGGGTCCGTCATCATCGCCCTGCATCATGAGCAGGATATGCGGCGCATGGGCGGGTTGAAAAACAAATTGCCGGTCACCTATTGGACGTTCGTGGTGGGCTCGCTCGCGCTTGCAGGATTCCCCCTGACGTCAGGATTCTTTAGCAAGGACAACCTGCTCGTCTCGGCTTGGTCGACCGGCCCGCTCGGTCAATGCTTGACGGTCCTGGGACTCGTGACGGTGTTGATGACGGCGTTCTACAGCTTCAGACTGGTCTTCGTCACGTTTTGGGGTCCCTCGCATGTCGATCCTCATCATGCAGGCCACGTACACGAACCTTCGAAAACCATGACCCTGCCGCTGATAATCCTGGCAGTGCTCAGTATCCTCACAGGCTATCTGGGCATTCCGGAGTTTCTTGGACCAATGTTCGAGACAGACGCAGGCGGCGCTGCTCACGAGGGAGGAGCCGCCATTGGCATCATGGTGGTGGCCACGGGCATGGGATTACTCGGGATCGCCGGCGCCTATTATGTCTATGTACTCAACCCGGCGCTGCCGGATCAATTCGCTCGACGGTGGCAGTCGTTGTATCAGGCCTCACTAAATAAATGGTATGTCGACGAGGCCTACGATCGAACGATCGTCCGCCCCACCTTTTCTGCCGCAACCGAACTGTGGAAACGCGTGGATGTGAACGTGATCGACGGCGCGGTAAACGGCGTGGCCCGCGCGATCGCCTGGGGAGGGTGGCTCTTGAGGATCATGCAAAGCGGACAGACGCAACATTATGCGCTCGGTATGGCGCTTGGGGCTGTGGTCCTTTTTACGATGTTCTTATTCTTTTAAGGGGTGTCAATGGTCAGCGGTCACTGGTCAATGGGAACAACGCACACCTGTTCTCTTGCCAATGACAATTGACTATTGACTGTTGACCAATGACCAGTTCTTTTCCCTGGCTCTCACTCCTCCTCGTTCTTCCTCTTGCGGGAGCCATCGCGATGTATTTCGTGACGGAATCGACCGCTCGATGGATTGCGCTGGCCGCGACTCTGGCCGATCTGTTCGTTGCCCTCCCGCTCTGGTGGCTCTTTGATCCACAGGCCAGCCAGATGCAGTTCACCGAACATGTCGCCTGGATCACGACCCCTCCCATTTACTACAGCCTGGGTCTCGATGGGATCAGCCTATCGCTGGTCTTGATGACCGCCGGGATCATGCCCATCTGTGTCTTGGTATCCTGGGATGCGATCACCACAAGAGTCCGAGGCTTCATGGCCATGTTGCTGGTCATGGAAACGGCCCTGGTGGGGGTATTCGTCGCATTGGATTTCGTATTGTTCTTTGTGTTTTGGGAGGCCATGTTGGTTCCGATGTACCTCCTCATCGGCGTCTGGGGAGGACCCAACCGGCTCTATGCAGCCATCAAGTTCTTTCTGTACACCGCCGCAGGGAGCTTGCTCCTGCTCGTTGCCATCCTCGTCCTATACTTTTATGGGGGTCACACGTTCGACATCCTCGCCTTGAGCCAGGGCACCTACCCTGCTTCGCTGCAAACGTGGCTCTTCCTGGCGTTCTTCGCCGCATTCGCTGTGAAGGTCCCTATGTTTCCGTTTCACACCTGGCTCCCGGACGCCCACGTCGAGGCCCCGACCGCCGGCAGCGTCATCCTCGCCAGCATCCTCCTGAAAATGGGCGCCTATGGATTCCTGCGATTGAGTTTACCGATGCTGCCGGACGCGAGCCGAACCTTCACGCCCATGATGGTCGTCCTCTCCATCATCGCGATCATCTATGGCGCCTATATGGCGCTGGCCCAAGTCGATCTCAAGAAACTGATCGCCTATTCAAGCGTGAGCCACATGGGGTTCGTCACCCTCGGCCTGTTTGTCTTGAACCAACAGGGCATCGAAGGAGCCGTCCTCCAAATGGTCAACCATGGGATTACGACCGGCGCGCTGTTCCTCTGCGTCGGCATGATCTATGAGCGCACCCATAGCCGGTTGATCGCCGACAATGTCGGACTGGCCGCACCGATGCCGCAGTATGCCACCCTGTTGGTGATTTTCGCCTTGTCCTCGCTCGGCCTCCCCGGCACCAATAGTTTTGTCGGAGAATTCCTCGTGCTCGTCGGCACGTTCCTATGGAGCAAGGTCGCGACCGCCTTTGCGTCGTTGGGCATCATTCTCGCCGCCACGTATCTCCTATGGATGATCCAGCGAGTGGTCTTCGGGGTCCCATCCCCGCACTACCTCCCGAAACTCAGAGACCTCAACCAGCGGGAGCTCGCTACCCTGGCGCCGCTGGTCCTGTTGGTATTTTGGATCGGGCTCTTTCCGAATCCGCTCGTGAGTCGGATGCACCAGAGCGTGACCAACACGATTGCCTCCATGTCCCGCGCGAAGGTCGCGCCGACCGCCCACCCCTCTGCCGGAGTGACAGCGCCACTGCTGGCGGACAGCGGAAAGCAGCTGAAGACCCAAGGCACATCACGATGATTCTGTACGGCGCTGACCTCTTGGCCCTGCTTCCCGAACTCATTGTCGTCGTCACAGCCTGTCTCGTCATCGCGTTGGACCCCGTCACACCAGCCTCGCGACGAGATCTCCTGGCCTGGCTGAGTGTGGGTGCCCTCGCCCTCTGTCTTGGGCTCACCGGCGGGCAGATCAGCGTGCTGAATGTCCGGGTGTCTGCCTTTAGCGACCTGGTGGTGATCGATGCCTATGCCAGATTCTGGAAAATCCTCCTCTATGGCGTGACCGGCTTGACCATTTTGATGTCGCTGCCCTATCTGAAAGCGGAGCGCGTACACCTCGGCGAATACTATGGGTTCATCCTCCTCGCCCTCTCCGGCATGATGGTCATGGTCTCCGGTGTCGACCTGCTCACGATTTATCTCGGTACCGAACTCATGTCCCTCTCGCTCTATGTTATGACCGGACTCAACCGGTCTAAGCCTCGTTCGCTGGAGGCCGCCGCCAAATACTTCGTCCTGGGCTCCTTCTCCTCAGGGATTCTGTTGTACGGCATCTCGTTGCTCTACGGCCTGGCCGGCAGCACCAAGTTGGCATTGATCGCGGGCGCCATCGGGACTCGCGGGGCGGATGATCCCCTCGTGCTGATCGCCACGATTCTGGTGGCAGTCGGCTTCGGCTTTAAGCTCGCCGCGGTGCCGTTCCATATGTGGACGCCCGACGTCTATCAGGGCGCCCCGACCTCCGTCACGGCCTTCTTGGCGGTGGCCGCAAAAGCTGCCAGCTTTGCCGCATTCATGCGTGTCTTCGTCGAAGGGCTCGGCGGGCTCAAGGCAGATTGGTCGCTCCTGTTCCTGCTCATCTCCCTTGTCACCCTGGTGCTCGGCAACGTCGTCGCCATCGTGCAGACCAACATCAAACGGATGCTGGCCTACTCCAGCATCGCGCACGCCGGCTACGCGTTGATCGGCTTTGTGGCGGCAGGACGGGCGGTCGGCGCGTCCGGGGGAACGCCCGGCCTCGCGAGCGTCATGATTTATCTCTCCATCTATTCCTTCATGACGCTCGGCGCCTTCGCCGTCATCGGCATGCTCAGGAAAGGCGGGATCGAGGGAGAAGAAATCGAAGATTTCACAGGACTCGCAAAACGCCAGCCGCTCGCGGCCTTTCTCATGCTGGTCTTCATGGCCTCACTCACGGGCCTTCCGCTGTCCGCAGGCTTCATCGGAAAACTCTATGTGTTCATGGCGGCAGTCGAAGCAGGATTGACCTGGCTCGCCGTCATCGCTCTGATCTTTGCCGTCGTTTCGGCCTACTACTACATGCGGGTGGTGATGGTGATGTATATGCGCGATCCGAATCCCTCTTCCGTCGCGTCGCCACGCCTCGTGACCTCGCCGGCCTTATCCTTCGTGTTGGCCTGCGCCGTCGCGGGCGTGATTCTGTTCGGCCTCTTTCCCAACCCTCTTGTCAGCTTCGCGCTCCAATCCGTCCTGACTCTCAAATAAAGGGGGAGTGGGTGCCGGCCACCTCGCCGCTCACGGCGATGTTCGCTCTGGACCAGCCGGCACCCACGGAGAGGAACGTGTAGGAGTTAATGACAACGTCTCGAACTTAAAATCCATCTTAAAACTAAACTTGCATTGTGATCGGAATCTGACGAGCCCGCGATTAATATCTTTCTCCAACAATCCTTCGTGAATTATGCGGGCTAGACAGGTGCACGAGAGGGCGACTCGTGCTACGTTGGTGACAGGCCATTCACCCATCGCGCCTTATGCACCCCTTTCGTTTTCTCCGAGACCTCATACGATCATTTCTACGCCATGGGTGCGCCAGTCTGGCAGCCTCTCTTGCATTTTTCTCCTTGCTCTCCCTCTTCCCGCTCGTCTTCCTCTTACTCTATGGCCTGAGTTTCGTGGTGAGTCATGATGTGATCGGGGAACAGGTCCTCCTCAGTTTTCTCAAGGGCTTCATCCCTACGCTGGGAGAACATGTCGTAAGCGAATTGCATCGGGTGAGCGCCTTGGAAACCGTCCGCTGGGCCGTGTTTCTGGCGTTCATCTGGTTCAGCGCGTTGGTGTTCTATGAACTCGACTATGCGTTGAACGTCGTATTCGAGAGTACCTGGCGCCGCCATCCCCTCATCTCAACTGGCATCGCCGTCGCCTCGCTCGCTGTGACCGGACTCGTGCTGCTGCTCTCCTACGGCGCAACCCAAATCGTCAACTTCTTAACGGGATATGCGCCAAGACTCTGGGGGCTCGATCTCCTGGCCCTCGCAGCCCATGATCTATTTCTCACCTATACGCTTCCCTTCGCGCTGGCCTTCCTCACGGTTACGGGGTTATATCGGCTCGTTCCACGGCGGCGGCCGCACTTGCGTGAGGCAATGATCGGGGCGCTTACGTTTAGCCTGCTCTGGATCGCGGCCAAACTCTTATTCGTGACCTATAGCACCTACGCGACCGTGTACGCCCACCTCTATGGAACCCTCTTGGAAGTCATTCTGCTGCTCTTATGGGTCTACTACTCCGCGGCCCTCTTGCTGATCGGCGCCGAGGTCGCCCACCACCTCCATCAACAGGCGCAGGCTCTGTCAGCCGCAGCCACGAGAGCCGCTCAATCAGATCCGGCCTTGCCGAATGGTCCGCCAGCATAAAAAGAATGGTCTGTCTGGTCTGTTTAGTCTTTTTAGTTGAACAAGGCCAACGAGATAAACCAAACAAACCAGATCAACCAGATAGACCGGACAGACCAGATGAACCAGACAGACCAGACCAGGCTGTCGGCTTCTGGACTTTTGCTGGCGGGGATACCCCTTCGTGGCTAGAATGGCAACCGGTACTATAAAAGGAACCGTCCCATGCCCGAAGACTTCGGCAAAGATATGCTCATGCTCGGTGGCACCGTGGTTGGCTTCATCGCGGCCCTGTTAACTCTCCTGGAGAAGCTGCTGGATGTCAGGAACCGGCTGACATCGAAGAAGGAACGAAAATCGCCTTCCCCTACCGAACGTCCAGCCTCTGACTCGTCTCCCACGATCGATTTCTTTTCGTCGAAGCCCTTCCGTGGTGTTTCCTATCTCCTCTTGTACGAAACCAGCGTGATCGTCGCAGCAGGCCTGCTCCTCAACTACATTGGGCTTACGTTGAGTCGCCATCTGGAGAGCATCTTGTTCCTCGACATGACTGGAACTGCGCTGGTCGCTTTCCTCTTGGGCCCCTGGTGGGGAGCCATCGTGGCCCTCCTCTCGAATTCCGTCGTGAACTGGTTGTTGTACCCGGAAACCGGCGCGGATGTGGTGATTTTCCCCTGGTCGCTGGTGAGTATGGCCGGCGCCTGTTATTGGGGCTGGATGGCCAAACAAACGGGCTTTCAAAAGTATCTCCGCACAGGACGCAGTTCCGCCCTGTCCCATGCCTGGTTCCTCTATATCTTTGGGGTCGGCGGCGCGATCGTCATGAGCCTGCCGGGAACCTTTGTGCAGGCTGCACTGCATGAGCAAACGACCTTTGCCTTGAACCCCTACGTCGCCGAGTCGGTGAGCCTGCGCGTACTCCAATGGGAACACACTGCGCATCTCTACCTCGAATCCCTATTCGGATTTACCTGGGGGGAAAGTCTGAGTTGGTGGATTGTGAATTGGTTCCAGAACTGGATCCGCTATATTCCTGACAAAACCATGAGCGCCGCCATCGCGCTCGTGGTCCTCAAGTACGGCTACCCCCTATTTGAACGGGAACTGATTCATGGTGGACCGGAGGGCGAACGTCCGAATGATGAGCGCATCCTGCCGCTGGTGTTGGGATTGCTCTATGCCCCCTCATTCGCCGCCTTACTCAGCAGCGAGACCTACGGAGGAGTAACCTACTGGCCCTTGTGGGCATTACCTTGGCTGCTGATTCTGGGTGGCTATTTCTACTTGCGCTACTGGGGCATCGGCGAGGCCGCCATGCAGGCAGCCAGACTTCAACGAGCCGAACGCTATGCCCGCGCACTGAAATTGATCGGTAAGGAAGCTTCCCATGAGTTCTGCAAGCGGTTGACCTTCATAACGCTGATTGCAAGCCTGCTCTTTGCCCTCTGTCTCCCCATCCTCTTGACAGACTTTTACCGCGCCACCTTCAAGTTCTTCTGCGTCGTCTACGGGTTCCTGCTCGTGGTCCACCTCGTACGTATTGCCATTGCGCAAAACATTTCCATCGCACGCGCGAACGATTGAGCGTAAGACGTGAAACGTAAGGCGTGAGGGGTGACAAGACACACCCGTTCAATCCCCTTGCCGTTTCACGTCTCATGCTTTGTGCAATTGTAAGAAATGAGCAATACCCGATCGAGTGACGAGCCCTACGATCTTTTCGTTCTCCATCACCACGAGACGGTCCCACCCGCCCTGGACCATACGTTCCATCGCCTGCATCACAGACCAGTCCGGAGGGATACAGAAGGCTGACGACGCCGGGCGCATGATCTCCCGAACGCGACGCCACGGCCAGAGTGCAGTGGGAAGCGCTTGCACGTCTCGCACTGTGACCACCCCGAGAACCTGCCCCTCTTCGCACACAGGAAATCCACCGAATCCATGCGCGACAAAGTATTGATCGACCGCGTCCTTCACGCTCATATCCGGTAGCAGAGTCACGACGGGGTGTACCATGACCCGGCGAACCGTCACCGACGCCAACGAAATCCGCGGAGCTGCCTGCCGTCTGCTTGACAGGGCCGCCGAAAAGAGGAATGCGCCGATAAAGATGAGCCAGCCCCCGTTCGTCGCGATGGAAGGTCCGAGAGCGCCGGACCAGGCTCCCACCATCAAGCCCGCGCCGATCAACCCAAAAGCAACACCGAATCCTATTCCCACGAGCGCGGCCTGGCTGGTGGCTCGATTGAAATCCTTGTTCCGGGCCCACAGTCCAGCCCGTAAGACACGTCCGCCGTCTAAAGGGAACCCCGGGATCAGGTTAAATAGTCCGAGCTGTACATTCACCATGCCGAGGAAGCTCCCGAGGACGATGAGTCCCTGAAACCCTGATTGCGCGAACAAAGATTCCACGGCCATGGCTCCGCCGAGACAACCGGTTCCCAGAATCAAACTCACGAGCGGTCCTGCGATCGCGATCAAAAACTCGGCCCGCGGACTGGGCGGTTCCTTTCCCATGTGCGCCACTCCCCCGAAGATGAACAACGTAATCTGCCTGATAGGGATCTGGTAGCGCAGCGCCACATAGGAATGTCCCAATTCATGGAGCAGGACGGAGAGGAACAACAGGAGGGCGGCAATGCCACCCATCCCCCAATAGCGTGGAACCGACAGACCAGGCAACGTCTCGGGCAAATAGCCCTTCGCTAATGACCAGGTCACAAAGAAGAACACCACAAACCAGGAGGCATGCACATGAATCGGGATGCCGAGCACACGGCCGATTCTCCAATTGGGCAAAGACATACGTCCACCGTAACAGTGCAGGAATTCAAGCGTCAACTCGGCTTCGTCTCCTGGATCGGGTATACTCATCACCATGCGACTGCGCCATTCCTCAGGGATACTGTGCATGGCCCTCACGATGCTGCTTGTTCCTGCGATGCCTTCCTTCACGCAGGCCCAAGTGATCAAGTCAGGCTCGCTCTCCTGTCCCGGTGTGGCGTTGACGTTCGACCTCTGCCCGGTGCGGACAGGAGTTGGCTACGATCAGGCACTGATCGACTATTTGATTGAGCAGAAGATCCCCGCCACCTTCTTCATGTCCGGAAAATGGATGACGAAACACGATCAGCAAGTACGGGCCCTCCTCCAGATCCCGTTCTTTGAAGTCGGCACCCATGGGGAGGTCCACATCCATCTGCCGCTCCATTCAGCGGACGAGCAGAAACAAGAAATTCTCGGACCAGTTCGTTTGCTAAAAACCAAATACGGTCATGACGCGACGTTGTTTCGCCCTCCCTATGGGGAGTTCAATGACGACACCGTCAACGTGGCCCGCGCCCTCGGCCTCCAGTTCATTCTCTGGAATGTCGAGTCCGGCGATCCCGACCCAACGTTGACCGCGAAGCGGATCGAAGACCGACTGAAGCAGTTAGTCCGGAAGGGTAGCGTCATCGTGATGCACGCCAATGGGAAGGGCAGACATACGCACGAGGTGGTGCAAGACCTCCATCAACATCTCTTGTCGGAGCGAAACCTCACCCCCATGACCATGAGTGGTCTCTTAACCTGCGCGCAGGCGGCCCCATGACCGACCCGGTCGTTCGGCCCATGACGGCGGAGGATCGGGCAGCCGTCATTGAATTACTCGCCGATTCCGACCCTTGGAAACGGCTGGGCTACCAAGCCAGTGACTGGGACAGCTATTTCACACCGCTTCCACAGGGACGTGACAGCTACGTTGTGGACCAGAACAGCAGAGTGGTCGGCATTGCGGTCGTTCGTCAGAAATTCTTGCTCGGCGACTATTTAGAACTGCTTGGAGTGGCGGACTGGGTGAGAGGCAAGGGGCTAGGGGGACGGTTGCTCGCCCACGTCGAAGCGTCTGTCTTCGCGAGGGCGAAGAACCTGTTCGCCTGCGTATCGGATTTCAACGACCAAGCCCGACACTTTTACAAGAAACAGGGCTACCATGAGATCGGCCCCATGCCGAACTTTCTGATCCCAGGTAGTGCCGAAATTCTTCTGCGCAAGACCAGCGGCCCGGCGAGGGGTAAGTAAAAATAAAAAGTGGCGATTCCTTGTATCCCGCTATTGCTTTTTACTTTTAGCTTTTTCCTTAGAAGGAACCTATGCGAGTCAAGAAGCTCCTCCACACCCGCATGAGGGTCAGCGACATGGACCAGACAATCAACTTCTACACCAACGTCCTCGGGCTGGAGGTCCTGGAGCGGAAGGTCTCGCCGCGCGGCTCTCATCTGGCTTTTCTCAAGGTACCCAACAGCGAGGAACTGATCGAACTCTGCAGCTTCCCATCAAGTGGCCCAGTGACAGTGCAGGAAGACCTCGTCCACCTGGCCTTCCAAGTCGAGAGTCTTGACGACACCATTGAACAACTCGGCGCCAAACAGATTCGAATTACGGACGGGCCAACCACAACCTCATCCGGCAGCCGCTTCATTTTCATCGATGCCCCAGACGGTTACGAAGTCGAACTCATTGAACATTCGCCGGGGACGGCGCTTGTGTAGCTGCCCTCCCAATCCCTAGCCCACATTATTCATGACGGTTCGTAGCGAAATCGCTGAGCCGCGTCGCGAGACCGGCGCGCGGAGCCCTGAGGCCCCGATGCGTACTCGTGCAGTACGGTGAGGGTCCGAGGGGCGAGCCCGCCGGCCGAAGGCCTGTCGTAGCAGCGGATCGGCGATTGCAGCAG
>DASYVB010000036.1:0-20061 GCA_036000525.1 Nitrospiraceae bacterium | reverse complement strand
GCCATCAGGCAAACGAAGGTGGCGGAAGGTGAGGCCGGTGGGATTACGCAGCATATCGGCGCGTACACGGTTGCGGTCCGCGGGAAACAGGTGACGTTCCTGGACACGCCGGGCCACGAAGCCTTCACCGCCATGCGTGGTCGTGGCGCCAAGATCACCGATATCGTCATCCTGGTCGTGGCAGCAGACGATGGTGTGATGCCACAAACGATCGAAGCGATTAATCACGCCAAAGCCGCGTCCGTTCCGATTATTGTAGCAATCAACAAGATCGACAAGCCTGGGGCCAATTCTGATCGTGTTAAGAACGCCTTGTCTGAACATGGACTCATATCCGAGTCCTGGGGCGGTGACACGATCATGGTTGAGGTCTCGGCCAAAGAGAAAACCGGCCTGGACACTTTGCTAGAAATGATTCTCCTGCAGTCCGAAGTGCTGGAGCTCAAGGCCGACCCGTATCGGTTGGCTAAGGGCGTTGTGGTGGAAGCCAGGCTAGAGCGAGGACGTGGCCCGGTGGCGACGGTGCTGGTTCAGAGCGGGACCCTTCGCGTCGGCGACGTGTTTGTCGTCGGGGTTGTTAGCGGGAAAGTTCGCGCGCTGATTACGCATACGGGAGCAAAAGTGCAAGAGGCCGGTCCTTCTATTCCGGTTGAAGTGGCTGGGCTCCCGGGCGTGCCGTCTGCCGGTGATGTATTTCAGGTCGTCAAAGACGAGAGGATCGCGCGAGAAATTGCGGAAGATCGAGCTCGCAAGCAGCGAACGGCTGATTTGTCTGGGTCAGCGAAGGTCACGCTCGACGATTTGTTTGCCAAGATTAAGGAAGGGTCGGTCAAGGAGCTGGCACTGGTAATCAAGTCTGACGTCCAGGGGTCGGCTGAAGCACTGACCGCAGGCGTCGAAAAACTTGCGACCGCAGCGGTCAAGCTGCGCGTCATTCACAGCGGCGTCGGGGGGATCACGGAATCCGACGTGTTGCTGGCTGCCGCGTCGAACGCCATTATTATCGGGTTCAATGTCAGGCCGGAGCCGAAGGCGTCCGCCCTGGCTGAACAGCAAGGCGTCGACGTCCGCCTGTACACCATTATTTACGACGCGATGGCCGAAATTAAGGCCGCGATGGAAGGGCTGCTCGAACCGACGCTCAAGGAACGGACGTTGGGGCGGGCTGAGGTGCGACAGGTCTTTACGGTGTCCAAGGCCGGCGTCATTGCGGGGGCCTATGTGGTGGACGGCACGATCACCCGTGCGGCTGTCGGAGCACGAGTGATTCGCGACAACGTGGTGGTCTATGAAGGGAAGCTCGGGTCGTTGCGTCGCTTCAAGGATGACGTCCGTGAAGTGCAGCAGGGCTATGAATGCGGAATCAGCGTCGAGAATTTCAACGATGTCAAGGCCGGGGACATCATCGAAGCCTATGCGATCGACAAGATTGCCGCAAAGCTCTGAAGCGTGAGTCTGCCCTGTGGGTATCATCGTTGGACTCTGTACAGTCGAGCTGTTCATCCCCGGGAGTCAGTCGCTGAAGGACAAGCGGCAGGTGCTGTTGAGTCTCAAAGATCGATTGCGGGAGAAGTTCAATCTCTCCGTTGCCGAGGTCGATGGACAGGATCTGTGGCAGAAGGCCGTATTGGGGCTCGCCTGTGTGGCCAACGAAGGACGATACGTCAACCAAGTGTGTGACCAGGCGCTGAACCTGATTCGGAACGTCCCCGCGGTGGAAATCGTCCAGTCTCGAGTGGAATTATTGTGACGGTGGCATGCCCAGGTGGAGCGCGCGGTGGCCAAGACGGGATATCATCGGGCCGATCGTGTGGCCGATCAAATCCGCATGGAAGTGGCCGATATCCTCATGCGGAAGATCAAAGACCCGCGCGTGCAGTCCGTGACCGTGACTGACGTGAAATTGACCAGCGATCTGCGGATTGCGCGTGTGTTCGTGACGGCCATGGGCACGGAAGAAGAAGAGCGGAATGTCTTCGCCGGGCTAGCTCAAGCCAGCAGGTTTGTGCGCGGTGAACTGGGCCGCCGGCTCTCGCTCCGGTATCTGCCGGAGATCGTCTTTGCCAAGGATGTCAGCGGGACGAGAGGCGATCGCGTGTTGAAGTTATTGGACGATCTCCACATCAAAACGGAGCCCGTGGGCGGGTTGTCCGAAGAGAAGACGAGTTTGTAGCATCGGAGACGTGATGATGGACCTCGCACAGAGTTGCGCCGCCGTCGACGGCGTGCTGACAATGAAGAAAGAATCTGGGTGGACCTCCCACGACGTCGTGGCGAAGATTCGGCATCTTCTCGGCGGAGTCAAGGTCGGTCATGCCGGTACGCTCGATCCTGCCGCAACGGGAGTCTTGCCTGTGCTGATCGGGCGGGGAACCCGCATTGCTGAATATCTTGTTGAGTGGGATAAAGAATATCGTGCCGTGCTTCGCCTCGGCGAAACCACCGATACGCAGGATGCGACGGGAACGGCCTTGGCGCGCCACCCGACGGACCTCGTGACACCTGAGACGATTCATGAGGTGGTCGGTCGATTCCGCGGGCTGATTGAGCAAGTTCCTCCAATGTATTCGGCGGTGAAAGTTGGGGGCGTTCCTCTGTATAGGTCCGCTCGGGCGGGCAAAGCGATTGCGCGGGACGCGCGAACGATCGTCATCCATACCCTTGAGGTGGAGGCGATTCAGGAGCGAGATGTGACATTGCGCATCGTCTGTTCGAAGGGGACCTATGTGCGGACGCTCTGTGCCGACATTGGAGAAGCTATGGGTGTCGGCGGCCACATGTTGGCGTTGGAGCGAAGGCGAGTGGGTCCCTTGACGATCGATCAAGCGCTGACGGTCGATGAGGTGGTCACCCGTCATGCCCTCGGTCGGTTGGGAGACGATCTGTTGTCGTTGGATCGTGCGTTGGCCCAACTAGAGATTGTGGTGGTGGATGAACAGACCGCCGACCGCGTGCGACACGGGGTTCCGGTGCCTGTGGCCAAGATCCTTCGTTGGGAGGGGGCGGCCGATGGCGAGCGCGGGTCACACAAGCCGGTCCGTATCCACGATATCGGCGGACGCCTGGTGGCGATCGGGAAGTGTCCGGACAATATGAGAGATGCACTCAAGGTTGAGAAGGTGTTGGTCGATCAGGACGTATGAGACTTCGTTGCGGATGAAGGAAAGGAACAGGAAGGAAGGAGCCCATGGCATTACTCAAGGAAGCAAAAACCAAGTTGATCAAGCAGTACCGACAGCATGAGACGGATTCCGGCTCGCCGGAAGTCCAGGTTGCGGTGTTGACCAACCGCATCACGTATTTGACGGAACATTTCAAGCTCCACAAGAAAGATCATCACTCACGGCGTGGCCTGCTTCTCTTGGTCGGGCGTCGTCGGCGTTTGCTCGACTATCTTCGTGGCGTCAGCGATGCACGCTATCGTGCGGTGATCGAGCGATTAGGCATCAGAAAGTAGTATCCCGTCTCGCCGTCGCGCAGGAGGCGCAACAGCGGGCAGTAGTCGCACAGGTGAACACTGAGATGCGCTCCAAAGCGAATGTTCAATGATGAATGATGAATTGAGCCAGATCTCTCATTGAACATTGCGCTAGCAGTGCGCATCTCTGTGGGCATCTGTGGGGCCTAACCAGAGGAGACCCAGATGGTACACACAGTTGAAATAGAGGTTGCCGGGCGCACTCTGCGGCTCGAGACCGGTCGTGTGGCACGACAAGCAGACGGCTCGATTTGGGCCTCGTACGGCGACACCGTCGTGTTGGCGACGGCCGTCGCATCACAAGTTGCCAAAGCGGGCATCGACTTTCTTCCCCTCACGGTCGATTATCAGGAAAAATCATTCGCCGCCGGGAAGATCCCCGGAGGGTATTTCAAGCGGGAAGCACGTCCATCGGAAAAAGCGGTGCTGACCAGCCGGCTGATCGATCGCCCGCTCCGCCCGCTCTTTCCCGAGGGCTATTACTTCGAGACTCAGGTCATCGCTTCAGTCCTCTCGGCTGATCAGACCGGCTCATCCGACATCCTTGCCATTATCGCCTCCTCTGCTGCCCTGACTATCTCGAACATTCCGTTCGACAATCCCATCGCAGGCGTGAGAATCGGTCGGCTGAACGGCAAGTTGGTCGTCAATCCGGACCTTGAGGCGGTGGCGAAGAGCGAGTTGCAACTCGTTGTGGCGGGGACAGCTGATGCGGTCATGATGGTCGAAGCAGGGGCGAACGAACTGTCCGAAGCCATCATGCTCGAGGCGATCGAACTCGCCCATGCCGAGATCAAGAAGATTGTGGCCAAGATTCGCGAACTACAAGCCGCCGCCGGCAA
Organism: Nitrospiraceae bacterium; assembly: GCA_036000525.1. Classification (GTDB taxonomy): domain Bacteria; phylum Nitrospirota; class Nitrospiria; order Nitrospirales; family Nitrospiraceae; genus Palsa-1315. The sequence goes on along the minus strand of DASYVB010000036.1, from coordinate 15,741 downwards.
GCCCAAGCGGAAGGTGGTGAAGGAGCAGATCGATTCCACTCTTGCCGCTCAAGTGAAGTCCCTGGTGGCACAAGGGATCCGCGAGGCCATCATGATTCCGAACAAAGCGGCCAGGCAGGAGCGATTGGATGAGGTCAAGGACGGCGCCGTTCAAAAGCTCAATAGCGCGGACGATCCGAATCGGGAACGGCACGTCAAGTTGGTGTTCCATGAGCTGGAATATACGGAAGTCCGGAACATGATTCTGGAGAAAGGGTCGCGGGCGGATGGACGTGGCCCGGCTGATATTCGTCCGATCACCTGCCAAGTCAGTGCGCTGCCACGGACACACGGCTCCGCGATTTTCACCAGGGGCGAGACCCAAAGTTTGGCCGTGGTCACGTTGGGGACCACGGATGACGAGCAGCGGATCGATGCGTTGGAAGGGGAGTACATGAGGACGTTCATGCTCCATTACAACTTTCCGCCGTTCAGCGTCGGCGAGGCGAGGCCGCTTCGCTCACCGGGGCGCCGGGAAGTTGGCCATGGTGCATTGGCGGAACGGGCGTTGGCCCCGGTGGTTCCCAGCAAGGAGGCCTTCCCCTACACGCTCCGCATCGTGTCCGACATCCTCGAATCCAACGGATCCTCTTCGATGGCGACTGTCTGTGGTGGAAGCCTTGCTATGATGGACGCCGGCGTGCCGGTCAGAGAAGCCGTTGCCGGGATCGCGATGGGATTGATCAAGGAAGGCGATCGGGTCATGATCCTCTCTGATATCCTCGGGCTGGAGGATCACTTGGGTGACATGGATTTTAAGGTCTGCGGCACCAAACAGGGCGTGACGGCGTTGCAGATGGATATCAAGATCGGCGGCATTACGTCGGCCTTGATGCAGAAGGCCTTGGAACAGGCCAAAGCCGGCCGTTTGCACATTTTGAGTTGTATGGAGAAAGCGCTCCAAGCGCCAAGAACCACCCTGTCGGCCTTCGCGCCACGGATCTTCACGATGAAGGTGAAGCAGGACAAGATCCGCGAGATCATCGGTCCGGGCGGCAAAACGATCCGCGCCATCATTGCAGATTGCGGGGTCAAGATCAATGTGGATGATAGCGGAACCGTCACGATCGCGTCGGTTGACGGAGCCTCGGCCGAGAAGGCCAAAGAAATGATCAGTCGGATTACCGAAGAAGTCGAGATCGGGAAGATCTACATGGGCACGGTTCGGAAGATCATGGACTTCGGCGCATTTGTCGAGGTCCTGCCGGGAACCGATGGACTAGTGCACATCTCGCAGCTGGCGCACCATCGAGTCCAAGCGGTTTCCGACGAGGTGAAGGAAGGCGATCAAATCCTGGTGAAGGTCCTGGAAGTGGATCGGCAAGGAAAGATTCGCCTGAGCCGCAAGGAAGCCATGCCGCCTCCGACCGGGGCCGGTGCGCCGGATCCGTCCGCCAGGTAGCCGTCTTGTATCGCAAGCTCGTTCTGGACAACGGGGTGCGGGTGGTGACCGAACGGATGCCGACGCTCAAGTCGGTTACCGTCGGTGTGTGGGTCAACACCGGGTCGCGGGACGAGCAGCCTTCCCAGGCAGGATATTCCCACTTCATCGAACACATGCTCTTCAAAGGAACGCGCAGGCGTTCCTCCGCCGAAATTTCGCGCGAAATCGACGCGCTTGGTGGAGAGATGAATGCCTTCACCTCGCGTGAGACAACGACCTATTACGTGAAGGTGTTGGATCAACAACTGGATCGAGCGGTCGAACTCCTCTCCGATCTATTCCACCATTCCCGTTTCGAATCCAAAGAAGTCGAAAAAGAAAAACAGGTAGTCCTGGAAGAAATTCGCATGGTCCAGGACGATCCGGAAGATCTGGTACAAGAGCTTCACATGGGCCAAGTGCTGGGGCGTCATCCGCTCGGTCGCTCCATTCTAGGCCAAGAGAAGACGATCAGAGGGCTGCGACGTCAGGATCTGCTGAACTATATCGAGACCTACTACGATCAGAGGCAGACCGTGGTTTCGATCGCCGGGAACTTCGATCAGGCCCATCTTGATCCGATGGTCGCGCGGTATTTCGGCAAAGGCCAAGGGTCAAAGGCGGCCCACGTCAACGGGCGCCGCCCTCCTGACGTGCACGGTGGCATCTTGTTGAGGAAGAAGCGGTTGGAGCAGGTACATTTGTGCCTTGGGCTCAAAGGTATCGCTGCTGGACACCAAGACCGGTATGCACTGTATGCGCTCAACAGCGTGTTGGGCGGCAGTGTGAGTTCGCGACTGTTCCAGGAAGTACGAGAGAAACGGGGACTCGCGTACTCGATTTACTCTTTCTTGTCCGGCTATTCAGACGGCGGCATGATCACGGTGTATGCGGCGACGAGGCCGAATGAGGTGGATCGCGTCGTGGATCTCGTCTGCCGAGAGATTCGGCGGATCGGCATCAAAGGCGTCGAGCGGAAAGAACTTGAGCGGGTGAAGACCCAGATGAAGGGCAGCCTGATGCTGAGCTTGGAGAGTTCCCACAGCCGCATGAGCAAGTTGGCGAAGGATGAACTCACGCATGGCCGGCACATGTCACTAGAAGCCATGCTGGCTCATATCGATCGTGTGAATGAGGAGCAGGTCTTCAATGTAGGCCGCCAATTTTTCAAGCTGGACTCCCTTGCGATCACCGGGCTCGGGCCTCTCGCCTCCAGCAGTCTGCGGGCCCATAAACGAGAATTCTCTAATAGAAACCCGTCGCGCCCTCTAAAAGTGGATAAAAAAGCTCAATGTAGCTACATGTAAGACATTGATTATCAAATGCATATCTCATTGTATTCGAAGCGATCAACAGGGCAAACAACTTCTTGACACAGTTTCATGATTTCAGTACCATTACTGGTCTTTTTGACAACGATTCTCAATCGAAGGGACGGAGCACGAAGAAAAACATAGAGATGTGGCCCAATGGCATCACTCGTGGCTGCATGATCCCTAAAACTGTTTTGTAGTTTGTGTCGTACTGAAATTACGTATTCAACGGTTATTGCGGTTGTTATTTTTATGAAGGAGGGACTAGGTATGCCAAGGGTCATACTTATAGCCGCCGTGACAGCGTTTTCTGTGTTCGGCATGCTGACGGCCGAGTTCGCCATTGCTGCCGATGTGGCTAGTACTGGGGTTGGTCCAACTGACAACATTGTCGGGGGAAAGCCCATGAAGGGTGAAATCACCAAGACTCTCAAGGGCAGGGTATGGTCACAGTGGGCCGACAATCCAGACGGAGAATTGCTCTTCGGGATTCAATATTGGAACAGCGGTGAGCCGGGTTCGGGAACCCCAAACGGTCGTTCGTCTTCCGATCTCGATGTAAAACCACCGGATCCATTGTTCTCCTGCTGCGCCTGGGGCTTTGTCGGTGGCGCCGACAAGAACAGTCCGTACTCGGGCTGGTACCATGCCGCCACGACCGTCCGGTTGGCAGTGAAGGACAAGGCCCTCATGGACCAGATCATCAAGGCCTCCCAGGAACTCGTGGCCATGGAAGTGAGCCTGGATGGTCGGACGATCACCGGCTTTAAGGTTATTAAGGAATAGACCTTATCCAGCTTTAATTCTTTCTGTCCTGTTTTAAGGAGGACACAATAATGAAGTTTCATACGAAAGTCTGGGCCGTGATGGCCGCCGTAGCGCTGGTGGTCTCTGCGGCCTCCACCGCATTGGCGATCGAATCATTCCAAGAGCGCTTTGAGTGGGGCGATATGAGCAAGCCGACGACATTGCAGGGTCGCGTGATCGTGCTCGATCCCTACGATGAAGCGGTCTGGATTAACGTCTCTGTGTTCGGCGGGGCCGCTGAAAGCGGCCACTTCTGGCAGAAGATTCACCCGGGCAAAAACCTAAAGTTTTACGCAGACAAGGGTGCTTGGGAAGAACTCAAGAAGATGGGCCGCACCCATGCGGGTCCGGCTGCCGCCAAGGAAGTGCCGCCCTCCAGCACGACAGATCTGATTGAATTCGTCGCGACGGAGCCAGAGCAGAATCATCGTGTCATTTCCTCGGTCAAGAAGCTTCCGGAAGTGGCCGGTTCCATGGGGAAGCCGCTAAGCATCTCCGGTCTGCGGTTGAAGGAGTGCGCGGGGAAGAGCGAAATTGAGGCAGGTTGTGCAGCAGCGAAGCAAGGCCTCAATACTTCACCGAAGTCTCCTGATGGGGACGCCGTACCCATGCAGTATGATGTGTTGCTCCCAGGGGGACAGCCCATCGCTGGCTTGATTCCCTGGACCGCAAAGTACAACCTTGGGTCCAGTCACTGACCTTAGACAGTCACTGACTTCAAAGGCGGCATCTCCGAAAGGGGATGCCGTTTTTTATTTCTCGTGATTGTCTTGGCCGGTTGGACCGATCCGGCGCTGTAGGTCAGCGAGGCGATTGAGTGCATCGAGCGGGGTCATGGAGAAGAGGTCGATCTGTTTCACTTCCTCGATGATCGGATGTGGTTGAGGGAGCGAGGCACGTGGTGGTTCTTTCTCTGAAGATATGAGCGCGCCCTCGATGGTGGTATCCGGTTGTTCCAACTGGGCCAGAACTTGCTGCGCCCGGGCGATGACCGTCGGAGGGAGTCCCGCCAGTTTGGCGACATGAATGCCGTAACTGCGGTCTGCGCCGCCCGGCACAATCTTACGCAAGAAGACCACGTCTCCATCCCGTTCCTGGACCGCCACGCAATAGTTTCTGATCCCCTCACGCAACCCTTCCAGTTGCGTCATCTCGTGATAGTGCGTGGCGAACAGTGTCCTGGCTCCCAAGTGCCAGCGGTCTTGGATATGCTCCGCAATAGCCCAGGCGATGCTCAGTCCATCGTAGGTGCTGGTCCCTCGGCCGATCTCATCCAGGAGAATCAAGCTGCGGGAGGTCGCGCTGTTCAAGATGTGAGCCGATTCGATCATCTCCACCATGAAGGTGCTCTGTCCGGCGGCCAGGTTGTCCGAGGCTCCTACGCGCGTGAAAATCCGATCGACCAGTCCGATGCGGGCTTCGGTCGCCGGCACGAAGCTCCCGATCTGCGCCATCAGGACGATCAGCGCAACCTGGCGGAGGTAGGTGCTTTTTCCCGCCATGTTGGGTCCGGTGAGGATCATAAGCCGGTTGCCCTCACAGTCGAGGGCCGTGTCGTTGGGTACGAAGGTCAAATCGCTGCTGAGTTGCTCGACGACAGGGTGGCGGCCTTCCCGAATGAGGATCGTGCTGCTCTCATCGACGAGGGGTTTGACGTAGCGATGTAATGCGGCGGTCTCGGCCAGACCGGCGAGAACGTCGAGCAACGCGACTGTCTGGGCCATGGCTTGAACACGAGGCACCTCGTTCGCCAAGCGCACGCGCAATTGTTCAAACAGCTCCTGCTCGAGCGCCAGCAATTTAATTTCCGCGCCTGTGACACGCTCTTCTAACTCTTTCAGCTCCGGCGTCATGAATCGTTCGGCATTGACCAGCGTCTGCTTGCGAATGAAATCAGGCGGGACGCGGGAGAGGTGTGTCTTGGTAATTTCGATGTAGTAACCGAACACCTGGTTGTAGCGAACCTTCAAAGAGTCGATCCCCGTTCGCTCCCGTTCTTTGGCTTCCAACGAGGCGATCCAGCCCTTGCCCTCCGTGCTTGCCTTGCGGAGTTCATCGACCCCGGCATGGTACCCGTCACGAATCATGCCGCCGTCACGGAGCGACATCGGGGCATCCGGCTTGATGGCCTGCTCAATTGCGTCATGCACATCGCGGCAGTCGTCCCACGACTCGCGGACACCGACCAGCAACGACGCACGGAACGGCTGGAGGTGGGACCGTAACTCAGGCAGGGCGCTCATGGACTGTTTCAACGCGAGTAGTTCGCGAGGCCCTGCGACGCCGAGCGTTACGCGACTGCTCACACGGGCGATATCTTGCACATCACGGAGCGTAGTCCTGAGCGACAGGCGTTGTTGAATCCGGTCTTTCAACTCCCCGACCGCATCGAGCCGAGCGTGAATGGCGCCGTGATCGAGGAGCGGTCTGACGAGCCAATCGCGTAACAAGCGACTGCCCATGGCTGTCGCGGTGCGGTCCAACACCGACAAGACCGTTGGCTGGTCCTGTCCCGATTGGTGCTCAGCGGCTCCCAATGGTCGTACGAGTTCGAGATTGCGAATCGTCGCGCTGTCCAAATGCATCGCGTCGCCGCTCCAGCGTGTTTGTAGACGGCGGAGGTGTGCGAGGGAGGCGGTTGGCTGGGTTTCACGAAAATATCGCAGGACCGCTCCAGCGGCTCCGATCCCGGCGGTCAGGCCGCGACAGCCGAATCCGTCGAGCGAGTGCACCGCAAACTGTGTCTGGAGTAGTTGCGCGGCATCTTTGGGATTGAAGGATGCCGAAGGTTGTGCGCAGAGGCGTGGCCCATGCAGGCGAGTCAGGCACGATCCGGCATTCGTATTGGAATCGGGGTGAAGTACTTCCCGTGGTTCCAGCCGAGCCAGTTCATCCATGAGCTGGCTCTCTGCCTGTGCCCCTTGGTACTCTGTCAGCCAAAACTCCCCGGTGGAGACATCCACACAGGCCAGTCCAATGACAGATTGTCCCTTGGCAGATGGGGCCGTGGCGTCGGAGAAGGCCACAGCCGCCAGGAAATGTGATTCTCCGGGAGAGAGGAATTCAGTATCGATCAGCGTGCCCGGCGTATATAAACGAACGACTTCGCGGCGCACGAGACCCTTCGCGAGTTTCGGGTCCTCCACCTGTTCGCAGAGTGCTACGGTCCGCCCAGCCTTGAGAAGTTTTGCGATATAACCTTGCGCGGCATGGTAGGGTACTCCGCAGAGCGGAACTGGGTTGGTGCTGGATTTGTCGCGAGAGGTGAGGGCAATGGAGAGCAGCTTGGAGGCGATCTGCGCATCCGTATAAAACATTTCGTAGAAGTCACCGACGCGGAACAACAGAATGGCGTCGGGATAGCCGCGCTTGATTTCGCGGTATTGCCGCATCAATGGTGAGGCGTCTGTGTCACTCATCGCGTCGGTCTCGATGTGGTTCGTCGGCTAGGGTGGGGGATATACGGCCGGTGACTTTTTCGAGCGAGTGGCGTAATCGTTCTAAGTCCACCTCAGCTTCCTGCAGCGCTTTGATTTTTCGGCGGAGTTCGATACGGCTCCGTACCCATGGAGGAAAGAGAAGAATGCCGGAGACCAGCAGCCCCACCGCGAACCCCGCCAGGACAGGCTTATAGATCGGCGTCGAGGCTGCAAAGAGACCAAAGAAGTACCGGAATGTGACTTCCTGTTCCTGGTTCTGAAGGAAAAAAGCCAGGGAGAGGAGCAGAAGAACTCCGACCAGAATCAGTCTAATCATGACCTCGTTGTTTTCTCTCTTTTCAAGGCCCGGCATGGTGACGCTCGATGCACCCTGCAGGTCTTGCTGTACTGCATGCGCGCAAGGGCGAGAACCTCGTCAGACTTCGGCCCGGTCACGCTCAACTGAATCGTCCGGCTCCGCGCGGCACAATGGTTCAGCGCAATCTCGATCCGGTCCTGCGGCAGCGCGGCAAGGCCCTTGTCGGCCCATTCTATTGCCGTTACGGTCTGGCCGGAGAAATACTCGATCAGTCCAGTCGATTCAAGCTCGCGGGGCGAGCGGATACGGTACAGATCCACGTGGGCAAGTGGCAGGCGCCCTTGATCATATTCGTGAATCACGACGAATGTCGGGCTGCTGATTGCCGTCGGCGATGCGCCCAGACCCTGCGCAATTCCGCGAACGAGCGCCGTCTTGCCGGCTCCGAGCGGTCCGTAGAGCGCGATCGTTTCTCCCCCGCGTAGCACGCGGCCGATCACTTGGCCTAGCCGATCAGTGTGCCGGTGCGATGTGGACACAAGTTTCCACGGCCGGCTGGATGCTGGTGCGCGGCGAGCGGCGGGCTGTTTCGCCTTGACTGGCCGGGTCACGTTAGGTCGTTTTAGTCCGCTGGAGCGCATAAGGAATCTGAGCGATTAGGTCACTAGCGAGCATCCCGGGCTGCCCGAGGTGTTGGGAGGCCAAGTCGCCAGCCGATCCATGAAAATAGGTCGCGGCACAGGCGGCGTCCCATGGGGGGACCCCTTGCGCCAGTAAGCCGACGATCATGCCAGTCAAGACATCACCGGTTCCTGCCGTGGCCATGCCGGGATTGCCGGTCGGGCAAATGGCGACAAGCCCATCGGGGCGGGCGATGACGGTTCGTGCGCCTTTTAAGACGACGAACACGCCGCGTTCTCGGGCAAACCGTCTGGCTGTGCCTATTCGGTCTGCATTAACGCTCTGTGTGGTGGCATCGACTTCGAGCCGGGCCATCTCGCCAGGATGCGGGGTGAGAATGGGTGGAGTTTTACACTCGGTCAGCAACGAGGCCCGGCCGACCAAGGCGTTGAGCGCATCGGCATCGAGGACGGAGGGCCGATCCAGATGCTTCATGAGCGCCTGCACGAGTTCGACGGTTTCGTGATGTGTCGAGAGCCCCGGACCGATGGCGATCGCTGTGCGTGCCTGGATAAATGCCATGACACGATCGAGTCCTGAGCGGGCCAGTGTCCGTGCCTTCGTTTCCGGAAGAGGCATCGTCATCGCTTCCAGTAACTTGGCTTCCAGCACATCGTTGACGCTGCTCGGGGTGGCCACAGTCACCAGGCCGGCTCCAACGCGGAGTGCCGCCCGGGCCGCCAGCGCCGCCGCGCCGGTTTTACCCACGGACCCTGCAATAATTCCCGCATGGCCAAAGGTTCCTTTATGCGCGGAGGGCAGGCGTTCCGGTAGAGACTGAAACGCACTGTCGCTTGTCAGGAGAAAGATTCGGCTCTCGATGGCATCCACATAGGCTGGCGGAATGCCGATATCGACGACGCGGATTGCACCGGCCTGGTCTATCCCCGCACCAACATAGAGGCCGAGTTTCGGGAGGCCACATGTGATGGTCAACGTGGCGCGGATCGCTCGCCCGAGGATGGCGCCGGTATCGGCATGGAGACCCGACGGGATATCAATCGCGATGACTGGTTTCCCTGCTCTATTGATAAGTTCGATGGCCTCACCATAGGCCCCGGTCACTACGGAAGACAATCCAGTACCAAGGAGGGCATCGACAAGGATGTCGCTGGAAGTAAGGAGGGGCCGCGCCTGATCGGCAGACCGGAATCGAACGATTGCTGCTCGCCCCGCGACCCGAACGAGCTTGTGATACATGGCCGCGGTATCGCGACTGAGATCGGTGATCGGTGTGAGGAGCACCACGTGAACCCGAGCACGTCGGCGGTGCAGCAGTCGAGCCACAACCAACCCGTCTCCTCCATTGTTTCCTTTTCCGCAGAGGATGGTAATGGTCTTGCCTCGTACTGGTCCACAGTGCTCCTCCAGATGCCTGACTATTCCCTCTCCGGCCCGCTCCATCAAGACGGAGCTGGGGACATGCGCTTCGGTGATTGTGCGGCGATCGAGTGTCTGCATCTCGTTTCCGGTCACGATCTTCATCGGTGGCCTTGCATGTGGGATCGATACCGCAAGAGGAATCGGGTGAGCGCGGGGAGGAAAGAGATCTGTTGCCTACGGTGCAGTGTCATGACAAGGGCGAATCGCGTTGTCCATGGAGGAACGCAGGATGCCGCACCGGCGCGATGGTTCAACTCAGCAACGCTTTCATCTCCCGCACGGCCTGGTCGAGGCCCACCAGGACGGCTCGGGCAATGATGCTGTGGCCGATATTGTATTCGATGATTTCTGGAATGTGAGTCAACCGCGTCAGGTTGCGATAGTCCAAACCGTGCCCGGCATTGACGCCCATTCCGAGTTTGTAAGAGAGCTTCGCGGCCTGCGTAATGGCTTCTACTTCCGTGTCGGCTTCTTTCGAGCGCCGGGCGTTCGAATACCGGCCGGTATGGAGTTCGACAAAATCGGCTGAGACTCTGTGCGAGGCTTTGACCTGGGCCAAATCCGGTTCGATGAAGAGGCTGACGGGAATGCCGCCATCCTGTAGCAGGGCCACAATTTGCTGGATACGATCTCTGTGGCCGGCCACGTCCAGGCCGCCTTCTGTCGTGAGTTCTTGACGCTGTTCCGGGACGAGCGTGACCATGTCCGGTTTTATGGTCAGGGCAATTTTGGCCATCGTCTCATCGGCGGCCATTTCCAGATCGAGCTTGGTGCGAATGAGTTCCCGCAAGAGGCGAAGATCGCGGTCTTGAATATGGCGCCGATCTTCTCTGAGGTGGACGACAATTCCGTCAGCCCCAGCCAATTCCACCAGCACTGCAGCGGCAAGGGGGTCCGGGTCGGTTCCACCACGGGCCTGGCGCAAGGTGGCCACATGGTCGATGTTCACCCCAAGTCGTGGCACGGATCCTCCGTTCTGCAATGTGGAGCAAGAAGAAACTGAGTTGCGTGATGAGTGCGAAAGGTGTTGCAGTTGTAACAGAAATTGACTGGGATGGGCAAGGACTGGGAGGGGGAGTTGGTGACGTGTTGTCCCAGTCAGTCTGAAGAGTCAGCATACCGAACCCCACAGAATCACGACATAATTTGACTCGATACGCTCCCCGCCATTAGAATAGGCCCCCTGATGCGGCGGAGGGTGGTCTCTCGATGCCTCCGTGCTTGTGAGGATTACTGACAGGGGACCCGATGGGACTAGGCGACGGATTTTATCGCATCAAACGGCTACCGCCTTATGTGTTTGCCCAGGTGCAAAGTCTCAAACTTGAGGCTCGCCAGAAGGGCGAAGACATTATCGATTTTGGAATGGGAAATCCTGACCAACCGACGCCGAGCCATATCGTCGAGAAGATGATCGAGGCGGCCCGGAAGGGGAAAAATCATCGCTACTCGGCCTCGCGCGGGATTACGAAACTGCGGTATGCGATCGCTGGTTGGTACAAGCGGAGTTACGATGTCGATCTGGATCCTGAGACCGAGACCATCGTCACGATCGGCTCCAAGGAAGGTTTGGCACATTTGGCACTGGCCTTGATCGGGCCCGGCGATGTCGTCCTGACGCCGACGCCGACCTATCCCATTCATATGTATAGTTTCATCATTGCGGGCGGAGAAGTTCGTGGGATCGAGCTGCGTCCGGACAGTGATTTCTTCGACGATTTACAACGGGTCTATCGCCAGACCTTCCCGCGGCCGAAGATCTTGGTCATCAATTTCCCCCATAATCCCACCACTGCCGTGGTAGATCTCGGGTTTTTTAAGAAGATCGTCGCCTTTGCAAAAGAACATAACGTGATTGTCATTCATGACCTTGCCTACGCCGACTTGGTGTTCGACGGATATAGGGCGCCGAGCTTCCTGCAGGTTTCCGGGGCCAAGGATGTCGGCGTCGAGTTCTATACCCTCTCCAAGGCCTACAACATGCCTGGTTGGCGCGTGGGCTTTTGTTGCGGTAATCGCGAGGTTGTCGGAGCCTTGGCCAAGATCAAGAGCTATCTGGATTACGGTATTTTCCAGCCTCTACAGATTGCCAGCGTCATTGCACTCAATGGACCACAAGATTGTGTCAAGGAGACGGTGCAGCGCTACCAGAAGCGTCGTGATGTGTTGGTGAGCGGACTGAATCGCATCGGGTGGCAGGTGAACAAGCCCGTGGCCACCATGTTCGTATGGGCCGGGATTCCGTTGCCCTATCGGTCGATGGGGTCGTTGGAGTTTTCGAAGCTCCTACTCCGCGAGGCGAAAGTGGCCGTGTCTCCCGGGATCGGGTTTGGTGAAGGCGGGAACGAATATGTGCGGTTCGGCCTCGTCGAAAATGAACATCGCACGAGACAAGCCGTTCGAGGCATTCGCAAATCCCTGAAGCTTGAGGGGTCAGAAGCATGATTTCACGCGTGGGCGTCGGCATCATTGGATTCGGAACGGTTGGGACGGGTGTCGCGAAGATTCTCTTGGGAAATGCCGCCTTGATCAGCCGCCGGGTCGGTGTGCCGATCGAAATCATTCGGATTGCGGATCTCGATGTGATACGTGACCGAGGTTTGGCCCTGCCGCCCGGCCTCCTCACGACCGATGCGAAGCAGATTCTCACCGATCCTTCGATCGATATCGTCGTTGAGTTGATCGGTGGCAGCGATGTTGCCAAACGCATAATTCTTGAATCCATTGCGGCAGGCAAACATGTCGTCACCGCCAATAAGGCTTTGCTCGCGTTACACGGAGAAGAAATATTTGCCGCGGCTTCTAGCAAGAGCGTCGACCTAGGTTTCGAAGCGAGCGTGGGCGGGGGAATTCCCGTCATCCAGTCATTGAGGGAAGGGCTGGCGGCCAACACCATCCAATCCATTTATGGAATCATCAACGGGACGGCCAATTACATTCTCTCGCGCATGACCCGTGAAGGACAGAGTTTTGAGACGGTGCTCGACGAAGCGAAACAGGCAGGTTATGCCGAAGCGGATTCGACATTCGATGTGGCCGGGATTGATTCGGCGCACAAGCTGGCAATCCTGGTGGCGCTGGCCTATGGAACACCGGTCAACGTTAAAGATGTATACACCGAGGGGATCACCCACATTACGCCGCTCGATATCGCGTACGCCAAAGAGTTTGGTTGTACGATCAAGCTGCTGGGCATTGCCAAGCTGGTTGGCAATGAAATCGAAGCCCGAGTGCATCCCACGATGCTGCCTTCCTCGTCTCCAATCGCCCAAGTCGGAGGAGTCTACAACGCGATTCAACTTGTCGGCGATGCCGTGGGCGACGTGGTGCTCTATGGCCAGGGCGCGGGGTCCATGCCGACCGGCAGTGCGGTGGTCGGCGATCTCATCGCCATCGCGCGCAATCTGTTGAAGGGAGCGGTTGGGCGAGTGCCGCCCGTCTCGTTCCAGCAGGACCAGCGTCGTCCGCTTCGGATGCGGACGATGGAAGAAATCAGCTCGCTCTATTACCTCCGTTTTATGGTGTTGGACCGCCCCGGCGTTTTGTCGCAAATCGCAGGGGAGCTGGGCCGGTGTGGTATCAGTATATCGTCCGTCCTTCAACAAGGACGACGCGAAGGGCAGACGGTCCCGGTCGTGATCAAGACCCATACCGCCACGGAGCGCGATGTCCAAACGGCATTGCGAGTGATCAATCGCATGGCCTTCATCTCCGAGCCCACCACCTTGATCCGGGTCGAGGGCAAGGACGAGTAATGTGATGAATCGCTGGCGTGGTGTGATCGAAGAATATCGGAAGTTTCTGCCGGTGACTGAAGGTACCCCAGTGGTGACGCTTGGTGAAGGCAACACTCCGCTCATTAGGGCGACGCGGCTGGCCGAGCAGATCGCTCCCGGCGTCGATCTCTATCTCAAATTCGAAGGCATGAATCCGACAGGATCGTTCAAGGATCGCGGCATGACGATGGCCATCTCAAAGGCCGTTGAGTCCGGCGCCAAGGCGGTGATCTGCGCCTCCACGGGGAATACCTCTGCCTCCGCTGCAGCCTATGGTGCGCGGGCGGGACTGTCGGTCTATGTGTTGATTCCTGCCGGGAAGATCGCGATGGGTAAACTGTCCCAGGCCATGATGCATCAAGCCACAGTCATCCAGATTGAAGGAAACTTCGATCAGGCGTTGACCATTGTGAAGGACTTGTCGGTGATCCACCGCATCGAGTTGGTCAACTCGATTAATCCCTATCGGATCGAGGGGCAGAAAACCGCTGCGATGGAGGTCTGCGATGAGCTCGGCGATGCCCCGACTGTTCATGCGCTGCCGGTTGGGAATGCGGGTAACATTACCGCCTATTGGAAGGGGTACCAGGAATACCGTGCGGCCAATCAATCCACGCGACTGCCCCGCATGGTCGGGTTTCAGGCGGCTGGTGCCGCGCCCATCGTGCTGGGTCGCATCGTGGAGAATCCGCAGACGGTGGCCTCGGCGATCCGGATCGGCAATCCGGCCAGCTGGGAAGCGGCCTTGATTGCTGTGAAGGAATCCACGGGAGCCATCGATTCGGTGACGGATGAAGAGATTCTGCAGGCCTATAGGGCGGTGGCGGCGACGGAGGGGGTCTTTTGCGAGCCGGCGTCCGCCGCATCGGTTGCCGGTGTGATGAAGTTGAGCAAGCAAGGCGGACTGCGTGAAGGCGAAACAGTAGTCTGCACATTGACCGGCCATGGACTGAAAGATGCCGACACAGCCGTCAGCGTATCGGTCCAACCGAAAACCGTTAGAGCGACGCGGGAGGATGTCGCTCGTCTTTTAAAGGTGTAGACACAATGAGCGCAGGGCTTTGATGAAACATGTGATTCTGCATTTCGATGGGATGGCAGACCATCTCCGGCAGGAATTGGGCGGACGGACTCCTCTTCAAGTGGCTTCGACCCCTCACATGGATCGCATCGCGCAAGGTGGGGAACTTGGTCTCCTGGCCGCGGTGCCTGAAAACATGCGACAGGGGAGCGGTCTGATGGGAACCATTATACTCGGATACGACCCCAAGAAATACTACCAGGGGCCTGGTCCGCTCGAAGCAGCCAGTCTGGGGGTCGCCATCGGTGAGCATGATGTGGTCTATCGCTGTACGATGGTGACGTTGCGGGCAGACGCCCAGTCCGGGAGTAAAGGCGGCTTGAACGAGATCAAGAAGCTCGGACCGCACGTGGTGATGGATGATGCGACCGCAGGTCTGATTTCGACAGAAGAGGCCCGCGAATTGATCGAGGCGATCAATGAGCAGCTCGGGTCTGAGATGATTCAATTCTACCCTGGGTTAGGCCACCGTCATCTCATGGTATGGGTCAACGGGAAGTCGCGAGCGGTCTGTACAGATCCACAATTATTGGTTGGTCGGCCGATCGCCGATGCATTACCGACCGGAGACGGATCCGACATTCTCTGGAAACTCATGGACGCCTCGTTTCAGATCTTGCGCGACCATCCCCTCAACGATGAACGTCAGGAGGCGGGGCAAAAACCGGCCAATTGTCTCTGGCTCTGGGGCCAAGGCCGGGCCATTCTCTGGCCAAGCCTCTCTGAGCGATTGAAGATGTACGGTGTGGTGGTTTCACAGAGCGATGTCCATCGCGGACTCGGCATCATGGCCGGGCTCGAAGCCGTGGACGGCGCGAGATTGGCCGATGCGGATCTTCGTACTCAAGCAGCGGTCGCCCTGGAGGAACTGAAGAAACATGACTTTGCTTATGTGCATGTGGAGTTACCGGACGAGGTCGTCTACGGGTCGGATGTCGCGGCCAAGGTGAAGGGTATCGAAGCGGTCGATCGTGAGCTGGTAGGGCCGCTGCTCGAAGGACTGGCCAAATTGGGCCCCCATCGCATCGTGGCCTTCTGCGATTCGGGCAACGTGCATCATGGCCAGGCGGCGGAAGGTCCAGGGTTCTTCGCCTATCGTGACAGTGCGGCCGCCCCCGCTGCCGGGGCCAGACGGAGATTTACCGAGGCTGATGCTCGAGCCTCGACCGTGCCTTCTCGTGATGCGACGAAGTTCGTCGTGCGACTTTTCGCAAAAGGATCCTGAAAGACGTGGCGCTGATTGTCCAGAAATATGGGGGGACGTCCGTAGGTACGATCGAGCGGATCCACTGCGTGGCCGACCGCGTTGAGAAGGCTCATAAGGATGGCCATCGCGTCGTGGTTGTCCTGTCCGCGATGAGCGGAGAAACGGATCGGTTGCATCGATTGGCGCACGAAGTCACGCCGCTGCCGGACGATCGCGAACTCGATATGCTGCTGTCGACAGGAGAGCGGGTGACCATCGCCTTGTTGGCGATGGCCTTGCGGGCCCGGGGTCTC
>DASYVB010000035.1:0-6177 GCA_036000525.1 Nitrospiraceae bacterium | reverse complement strand
GTCTCACGGACTCCAACTGCGCACATCGAGCGAGCATTTTCTTATTGTGCGCGCTCTGGAAACACTGGAGTCCGTGAGACCGCGCTGTTATTCGATAATCGTCACCGTCATCTCAATCCGATCGTTCGGTAAGTCGTGGTCGTTTCTCGGCACGTTCACGATCTTATCGGCGACGCCAAGGCCTCTGGTCACCTCGCCAAACGCCGTGTATTTTCCATCCAGGGAGGGGGACGTCTCAACGACAATGAAAAACTGCGACCCTGCAGTATCAGGTTCGTTCGCTCGCGCCATCGACACAATGCCGCGCTTGTGCGGAATATCGCTGAACTCCGCCTTGAGCAAGATGGGATTGCCCTTCTCGTCCTTGGGCCCACCCTGCCCATAGGTGTCCTTGTGGAGCGAGTTCTTGGTATTGGGATCACCGCCCTGGATCATGAAGCCGGGGATAACCCGGTGGAAGATCGTCCCATCGTAAAAGCCGGACTTGGCCAGCTTGATAAAGTTTTCAACATGATTCGGGGCCACATTCGGGTACAACTTGATATGTATGTCTCCGAACTTCGTCTTGATTATGGCTTTCGGACCAGGAGCTGACGGAGGAGCAACCGGTTTTACGTCGGCATTCCCTCCACAACCAGTGAGGAGACCGATCCCCAACAGCACTCCGTACAGTATGATACTTCTCAAGGCGACTGAGTCGCGCGTCATGGCCCACCAACCTTGCATCGTTTACTCGACCACCACGACCGTCATCTCCGTCCGTTCCGTCGGAAGGTCGCGGCTGTTCTTCGGCAAGCTGACAATCTTGTCCGCCACCTCCATCCCCTTCACCACCTCGCCAAAAACCGTATATTGCCCATCGAGAAAGTTTGAATCCTTGACGACAATGAAGAACTGCGAACCGGCACTGTTGGGATCGCTCGTACGTGCCATGGAGAGAATCCCTCGTCTGTGAGGAATGTCGTTGAACTCAGCCTTGAGCCGCTGGCTCGGCCCCCCCTGGCCGTAGGTCTCCGGCTTATTCAGATCTTTGGTGTTGGGATCGCCGCCCTGGATCATGAACCCTGGAATCACCCGATGAAAGATCGTGCCGTTATAGAAGCCGGACTTCGCCAACGCGGTGAAATTTTCAACATGCTTGGGAGCCTTCTCAGGAAAGAAGACGATGTCCATGTCGCCAAACTTTGTTTTGATAATGGCCTTGGGACCTTTCGCCTCTCCTGCTGTCCCCGCAGGAGACTTGTCAGCTGCGAAAAGGCCGCCCATACCCAGCAACAGACTTCCACCGAGCACGAGTGTCACCGCCACCATTTTCACTATGATTCGTCTCTGCATCATCAGCCTCCCTGGAATAATTACTGATCTCGCTGCGAGATCATCCTACCGTGGCGACCGGATCAGGTCCCTACCTGTCGGAGGGCCTGCTTCGCCGCCTGTTGTTCTGCTTCCTTTTTGCTTCGCCCGCACCCCATGCCCACAACCTCGCCCTGAATGGACAGTTCCACCTCGAATAACTTCTGGTGGTCGGGCCCTGTTTCTCGGACGGTCGCGTAGCGTGGCAATGTGTCATGCCGCTTTTGACACCACTCCTGAAACTGGGTCTTGTAGTCCCCTGCTCCCGGCTGCTCCTGTTGCGCGGCAATATGCGTGAGTTCCTCTGCAAAAATGTGGCGCGTCACCGTGCGGCTTGCCTCGAATCCTCCGTCAAGATGAACCGCCGCAAGCACCGCCTCCAGCGCATCGGCCAGCAACGAGTCTTTTTCACGCCCCTTCGAACGGTCCTCCCCGCGCCCGAGCTTGAGATGCTCCCCCAGTCCGAGCCGGCGGGCTGCCTGCGCCAACGATGCCTCACTCACCACCTGCGCTTTCAGCTTCGAGAGGGTCCCCTCCGAAGACTGCGGCAACGCGGAGGCCAGATACTCGCTCATCACAAGTGACAACACGGCGTCGCCGAGAAATTCGAGCCGCTCGTTATGTTGAGGCGCAGCCGATTTCTGTTCGTTGACGAGAGAGGAGTGAGTTAAGGCTTCCTCAAGCAAGGCAAGGGCCTTGAATCGATAGCCCAACGAGGATTGGAGCGAGTCGGCAGATGAAGCCGAAGTCATAGTGGCGAGTACATCCCTCGCAAAGGCCTGTTAGGCGCCGGGCTTTCTAACAGGATGCTGAAAAAGCCCGTCATCTTCGTTCTCGCTTCGCGCAGAGGCTCAACGTACCGAAGCGTACGCCTCGCCTCTTCGCTCACTGCGGCCTTGCTGAACGGCCTTTTTGAGCATCCTGCAAGGTGTGCTCCTGTTGTCACAGACGTGCGGACCAGTGAAGTTCTGGCGTGCCCACCTAGTTGTTCCGCAGCCGGCTAAAGAGCAGACAGGCATTGACCCCGCCGAATCCAAAAGAGTTCGATAGCGCCGCCGTCACCGTAGCCGGTCTTGCCCTGTGCGGAATATAGTCCAGATCGCAGGCAGGATCCGGATGATCCAGGTTGATCGTCGGAGGAAGAATCCCGTGGTGAAGCGCCAGAACACTAAACACCGCTTCAATCCCACCGGCTGCCCCGAGTAAGTGGCCAGTCATCGACTTGGTCGAACTCACCGGAATCCGGTAGGCCTGCTCACCGAACACCTGCTTGATGGCCTTGGTCTCAATCGCATCCGCCATCGTCGAGGTACCATGCGCGTTGATGTACCCGACCTGGTCCTTGCTGATACCGGCATCCTTGAGCGCCAGTTCCATGCACCGGACTGCGCCTTCTCCCTCTTCAGATGGGGCAGTAATATGGTAGGCGTCGCTGTTCATGCCGTAGCCAAGCAATTCGGCATAGATCCGAACGCCACGCCGACGCGCATGCTCCAGTTCCTCCAAGACCACGACTCCAGCGCCTTCGCCGAGCACGAATCCGTCGCGGTCCCTGTCGAACGGTCGGCTCGCTCTCGTCGGGTCATCGTTGCGAAACGACAAGGCTTTCGACGCCGCAAACCCTGCAACCCCCAACGGCGTAATGGCAGCTTCAGATCCGCCCGCGATCATGACATCGGCATCGCCCGCCTGAATCAGTCGATACGCGTCGCCGATACAGTGATTACCCGTCGCACAAGCCGTCACCGCACAGGAGTTCGGCCCCTTGGCGCCCAGTCTGATCGCCACCTGCCCGGAAGCAAGGTTGATGATGGTCATTGGAATGAAAAATGGCGAAACACGCTCGGGGCCTTTTTCCTGCAGAATCTTGTGGTAGTGCTCTATTGACCCAAGCCCCCCGATGCCCGATCCGATATACACACCGACTTTTGTGGCCTCTTCCGGCGCCACGGTAAACCCCGCGTCATCCACCGCCATCTGGGCTGCGCCCACGGCATAATGGATGAACGTATCCATCTTTTTGATTTCTTTTTTTTCGATGAACTCGGCTGGATCGAAGTCTTTCACTTCACCGGCGATTTGGGCATCGTAAGCCGCAGGATCGAATTTCGTGATTCGACCGATGCCGGATTCACCGGCACAGATGGCCTTCCAGGTCTTTTCGACACCCGTTCCTAGAGGCGTGATCAGCCCCAGACCGGTCACCACAATCCGCCTGGTCGAACGAGGACTCATCGCGTCCTACGACCGCTAGGCCTTTTCCTTAATGTAGTCCAGCGCTTTCCCGACCGTCAGAATCTTCTCTGCGTCTTCGTCGGGGATCTCGATGCCGAATTCTTCTTCGAGGGCCATCACTAGCTCAACCGTATCGAGCGAGTCGGCGCCGAGATCCTCCACGAAGCTGGCTTCGGGCGTGACCTCATCCTCTTCGACTCCGAGCTGTTCACCGATAATTTTTTTTACCCGTTCATCCACAGTACCCATTGATTGTCCTGCCTCCTTTCCCATCTCTAACCCCTCCTTATCGCTGCGAACCTGTCGCGCACCATCGTACAATATTCTGTTCACACAGTCGTCAGGACATCAACATCCCACCGTTCACGTGCAACACGTGCCCGGTGATGTAGGCTGCCTCGTCCGACACAAGAAAACGTACTGCCGCCGCAATATCTGCTGGTGTGCCCAACCGTCCCAATGGAATTTGCTTCTGGAGCATGTCTTTCACCTCCGTCGATAATCCCTTCGTCATGGCAGTATCAATGAATCCAGGCGCGACCGCGTTCACCGTGACTGAGCGGCTCGCATATTCCCGTGCAACCGTCTTGGTCAATCCGATCACCGCCGCTTTCGATGCCGCGTAATTGGCCTGGCCCACATTACCCATCACTCCGACTATCGAAGCGATGTTGACAATGCGACCATACCGCTGCTTGGTCATCGAGAGCAAGACCGCCTTCGTGCAGTTAAACGTCCCGTTCAAATTTACTTGCAGCACTAGATTCCAATCTTCTTCCTTCATCCGCAACAGCAGCCCGTCACGCGTAATCCCGGCATTGTTCACCAGAATATCGACCTTCCCCCATTCCTTGAGGACTTGGTCGACCATGGCTTTGGTGTCAGCGACGTCCGCCACATTGACTTTGACATTCAAAGCCTTGCGCCCCAACTGCTCCACGGCCGCAACTGTGTCCTTCGAACGGCTCGGATCAAGATCGGCGACCACAACATCAGCCCCGGCTTGAGCCAATGACTCGGCTATCGCCCGGCCGATTCCTTGCGCCGCCCCTGTGACAATTGCAACCTTACCATGGAGTGACATCTGCTCGCTCCTCAAATCCCTTTACGCACAGAACGCAGCGCGGGTCGCCTCGAACGAATGAGGATCATTGACATTCAGGGTCACCGCGTCCGGCAGAATCCGTTTGATCAAGCCGCTCAACACCGTTCCCGGCCCAACCTCGACGAACGTCGTCACGCCCATCGCGGCCATGGCCTTCACCGTATCTTCCCAGAGCACCGACGAAGGAAGTTGTCGTACCAGCGATGCCTGGATGTCACTGGCCTTGGTGATCGCCCTGGCTTCGGCATTGTTAATCAATGGCATCTTGAGATCGGACCATGTGATCGCCGCCAAATCTTCGGCGAGTCGATCGGCCGCCTTCTGCATCAGGGGCGTATGCACCGGCACACTCACGGGAAGGGGAATCGCCTTCTTACATCCCTTGGCCTTTGCCAGTTCAATAGCCCGTTCCACGGCAGCCTTTTCCCCTGCAATGACAACCTGACCAGGCGAATTGAAATTCGCCGCGGCCACAACTCCCACGGATGAGGCGTCCCGACACACTTCTTTCACCACGTCTGCCGTAAGACCGAGCAGCGCGGCGACGAGCCCAGTCCCCGGCGGCACCGCTTCGGCCATAAGGCGGCCTCGCTTCTGCACGATCGCCACCGCCTCACGATAGATCATTCCGCCAGCAGCGACAAGGGCCGAGTATTCACCCAGGCTATGACCGGCCACCGCGACCGGCGTGATGCCCAATGACTTGAAGGCCTGGAGCGCGGCGATGCTGCTCACCAACAATGCCGGCTGTGTATATTCCGTGAGGTTCAATCGTTCCGCTGGTCCCTCAAAACACAGCGCGGCAATGTCATACCCCAGCACCGACGATGCCTCTTCGTAGAGACTCCTGATGCCCGGATGCGCCTCAACCAACACTCTCCCCATCCCGACTGACTGAGACCCCTGGCCTGGAAAGACCAACCCAATACTGGATGACCTTGTTGATTGGAGAGTCGCCATACTACCGGAGTGATTGCACGAGGCTACTGGTTACTCTCGTCATGTAATATTCGAAGCTGGAGAGGGCGCGCCGCGCCGTCCCCGTGGGGTTAGATATCGTCGAATTTCCTTTGAATGTCAACGGGAAAAGTTGGTTTGAGGGCTGTCAGCTGTCAGCCCTCAGCGATCAGCCAATCCTTTGAGCTGAACGCCGATCGCTTCCCCTGCTACCACCTGATAAGTGCCGACGCCCATGTCAATCCGGCACCGAAGGCCCCTAACATCACCAAGCTCCCTTCTTTGATTCGCCCCTGTTGTATGGCTTCATCCAAGGCAATGGGAATTGAGGCCGCTGACGTATTTCCATACCGATCGAGATTCAGCATCACTTTCTCTGGCGGGAGTCCGAGACGCTCGGCCACCGCCTTGAGAATACGCACATTCGCTTGGTGCGGCACATAGAGATCGAGATCCTCAACACGGAGATGATTCGCAGCCAAGGTTTCGCGTGCGACTTCTTCCAAGGTCCGAACCGCCACCTTGAA
>DASYVB010000034.1:0-4081 GCA_036000525.1 Nitrospiraceae bacterium | reverse complement strand
CGCCTAACCTCCTGCTGAAGAGTTTCTACGCGCGGTTGCCAGAGCCCCTTCCCGACTTTACCGATCAAGCCCCATTTGCTCCATGCATCGCAAACAATAGGTGTGAGTCAGCTTGTACGTACCTCGTGCAATGCTGTAGAGACGCAGAAAGGATCGCAACGACATCCACTTTTCGAAACCATTTTGAGTGGGCAGTTCATTGCTCTGTCGATCATCCCTGACCTGATGACAGATGCAACAAATCGGGATCCAGGTTGTCTTTTCTACCACAGTCATGTTCATGCAACCTCTCCTCTCTTTTTAGCAATAGGATCCGACCTCTCACCCTGCAGGCTTTCCCGCTTCCGGACTGATTTTACCGTTGTTCTCTCAACCGATCTCACTGGGGGACCGATGATTGAAATGAGTTTGGCCGGAATTCAGGCACGCGGCCAGCTCTTGGGCGTTGCGGTGAGTGTGGAATCTTCGCCCGGGACGACAACTGCTTTGGTGCTCGATGTTCCTCTGCTAGGCCCTTCCGACCTTCTCTGATTTCACATCATCATTCGTGTCGATCCCGACCTGCGCTCCCAGGCATATCCAATTACCGTTTCTCTCGCCATTCTATCTCTCCCCTCATCGAATACTTGGTGAGTTGTGGCTCGGCCTATACCCATAGAAACCAAAAGTGGGCTAGGGCACTGGATCCTTAAAACTAGGGAGATTGCCGGGTCGACAGCGATGCAGGCGACAGTAGACTACGCCTGTGCAACAGGTACCTAGTTATCTCACGAACGAAAAAAACCACAGAGAGGAGGTTCACATGAACAGGATGATTTCCGTGGCGGCGGGGGTGAGCAAAAGGAAGTTCACTCAGCTGAGCTGCAAGCGTTGCAGCGGGTATTTGGCACATGAAATGTGCATCGATCTTAAGAATGACAGCGGGTACAGCACTTGTTGGGTTCTCCGTTGCGTCCAGTGCGGCGACATGGTGGACGAGACGATTCTGCGACACCGCTCCTTGTTTAATCCCGAGGCCGTGCTTGTTGCAGCAGCTTGATCGAGAAACGGCCGTTCACCTGCGTATTGCATGAGAACGCCGTTCACGAATATCCAATTTCAAAAGGAATTTCCGTCATGGCCAACGACGTTTCAATATCAACAGGACCTAACATCGCCACACCGAGATTACGTGGAGGGATGTCATTCGCGCACAGACGACCTACGCCATTCAATCCCAGGACCTTCCTCGAACAAGTCGGCGAGGGTAGAGTGACTCTGCAGTGCCGGAAACACCAGATTCTTTTTGCCCAAGGGGATGCGGCAAGTGCTGTGTTTTATATCCTGAAGGGCCTGGTCAAACTCACTGTCATCTCCCCCCAAGGCAAAGAAGCCGTCGTCGGGATTTTGGAGAGCGGGGATTTTTTCGGTGAAGCCTGCCTCGCCGGGCAGATTGAATCCATGGCAACCGCTACCTCCTTGGGCTCATCTACGGTCGTGCGCATCGACAGGGCCACCATGACCCGCGTACTCCACAAGGAGCCGGCTTTCTCCGAGCTATTCATGTCTCATCTAGTGACTCGCAATCTACGCACCCAAGAGGATTTGGTCGATCAACTCTTTAATCCTGCCGAGAAGCGGCTGGCGCGAACGCTGCTGTTATTGGCCCACTGTGGAAGAGAAGATCACCCAGAAACGATCATTCCCCAGATCAGCCAGGAAATACTGGCCGAAATGGTCGGTACTACACGATCACGAGTGAGTTTCTTTATGAATAGGTTCAAAAAACTGGGCTTCATTGAGTATATGAATCCCAGCGCTGGCTATCAGGTGCACAGGTCTCTTATGAATGTCGTCCTACCTTCTGCAAGTACGGCATAAACTCGGATCTCGAGATAGTGATGGGAAAAAGACGCATGAGGGCATGAGAAACAAGAGAGCGAAACGGACATTATCTCAAAGGCCCTAGATCGACGGCAGCCGTAGATCCGTGCAAGCAGTTGGAGAAATGCTCAAAGTAGCGGCTTTACCTGTATACACAGACGCGGTAATGGATGTGTGTGCATGCAATCCAGCGGAATCCGCCATATCACTCCGAGTTGTTCCCGGCCCGAGAGTTTATCGACGAGCTGGATCGCTCTCAGAGCGAGAGTCTCGCTCGCGGCGGGTATCGCCGATGATCTGCACGAGGGCGGGAACAGCTTGCCGGACCATCTCACGAAGGAGACCGCGTCCGAATCGGATGACGCCACTCCTGGCCGAAGCGAGTTCGTCTTGAAGTGCTCGTTCCAACTCGGCCCACAGGGTAAGTTGATTGGCCTGGCCTTGTTCCCCTCCCCCTTTGTCCGACGGTCGATGGGAGTAAAAGGGATATACCCCAGCCTCCCGCTCTTGGGACGAGGATGAGCCGCTCATAGGCATGACTGTCGCACCCTCCGCGCCGGACGGATAATAGGGAATCACTCCGCTCGTGATTCGCAAACCGCGCCGGTAGAGAGTGCCGAGCGCATAGCCGAGGACCAGCCCCCCGCCTACGAACGCCCAGGGATGGCGTGCGGCATGTACGCTTGGATCGAGGGCTTCCTTGGTCATTTGCATCGTTTCACGCACAGACGACGTTGTCTTTTCCGCCAGCTCAGTCATGATCGTCCTCCCATGGCGCATCGTGGCTCCGACATGTTGCTCAATTGCTCCCAGCTTTTCTGCCATCGCCACTCTCGTCTGAACGATATCTTTGATGTCTTGGGCAATACGCTCCGAACCGTTGTCCATAATCTCCCTCTCTTCCTCCGCTACACTCCTATAAGCTCGATGGCGGAATTGCCATTCCGAGCAGACACCACAGGATATGCTGGATTTTCGGACCCCATCTTGGACTGCCAATCCCTTTTCGTTCACTTCTATTCTTGCAAGTCTGCGTGTCATCGTTTCCAAGATCGGGAGAGCAGGAATCCCACCGAAGAGCTGATCAAAAAGGCCTGAAATGGGTAGCGACGGATCAGCGCTTCCACGTCCTCAACCACACCCACCATTCCCTTTTCAGTAAGATAATCTGTAGATGTCTGGATGCCCTCCGAGGCGTTCTTCATTGCGTTGCGGGCGCTTCTTTTCGTTCGGCGTATCGTATCTTGTACGGCCTGCGCCGCCGAGTCCATGGTCTGACCGATCGACTCGACCAATTCCTCGGCCTGTTCGGCCATCTCCGACGCGGCCTGTCCGCCAGACTTTCCGCTCGGTTCCATTTCGTATTCTTTTCTGGACGCCATCTGAGCCTCCTTTCCAACCATATCGTGAACTCTGTTTCTCTCTTCAGCCTCCTGATCGGCCAGAAAGGACCGCACGCGTGGCACAGACTGTTTCGCTCGCGAAAATCACCGGCACTCCCATCAGCCATAGCGGTTTTGGTCCAAGCTTTGGCGTCGCTCTATCACTTGTTTCGTCAGTCGCTGCCAATCCAGCCCTGCTTTCTCTGCTTGGGGGAACATTTTCCCCTCCTCCTCTTTAATGTGGTGCGTTACATGTGTGCTCAGGACCGCGAACTTGGCATCATACCTTTTGTCATCTGGATCCATTTTCTTGAGCTCTTTGATCAGCATGTGAGCAACAAGGTGTTCCCCGTGGGCTTCGACTACCAGATTCTGCTCATCCACATATTCCCGCCAGGCAGGGTAAATCAGCTCCTCCTCTAGCTTGGCGTGGACCTCCAAGGCTGCGAGAGCCGCCGTCACAATGTTCCATTTCTCGTTTTTATTCGTCGTTGCGCGAAATTGGTCAAATAGTTGTCTAATCTTCTGATGGTCTTCGCGGAGCATCAACGTAACGAGATTCCCTCTGGCCTTGATCGTCTCGGCATGATTTGACATATGTCCTCCTCAAATGGTTCGCGGTGAACGACCGCTACAGTGAACTTGCGCGGGCGGGGGTAGCCGGGGCCTCACCCCTGGTTACTCTGTGCTCGTCGTAACCTCTATCGCCTCAAGTCCACCGACTTTGTGCGAGACTCCGTCCGGAATTATTATCTGTTTGAAGGTCCGCGATATCGTGGCAGAGTTCGCATCCACCACGGATGATCGCATAGGGCTGTCCGATCAACTACTGGGAA
>DASYVB010000033.1:0-19994 GCA_036000525.1 Nitrospiraceae bacterium | reverse complement strand
CACCATCCAGATAGAGGATGTGGCCGATGAGCTCATCGGCGTCTTTCATCTCAGCGATGCTCCGCTCTCGCACTTTGTGATGGAGTCGTTCATAGCCCCAGTTCTCACACATCTTGGCATGGACAAAGTACTGGTTGATTGCCGTCAGATCTGCGGTCAGGATCTTATTGAGGATGTTGACGACGCCCTCTTTTGCTTTCATCGGTCTCCCTCCTTTCTGAAATTGGGCAGGCCCTTACGTAAGGGGCGCACTTGTTTGATGAGACTTTCGCAGCCATGTGGGTGCACTTTCTTTCATTATCAACACGTCTGAGTCCTTCGTCAACTCGACCGGTCGAGCCTCCTTGAGTTTGATTGTCATCATTGGCGACACTGGTTCTCAATCTCGTAGAAAACGGAGCGCGGACAACGGAGAATCTGCTCCGCAATCGTTTCAGTTGATAAGGCGAAGGTGGAAGGAACGAATGGAAGGAGGAGAATCGGTTTAGCCTGCTTCGCGGTAGCCGCATTCTTCACTGCGGCATTGGACGCTGCGGCCAACTTGCTTGCTGACTTTTTCAATGAGGAACGGGGCGCTGCAGGTTGGGCAAGCTTTGTTGATCGGACGATCCCACAGGGCATATTCGCACGCCGGATACTTACTGCAAGCAAAGAACGAACGCCCTTTTCGCGTGCGCTTCTGGACGAGATCGCCACCACAGCCTGGCTGAGGGCACTTCACACCCAGCGCGAGCGGCTTGGTGGTCTTGCACTCCGGATAGGCGGAACAGGCGATGAACTTTCCAAACCGCCCGGTCTTCACTACCATCGGACTGCTGCATTTCTCGCACTTCTCACCCGTCGTCAACTCAATCTTCGGGATAATTTTAATGGTGCCATCTCCGAGCTTCTCAAAGTTCTGCGTGTTCTTGCAGGGAGGCTTGTCTTTGTACGCAGGACAGGCGAGGAACTTGCCGTTACGTCCCCATTTTATCTCCATCATTCTGCCGCACTTCTCGCAGGGAATATTCGTCGGTGGCTCCACCGTATCTTTGGGACCAGGAATGGTCTTGGCCTTTTCCAGATCCACCACAAACGGGCCGTAAAAATCCCGAACGGCTGTCACCCAGGGCTTGCTTCCTTCTTCAACTTCGTCCAACTCCTCTTCCATGTGCGAGGTAAAGTCGACGTTGATCAGGTCCGGGAATCCCTTCATCAAGAAATCGTTCACGGTCCGCCCTGTTTCGGTGGGAGCGAACCGTCCGTCCACCTTCTCGGCATATTTGCGATCTTGAATCGTCGAAATGATGCTCGCATAGGTGGATGGCCGGCCGATGCCTTTTTCTTCCAATTCCTTGATCAGCAAAGCTTCGTTATACCGAGGCGGAGGCTGGGTGAAGTGTTGTTTCGAGAGCACGCCGGGGACCGTCTGCCCCTCCTGGGACACGAGCCGCAGCCGTTCTCCCTCGCTGAGCAGAGGCAGCTGGCGTTCGGTCTCGTCCTCGACCTCCTGCTCGCTCTTTGGTTTCTGCGCATAGAGCTCCCTGTCGATCCCTTCCATGTAGACAATCGTATGGCCGGGAAACTTCACCACGGTGCCGGTTGATCGGAAAAGAAATTTCTTGTTCGTCTTGACGGGACTCGAGTCCACGCTAGTCACGTCGAGGATCGCAGGGACCATCTGCGACGCGATAAACCGATTCCAGATCAACTGGTACAGCTTATGGACGTCCGGCTCTAAGTACTGTCTGATAGACTCCGGGTCGCGCGCCGCTGACGTGGGACGAATCGCTTCGTGTGCCTCTTGCGCAGCTTTCTGCGTCTTGTACACGTTCGGCGTGGCGGGCACGTATTCTGCGCCAAACCGTTCCTGGATCACCTGGCGTGCTTCCGTCATCGCCTCGTTCGAAATGCGCGGGGAATCCGTCCTCATGTAGGTAATGAGGCCGGTCTGACCTTCCGTTCCGATTTCTATCCCTTCGTACAGCTTCTGCGCCAGGGTCATCGTCTTCTTCGATGAGAAATGCAGCTTACGCGCTGCTTCCTGTTGGAGCCGGCTGGTGATGAAGGGCGCGACGGGATTCCGTCTCTTTTCTTTTCGCTCAATCGAGTCAACGACAAACTCTTTCCCTTGAATGGCCTCGACGATGCGCCGCGCATCAGTCTCCGTCGCAATCGAGGCGTCCTGCCCGTTGATACTGTACAGCTTGGCTTCGAACGGAGGGGGGTTGGTCCCTGACAGCACCACCGTAATCGACCAATACTCTTCCGCGCTAAACGCGTCTCGTTCCTGTTCACGTTCACAAATCAATCGCATCGCCACGGACTGGACCCGGCCCATGCTGAGTCCGCGACGCACCTTGGTCCAGAGCAATTGGCTGCCTTGGTATCCGACGATCCGGTCAAGCACTCGGCGGGCCTGCTGCGCATTCACCAGCTTCATATCGACCTGCCCCGGGGATTGCAGCGCACGCTTGATGGCCGATTCCGTAATTTCGTTGAAGAGAACCCGGAAGACCTTGCCCTCTGTTTGCTTCTTGGACTTGGATTTGGGTTTGCCGAGCAACTCCTGTTCGAGGTGCCACGCGATGGCCTCACCTTCTCGGTCAGGGTCCGGCGCGAGGAACACCTTGTCGGCCTCTTCCGCCTTTTTCTTAATCTCCGCCAATACCTTCGATTTTCCCTTGATCGTCACATACTGCGGCTCGAAATCGTGTTCCAGGTCAACGCCAAGCTTGCTGGTGGGAAGATCCTTAATATGGCCGACCGAAGCCATGACGGTATAGCCCCGCCCAAGATACTTACTGATGGTGCGTGCTTTCGTCGGGGACTCGACAATAATGAGTGCCTTGGCCATGAAGACTCCGGTTCGCTAGAGGGTTACCCTCTCATCCGTATCAAATATACCAAATCTGTGCAACTGTTCGACGATTACGCCCGAAGGTAGCGTTGCCCCGGCAGCTGTCTGACTCGCTGTCGAAGCTCCAGGGACAAGAGCGAAACCATCACGGTGGACACCGGCAATCCTGTAGCGACAATTACGTCGTCCACTGTGAGCGGGTCATACGACAAGGCATCATACACCCGCTGCTCCTCTTTGCCCAACTGATCGCCGGGCACGTTCTTCTCTCGCGAAGGCTGCAAGCGCAGACGCAGCGCCTGTTCCAGCTGCGGCAGGACCGCGTCGATGACATCCTGCGCGCATTCGATCAAGGCCGCACCCTCTTTGAGCAGTGCGTTCGTTCCGTGACTGGTATCTTCCTTCACAAAACCCGGAACCGCGAAGACCTCTCGGCCGTGCTCAGCGGCCAGTCTCGCGGTAATCAACGATCCGCTGCTGATGGCCGCCTCTGTCACAATCACGCCCAGGGACAACCCGCTGATGATGCGATTCCGTCGAGGAAAGTGCTGGCCGTGGGGTGGCGCACCCATCGGCACCTCGGACAGAATCGCTCCCCGCTCCTCGATCTGTCGGCGTAACCGCTCATGTTCCGGCGGATAGGTCCGATCGATCCCGCAGCCCAGCACCGCAATGGTGCGCCCCTGCGCAGCGAGCGCGCCTCGATGGGCGGCCGCATCAACCCCACGCGCAAGTCCGCTCACTACCGTCATGCCTGCTCTCGCCAAGTCGTGGCTCAACTCTTCGGTCATGGCGCGTCCGGCTGCCGTCGCACGCCGTGCACCCACGATGGCCACCGCCAGTTCATCCTGCTCAGTCAATGTGCCTGTGATGTACAAGAGCGGCGGAGGGTCCGCAATCATCTTCAGTCGTGTGGGATAGGTAGGATCCAACACGCTCCGGACTTCAATGCGCCCACGCTCGATCGCCTTGAGTTCCCGCTCTAGGATCCGACAGGCGGAACTATCAGGCCCGCGTCGTATCGCGTCTGCCAATTGCGGGCTGCATCCACTCTGAATCAACTCATCACGGGAGGTACGCAGGACAGCCTCGGGAGAGTGCCAGGCGCGAACTAACCGAAGCACCGTCAGGTCTCCCACTCCATCGATCGCCCGCAGGCGGAGCCAAGACTCTAACACCGGTCTTGTCATGGGCTGACCGGAGGAAGGACCCGCTACCTCAGCAGAGGAATCCGTACCTACAGGCTCGCTGAAGGGCTGCATAGGTCTCGTCGCACGGGAATCACAATCTTTAAAGCACCGCTAGATCGTACTGTTCCAGATGCAAGTGTTCGTCCGGTATGACGATGATTTTCGCGGCACACTCTCGCTCCACGGCCTCAAGACCTTGTCGCTCTTCATCTTGCAACAGCCCGACGACCGAGGGATGGGCGCCGATGACGATCCGCTGCGGCTCGGGACTGCTCCCGATCCGACGGACATCGCGGAATATCTCATAGGCCACCGTGGTCGGAGATTTCGTATAGCCTCGCCCTTCGCAATAGTGACAGGGCTCGGAGAGCGAACGCAGGAGATCCTCTCTCACCCGTTCACGAGAAATCTCGATCAACCCCAGGTCAGAGATTCTAGACACTCTGGTGCGGGCCTTGTCGGTCGACATCGCATCGAGCAACGCGTGGTATACCTTGTCACGATTCTTCTCTCGCTCCATGTCGATGAAGTCGACGATGATGATTCCGCCGATCCCACGCAACTTCATCTGATAGGCCACTTCTTTTGCCGCCTCCAGATTGTTCCGGAGAATGGTCTCTTCCTGATCGCGCTTCCCGACAAACCGTCCAGTGTTGACGTCGATGACGGTCATCGCTTCCGTATGATCAATCACGAGATGCCCACCGGACTTGAGCCAGACTTTTCGGCTGAGGGCCCGCGCCACCTCCTGCTCCACTCCCAGATGATCGAAGAGACTTTCATCTTTGTCGTACAAATGAATGCGCGAGGTTTGCTCCGGCGAGAATCGCTGCACGAAGTCCCGGACCGCCTGGTATTCCTCACGCGAGTCGATCCATAACCGATCGACTTTCTTCCCAAAGAGATCGCGCACGACGCGGAAACTCAAGCTCAAGTCAGCATGGAGCAATGACGGTGCCCCCTTCTGCTCCCGTTTCGCCAGGATGTCCTGCCAGAGCACGTGCAAAAAGTCGACGTCGGATCGCAGCTCATCCTCTTTGACCCCTTCACTCACCGTGCGGACAATGTATCCGCAGCCTGGATGCCGCACTCGCTTCATAATGTCCTTGAGTCGAGCCCGCTCTTCGTCACGAGCAATGCGACGGGACACACCGATATGTTCTACGTTGGGCATGAAAACAAGATACCGGCCAGGGAGCGACACATAAGTCGTGACCCGCGAGCCTTTCGTGCCGATAGGCCCTTTGGAAATCTGCACCATCAGCTCTTGCCCTTCACTCAGCAACTGCTCAATCGGCTTGGAGCTTTGGCGCCGGGGGCCCAGCATATCTCCATCCTTATCGGCATCCTTGTCGTCCTCATCCACATCGACGAGCGTGTCGCCCGGCTCGGAGTCCAACGACAAATCCGATACGTGCATGAAGGCCGCCTTCGCGAGGCCGATATCCACAAATGCCGCCTGCATGCCAGGCAACACTTTCGCCACTTTTCCTTTATAAATGTTCCCGACAAAGTCCTTGTGCTTCGCACGATCCCCGAAGAGATCCGTGACGACTCCGCCGTCCAACACCGCGACGCGAGTCTCCTCGCGCGCGACTGTAATCGCAATTTCTACTCCCATGCCGACTCCTTCCATTCAGTAGAACCGTCGCACCGATGTGCAGGACAAACGCGGGGAATCCCCAGGTTCCGGCCTCCACTCGACACCTCGTCGACCCGACGGTTCGCACCATATAATATACTCTCTTACCTCGATCCCGACTCATTCGAGACCGTGCGATCACTCTCTCACTAAAAGAAACTCAATCGACGGCGTTTGACATTCAAGAGCAGGCCGAGCGATGCCATCGTCATAATCGTCGCACTTCCGCCGTAACTCATGAGCGGGAGGGGAATCCCTACGATGGGGAACATGCCCGCCGTCATGCCGATATTGATCACGACGCAAAAACACAACATGCAGAGGATGCCGACCGCCAGCAGTGCCCCGAGCTGATCCTTCGCGCGCGCCACAATTTCTAGCGACAGCCAGATCAACCCGACAAACAATAGCAAGAGAGCCAGCACTCCGAGAAATCCCCATTCCTCCGCAAACACCGAAAAGACAAAGTCGGTATGCCCTTCAGGCAAAAACTTCAATTGGCTTTGCGTCCCTCCGTAGAGCCCTTTCCCCGTCAACTCTCCCGCTCCGATGGCTATCCGCGATTGGAGAGCATGGTAACCCTTGCCTCCAGGATCGTAGACCGGATCGACAAACGTCATAATGCGCTGCCGCTGATAATCATGCAATGACCCCCACATCATCTCCCAGGCGAAGGGGAACAGCATCAGCGAAAACAGGAGGATGACACCCAACGCCTTCGACCGCATGCCCACCATCAGCAACATCGCGGCATAGACCGCTACAAAGCTCAATCCGCTCCCAAGATCCGGCTGCTTCAGGATCAGGAGCAGCCCTGGCAGCATCAGCAGACCCGGGAGCACCACTCGTTGGAGCCAGCCCACCCGCGGCGCTTCCGAATAGTAGTGCGCCAAGGTCAGAATGAGGACCAGCTTTGCAAATTCCGATGGCTGGAAAGCAAATGGCCCCATCTGAATCCATCGTTGCGCCCCTCGGCTGCTCTTGCCTTCAAACAGCACGACGACAAGTAAGATTAAGATAATCGCATAGGCAGGATACGCTAACCGCGCGATCCGATGATAGTCCGAGAGCCACATGACTAGAAACGCGACAGTGCCGAGCGCAATCCACACGATCTGTTTGGCATAAAACGGGAACGCGACCCCTTGGTCATGCGTCACGCTATAAATCGACAGGAGGCCGATCCCCAGGATGACGAAGATCAGTCCGATAAAACGGAAATCGAAATTGTCGAAGCCACGGCTATTAATCACCCGGTCGATCATCTCGTTCCCTTCCTCCGGCAGCCCCTTCCCGCGCAACGGCACCATCTGTCACACCGGAAGGAGCGGGGAGATCCAATTTCACATAGGTCTCGATCAGCTCTTTGGCCAGGGGCGCCGAGGCAGAACCTCCGTGGCCCATATGCTCACCCAGCACCGCAACGGCGATGGTGGGCGCTTCAACCGGAGCGAAGGCGACAAACCAGGCATGATCGCGGAACTTCTTCGGAATATCTTTCTCAGAACCGGTGCGCAAGGCCAGCGTCTGGGCCGTACCGGTCTTCCCTGCGATCGTCACCAGCGTCGACTGCGCCCGCGTGCCCGTCCCCTCTTTGACCACCCCGGCCAGCGCCTCTTTAATGAGCGGTAGGATCCAAGGCCTCAGCTTCAACGTGCGCTTGGGAACCGCAGCCCTTTGCTGGAGTTCCCCGGTCGCTCGATCCATCACTGCCCGGACCAATCGCGGACGGAACATGACACCGTCGTTTGCGACGGTGCCGATCAAGCTCGCCATCTGCAGCGGGGTCACATTCACATAGCCCTGTCCGATTGATGCCGAGATTGTTTCTCCTGGCAGCCATGCCTCATTCTTGGCCTTCTGTTTCCATGCCTCGGAAGGAACGATCCCAACCCGTTCAGAGGGCAGCTCAATTCCCGTCTCCTCCCCCAACCCAAACTGATGGGCAAAGGAGGCTATCGTCTCGATCCCCATCCGCTGCCCGACGGTGTAGAAATAGACGTCACAAGATTGCACGAGGGCGTGCCGGAGATCCATCGAACCATGTCCCCCGGCTTTCCAGTCATGATATACGCGGCGACCGAACTGATACCCCCCATTGCAGTAGATGGATGTCGACGGCGTAACGGTCTTGGTTTCCAACGCTGCAGCGGCCATCATCACTTTGAAGATCGAGCCGGGCGGGTACTGCCCTTGCGAGGCTCGATTGTTCAAGGGGCGCCCCTCGTCTTGCACGATGTCGGCCCATTGTTTCGGTGTGAGCTCCCGCGAGAGGATGTTCGGATCGAACCCAGGACGGCTGGCCATGGCAAGCACGTCACCTGTCCTCGGATCAAGCGCGACAATCGCGCCCGACTCCTCCTTCAACAGGTTTTCGGCCACCTTTTGCAGCCGCACATCGATCGTGAGGTATAAATTGTCCCCAGCATGGGGCTGCTCCACAACCACGGTTCGTTTCTCATGCCCTACCGCATCGACTTCGATGCTTTTCTGCCCAGCCTGACCACGCACGAGTTGATCGAAAAATTTCTCCACGCCATATTGCCCGACAATGCTGCCCTGGTGCAGGTCGGCAAATTCAGGTTTCTCTAACTGCTCGGGCGACACTTCCCCGACATAGCCCAACAGATGTGAGGCTGTCACTCCGCCAGGATAGTTCCGCTGCGATTCGACTTGCACCATCACTCCGGGCAAGTCCAGACGGTGGGACTCGACCAATGTCGCTTCCCGAAGGGTTAAGCGATCCTTCACCTTGCGCGGCAGTTGCTTATTGCCGCGAGCCGTGAGCTTGTTCCTGACGAGTGCAGCATCTAACCCCAAGAGATTGCTGAGCTGATCGATAAGCAGGTCGCGATCTTGGACTTCTTCAAGCGAAACATAGAGCGTGAAGCTGGGGACATTATTCGCCAACAACACCCCGTTGCGGTCGTAGATGAGCCCTCGAGCCGGCTCCATGATGACGGAGCGTGTCCGATTGTTTTCGGAGAGATCGCGGTAGTAGGGCCCCTCACGAATCTGCAGGTACCAGAGCTGCAGCCCCAGTAAAGCCACGACGAGCAACAAGCCGACGCGGAGAATGATCAATCGGCGTTGGAGTTCCCCAAGTTCAGAATCGTGCAGACCAGCTGTTGCCATGTGTCACAATCAACATTCCGCCACGCCCATCACAGACCTGCTATTCGGTCCTCAGGCGGGTAAGATCAAACCGTTGAGAGAGCAGCCAATAGAATCCCGCCCCCACCGCCCCGTCAAAACAAGCCTGTGGAAGGACGATCGACTCGACCATCCACCACATCTGATACCCGTCGAGATGATTGAAATTCATCGCGGCAAACAGCCCGCTCGCCAATGACACCAACATCAGCCCCACACACAGTGAGATTGACGTCACCTGCGACACCTGCCGCCCCAGGAATCCTGCCAAGAGCCCAACGCCCCCGTTTGTCAGGAGACTAAACCAAAGTTCGCCGGCTGAGAACAGACTCAGGACCCATCCAATCGCGAGCCCCACGAGAAGGCCTTCCAGTTCACCAGCAAAAAGCCCGACAAGCGCGGCGGCCACAAGCCCCAAATCCGGCTTGATATTCCACACGCTCAGATGTGGCAGCAGCGTCGTCTGCAGGGGGACGAGCAGCAGCACGAGAATCAGATAGAACAGGAATTTCATGGCGATGGCTTCCCGATCAGATCCGCTCCCGCCGCGGCCTTCGTGGACTGTCCATACGACGTCTGAATCACCAACACTTCCTCCACACGACCGACATCGACTTCCGGCATGAGTTCGGCAGACTGGAAGAGGGCGCCTTCCTGTTTATCGATGCGCGTGATCGTGCCGATCACGAGCCCTCGTGGGAAACCTCCGACAAGGCCCGAGGTCACGACCCGATCACCGTCTCGAAGCGTCGACAACAACGGAATATACTTCAGCTGGGCCAGCCCTTGTTGAGTCCCTTCCACAATGCCTTCGTCTCTCGTCCGCTGAATGAGACCAGCGATGGCGTTGGTCGGATCAGTCACCAAGAGCACCACCGAGGACGCCCCTGTCGTTTTCACAACGCGCCCGACGACACCAGCGGGTGTGACCACTCCCATGTCCGGCTTGATCCCGTCACTCTCGCCCTTATTGAGAATGATGGCACGATATCGGTTCGTGGCATCACGCCCGATGACTTGAGCGGCTACCATCGTGGGGAGCGCCTGCTCCTTAAAATGCAGCAGGGCCGTCAATCGTTCTGTCGCAGCGGCGGACTCACGCAACTGGCTATGTTGCCCGCGCAACCGCTCAATTTCTTTCCGTAGTTGTTGGTTCTCTTCCCGGACCCCTTGCAACGCCACGTACTGTTCCCAGCGATCAGCAATGCTAGCATCGATGGACGCAATGGCTTCGAGCGGAACACGCACGACGTGTCCAACTGGCCCATCCAGATACTGCAAGAGTCCTTGGATTTGACTGGGAAGCAGAAAAAGAGCCACCAACAGGAGAGCAAAACAAGCAAACGCCAGGCGTCTGGCACCGTAGGGAGAGCGAGAGTGAGCCATCCACATAAAGGAGTAGGGATGGAACCTTATCGGTAGGTGTTGGCCTGGGACATCACCGACACTTTGGCGAGCAGATCCAACTCATCGAGGATTTTCCCGACCCCCAAGACTACGGAAGTCAGGGGATCATCCACGGTGATGATCGGCAGATTCGTTTCCTCCCGAAAACGCGTATCCATGCCCTTCAGCAAAGATCCCCCGCCCGTGAGTACGACGCCACGATCGATAATGTCGCCCGCCAACTCGGGCGGGGTATTCTCCAATGCCACTTTAATCGCGTTGACGATTGTTCCGATCGGTTCCTGCAGCGCTTCTCGAACTTCCGCGTCATCCACCACCAGCGTGCGGGGAATGCCGGAAATCAAGTCGCGCCCTTTAATCATCATTGTCTTGCGTTCCTCAAAGGGATAGGCGGATCCGATTTCGAACTTGATCCGCTCCGCCATATGTTCACCGATGAGGAGATTATACTTCTTCTTAATATAATTCATGATCGCATCGTCCATGCGATCGCCCGCGACCTTGACAGACTCGCTATAGACAATTCCGCCGAGCGAAATGACGGCGATATCGGTCGTGCCACCCCCGATATCGACCACCATGTTGCCGGAGGGTTCGGTAATCGGAAGACCGGCGCCAATGGCTGCGGCCACTGGTTCTTCGATCAGATACACTTCGCGGGCGCCGGCTAATTCAGCCGAGTCTCGGACTGCCCGCTGCTCCACCTGCGTAATGCGCGACGGCACACCGATGATGATGCGCGGACGCACGAACGCGCTGCGGTTGTGCGCTTTCTGAATGAACCGCCTCAGCATCTGCTCTGCCATTTCGAAGTCGGCGATCACGCCTTCTTTCATAGGCCGCACCGCAATGATGTTGCCCGGCGTGCGTCCCAACATTCGCTTCGCTTCCGTGCCGACCGCAAGCACTCGTTCGGTCTTTTTCTCAACAGCCACGACCGAGGGTTCGTTGAGCACGATCCCTTTCCCATGCACATATATGAGGGTCGACGCCGTCCCCAAGTCAATGGCCAGGTCGTTTGAGAACCATCCGAAGATTTCGCTCCCAAAGCCCACGATTGCTCTCCCTTCCCCTCAGACTCTGACGGCACACTCAGTCAGGCAATGCCAGTCGACCCGCATCCAACACCTGGGTACCGGCAACCTCGTCACCAAGACGCCGCCCCTGCTCGTTCCCGAGAATCAATACCGCTTCGAACGCAATGATTGCTACAGACACAAGCCATCCCACATACGGGACGGCGAAGGCTAACTGAGCGACCGCAAAAGGCAAATTGCGGATAATGGATTCCCGAAACCCTGCTGCCTCTCGCCGATCCGGGAGCACCGTCTGGAGGCCGATCACCCGCTTACCGATACTGCGCCCACCGGCAAATCCATCAGCGACTAGTATATACGCCAATCCTCCAAGAAAACCTACCGGCACGATTATTTGACCGGCTGCCACGACGATGAACAGATCGATCAGCTTGGCGATACCACGGTTTAAGACCCGCGCCTTGGGGTAGATCCCGCCACCGATTGAATGAACCCCGCTGACCTCCTCCGCCAAGGGATCTCCTTACGATTAGTGGCAAAGTATAGCAAATCAGACTACCTAGCACAAACAAAGACCATTCTCCGGCACATCAGACATTGCGGGCGATATTTCTCGCCTTCAAGAATAGACCGTTCTACTCGATCGTGAGATCGCAGCTTGGAGGAAAGGTTGTCTCTTGTCTTTGCACAGATCCCTGAGTAGAATCTGTCCATACGAATTTCCCGTGGGGTTGTCATGCTCAAATTGATGCGCGAAGCGTCTCATAGCTATCCGTGGCTCCTCAAGTCCACCATGGGGGTCATCGCCCTCGCCTTCGTCATCACCATGGGCTGGTGGGGGTTCCGTGACCAGCCCGGCGCCGCCTCCGTCGTCGCTTCAGTCGGAGATCTCACCGTGTCCCGCGATGAATTTCGACGCGCCTATGAGAATACCTATCGCTTCTACAAGGACAAAGTCCCTGGAGAATTCAAAGATGAAACGATCAAGCAATTAGTAGTGGATCAACTCGTCGATAATCGGACCTGGCTCATCGCGGCAAAGAACATGGGCCTCACCGTGGCTAACGATGAACTGCGTGAAGTCATCATGCAGATCCCTGATTTTCAAAAGAACGGCACATTTGATCCGGAGATCTACCAACGGCTCCTGGCGGCTAATCATCTGACGCCCGCGATATTCGAAGCGATGGAAGCGAAAGAAGTGTTGAGCAACAAAGCCCGGATGATCATCCGCGACGCCGTGGCCCTTACCCCTGCCGAGCTTGCCGAGGCGCAAACCCTCACGCTACGGCAAACGGAATCAGATCCCGCGAAGGCCGCCGCGGCGAAGGACCGTGCGGTGCAGGACGTCCTCTTTCAAAAGCAGCAACGCGCTCTGATGGCCTACACTGAATCGCTCAAAACGACCGTGCCCATCAAGATCAACCGCGAGTTGCTTTAGCGCCCCTCGCCAGAAGTCATCAGGTCATAAAGCCATCAAGTCCTAAAGTCTCAGGCGATCTTCGTCCGTGGGCTTTCGGACTTGAAGACTTGATGACTTTCAGACTCTGTCAGAGGATCAACATTGCATCACCATAGCTGTAAAAGCGGTACCGCTTGCGAACCGCCTCTGCATAGGCCTGGCGAAGAAATTCGGTCCCGGCCAATGCGGAGACCAGCATCAGCAATGTGGTACGTGGCATGTGAAAATTCGTGAGGAGGGCATCGACCACCTTGAACGGAAACCCTGGTGTCATAAACATATCTGTCTCTCCACGATAGGGTCGGATCTGACCTTTCGTGCGAGCCGCAGTTTCGAGCGCGCGTACGACCGTAGTCCCGACAGCGACAATTCGTCTCCCTGCCGCTCGCACCTGCTCGATGGCACGAACCGCCTCTGCTCCGACCTCGATCCATTCTGCGCCCATCCGATGGTCTTCGATCTGATTGACCGTCACGGGTTTGAAGGTCCCAACACCAACATGTAGCGTGATGGTCGTGAGACCGATCCCTCGCTGTTGCAGCCGTGTCAGCAACTCCGGTGTGAAATGGAGCCCGGCGGTCGGCGCCGCGATGGCTCCCTCATGCTGAGCGAACAGGGTTTGGTACCATTCCCGATCCCGGTCAGTCGGTGCGCGTTTCAAGTAGGGCGGAAGTGGCATTCGACCATATTGTCGTAGCCATTCGGAAAACGGAATCGGACTCTCAATGCGAACAATCGTTCGTGCCGCGCCACGTTCGACCACCACAGCAGAAGCCTCTGCGCCCATCTCAATAATCTGTCCCGGCCGAAACGTTCCCTTGATCAGCACTTCCCAGATCGTATCACCAAGATCCTTCACAAAGAGGATCTCGACCTCCGCGCCGGAAGGACGCTTCCGTCCAGCCACGCGCGCGGCCAACACCTTCGTATTGTTGACCACGAGGAGAGCGCCGGGCTGAAGAAGATCAGGCAACTCGTCGACGCGGCGATGGGCGAGCGAACGATCGCCAGGCTGCAGGACGAGCAGCCTGGCGTGATCGCGCGGGAGGCATGGGTGAGTGGCAATCAACGAGGGATCGAACGGAAAATCAAATTCGGAGAGCTGCATCAGGAGGACGGCGGGATCGGAGGTTTGGTCAGCGTCATATTCTGCAGTTCGGTGCCCGGATAATAATACCGAAGAATCGTGGAGAAGGTATAACCCAACTCAGCCAGTTCTTTCGCGCCCCACTGGCACATGCCGACGGCGTGGCCCGCGCCGAAGCCGGAAAGCACCACATCTCGGCCGATAGATTCGATGGCAAACTGCGTGCTCGGAATAATGGTATACCCAACCGCTTTCCGCAACTCTTCTCCTCGAAGAACCAATTCTCCACCAGAATGGAGAATGCGCAGCTTCGCTACTCGCCCCCCACGGCTGAACGACAAGGGCGTCATTGTCGCGATCGTCCCCACGGAAAATCCCTGCTGCCGCAAATTCTGTTCGAGGGTGTCAATTGTGAAGGAGGACTTCCATTGATAATAGGGCGACGCCAGGTCGAAGGGACACTCTACGCCCTTGAGATAGGGATACTCTTTCGACCATACATTCATGGCATCTTCCGTCAACCCGGCGGCTGTCGATGAGAAGGCTGCATAGATCGGCGCATCCTGATAGGTCACGATCAACCCGCGAGTATCTTCGACTGCGCGCAGGATCCCCGCATCAATCCCCTGCTTCCCGCGATAGACTTGGTCCTGCACCGTAGCCTCCACGTCGTACTCCCGCGTAGCGCTCAACATCTGCTGGTAGAGCGCATAGGTCCGTGCGGCGACCGCCTGCGCTTTCAACATCTCCGGGTGCCAGGTCGAACTGACCTCAGCGGGAACCACCCCTTTGACGTACTCTTCAAGATCCACCCGATTAATGACCAAAAACCCCTTGCCTCTTCGCACGAGATGGACAAGGCCGCTCACCGAGATCGCCGTACCGGAGTCGCCCGATAACATCGCTGCCCCGTTGGGGTTCCGAGCGGGCCGTGGAAAAGTCAGCGTGAGGCCTTGCTCTCCGCCATGCAGTGTCAGTTGCTCCGTCTGCATGCGGACGCCATTCTGCAGAAATCCTGTTCCAGCGGCTTCGACCTGGACCGGAGCACGCAGAGCCTGACCCCGGCCTTTTGCGTCCGTAACCCACAACAGACCGTCTGCACGGATATCGAGCCGTGGCACGTCGGCCGACAGCAGAACTCGGATCGACTCGGCCGCCTCGGCCCCCGAGGACAGGCTGAGAAGGCATGCTCCGGCCAAGATGGCACGGCACACTCCAGCCCTCGGCTGCTTCACCGGCGAAAGATCCATGTTATTAAATAGAATACCAGACTCAGGATGACGCTGAGGAGCAGGCTGGTTGCGAGGGGAAACGAGAAACTGAAGTTATCTCGTCGAATAGAGATGTCGCCGGGAAGCTTACCGAACCATCCCAGGAGATTCCCAATTCCTGGAACGCGGTCTGCGATCAGCAGCAACAGGCCGACCAGCACTACGCATAGCCCGACTCCGATGAAGACCTTGCCGAGACTCCCCATCTCAGCCATCAGCCTTGAGCCAAATGTTCTGCGATTTGCACCGCATTGAGTGCGGCCCCTTTGCGCAAATTATCCGCCACCACCCACAGATTGAGACCGTTGGCGATCGACTCATCTTCACGAACGCGGCCGACGTAGACCTCGTCCTTCCCCGCAACCTCCAACGGCATGGGATAGATCTTGTGTGCCGGATCGTCATAGAGCAGCACGCCGGGTGCGGTGGATAGAATGGCGCGGGCCTCGTTGGCAGACAACTTTCGCTCAGTCTCAATGTTGACTGCTTCCGAATGTCCGACATACACCGGGACCCGCACCGTCGTCGCCGTCACATGAATCGACTGGTCGCCCATGATCTTTCTAGTCTCATGGACCATCTTCATCTCTTCCTTCGTATACCCTGACGGCAGAAAATCGTCGATCTGAGGCAAGCAATTGAAGGCGATCTGATAGGGGTAGACCTTGGGACTCGCCGACTTGAAGCTCAACAGATCTTGGCATTCCGCCATCAACTCATCCATGGCGTCTTTCCCCGTGCCGGAAACCGATTGAAAGGTCGTGACGACAATCCGCTTGATCCTGGCCTCATCATGCAGGGGTTTCAGCACCACGACCATTTGAATCGTGGAACAATTCGGATTGGCAATGATACCCTTGTGCCGTTGAATGTCGTGCGCGTTCACCTCCGGCACCACGAGCGGCACTTCAGGAGTCATCCTCCAGGCGGCACTATTATCGATCACCACCGCACCGGCCTTCACTGCGATCGGAGCAAACTCTCGACTGAGATCCGCCCCGGCAGAAAAAAGCGCGATGTCCACGCCAACAAACGAGTCCTTCGTCAACACCTCAATGGGCACCTCGTTCCCCTCAAATGTCACGGTACCGCCGGCCGAACGAGTCGATGCGAGCGGGACCAAACGTGTGACGGGAAACTTTCGCTCCTCGAGCACTTCGATCATTTCCGCGCCGACCGCCCCGGTCGCACCGACGACCGCCACGACATACCCTGATTTCTTTTTCAACATGAGCTTCGATCCTACCTACAGCGCGATCTCGCGAATACGATGATTGAATGTATCGGCCACGAGCAAATGCCCCGCGCGATCCAACACGATTCCAAACGGGTAACTCAAGCCGGCTTCGAGGGCTGCGCCCTCGTCGCCCCCGTAGTGTGCCACACCAACCCCGGCAATGCGCTCAATACACCCAGTGATTCGATCCCATCGCCGCACTAGATGGTTGTCCGAATCGGTAAAGTAGAGATTCCCCTCTTCATCCAACGTAATCCCTGATGGCCGAGAGAGACTGCTGCTGGGTGGTTTATCAGGCCCCTGGTATCGATACTCACCGCCGTCGCCCACCACAGTTCGTATCAGACCAGTGACGGGATCAACAGCACGAATCCTTCCGTTGAAGCTATCGGCGATGAACAACGTGCCATCGGACGCAATCGCCAATCCGCTGGGGCCTGCTAGACCGGTTTCCATCGCAACCACGTCATCTCCATTATACGCGGCCGTTCCTGTCCCTGCGACCGTACAAATCACTCCGGTAGTCAAATCCACCGCCCTCACGCGGTTGTTGCTCTGGTCGGCAATATAGAGAACGCCCTCGTCGGTCACCGCTAAGGCAGCCGGTTCGTTCAACCCGGCATCCACGGCCAATCTCCCGTCACCAAAGCACCGAGGTTGGCCCAGTCCGGCGACTGTCGTGATCACCCCTGTTGCCGCATCCACACGCCGCACCCGATGGTTCAGGGTGTCCGCAATGTAGACATGCCCTGCCCGATCGATCACTACCGCGGTCGGAAAATTCAACAGAGCTTGATCCGCAGGACCACCGTCTCCACTGAAGCGGTTGGTCGGTGCTGTACCGGTCACAACATAACGAACGGTCCCACTCAAGTCAGTCTGTTGGGTAAGGGCGTGCGAATTGACAGCGCCACTTTCAGCAAAAGGATCGTCATCCACTCCCTCAGCCACCGGAGCAGGCGAGACGGGTTTCGCTCCTGATTCAACCCCCTGAATGCGGCCCGCTATCGTCCTGATACAGTTGGTCATACGGTCGATCTTTCGAACGAGGTGGTTCTCAGAGTCGGCGATGTAGAAGTTTCCCTCTGCATCGAGGGTGAGACTCTTCGGCTCATTCAGACAAGCGGCAAGGGCCTCCGTTCCGTCACTGGACCACCCAGGGTCTCCGGTTCCGGCAACGGTCCGGATCGATCCAGTTTTGAGAACTGTACTCATCCGTTTCGATAA
The DNA here is from genome assembly GCA_036000525.1 of Nitrospiraceae bacterium. Classification (GTDB taxonomy): domain Bacteria; phylum Nitrospirota; class Nitrospiria; order Nitrospirales; family Nitrospiraceae; genus Palsa-1315. The sequence continues at coordinate 2,442 of DASYVB010000033.1, read as the reverse complement.
TCCTGACTAGTTCAGATTTCGCAGGATAGCCTCGCCCATTTCTGTCGTACTGACAAGGCGAGTACCCGGGCTATGAATATCTTTCGTGCGATAGCCGAGATCGAGGGTTTTCACGATCGCCTGCTCGATGGCTACTGCTTCCTTATTCAACTTGAACGCGTAGGACAACATCATGGCCGCCGAGGCAATCGTCGCAATAGGATTCGCCACATTCTTCCCGGCAATGTCCGGCGCGCTGCCGTGGATCGGCTCGAACAGTCCGACCTGTGCGCCAATACTGGCTGACGGCAACATGCCGATGGAGCCGGTCAACATCGCGGCTTCATCGCTCAGAATATCACCGAATAAATTGTTGCAGAGCATCACATCGAACTGCCGCGGGTTGCGCACGAGTTGCATCGCCGCATTGTCGACATAGATGTGACTCAACTCTACATCCCGGTAATCCTTGTGGACGTCGGTGACCACACGACGCCAGAGTTCGGATGACTCCAAAACGTTCGCTTTGTCGACGGACATCACTTTTTTCCGACGCTTTCTCGCCGCCTCGAACGCCACTTTCGCAATACGTCGGATTTCTTCAGTGGTATAGACCTCGGTGTTGATACCTCGCTCGCTTCCGTTCGGCAGCTTCTCAATACCTTTAGGCTTCCCGAAATAGATACCGCCGGTCAGTTCACGAATGACCAGAATGTCGATCCCCTCAATCACCTCACGTTTCAGTGTGGAGGCATCGGCCAACATCGGATACAACTTCGCCGGGCGTAAATTCGCGTAGAGGCCCAGGTGCTCTCGCAAGCCCAACAGCGCGCGTTCAGGACGCAAGCTATATTCCAGCCCCTCCCACTTAGGACCCCCTACCGCGCCGAGCAAGACGGCATCGCTCTGTTTGGCCAGGATCAGCGTCTCCTGAGGGAGCGGGACGCCCACTTTGTCGATGGCCTGCCCGCCGACATCACCGAACAGAAACTCGAACCGGTGCTCGAACTTCTCGGCCACAGCCTTCAACACCTTCACGGCTTCAGGGACGATCTCCCGACCCACTCCATCACCGGCTAGTACGGCAATCTTCGCCTTCACAGACCACTCTCCATCTTTGTGAGTTATGACCGCACCAGCCTCTATTCAAGGACTTCCTCATCTTCTGGTCGCCAAGCGGGATCGACCAAGCAGAGGAACTCGATGGCGGTGGGTCCACTATTTTCCAGAGACTGTTTGCCTCCCGGCGGCACATAGATGACGGAGCCTGGCTCCACTGCGACGACCGAGTCGTCTACGGTCAATCGTCCTCGACCGGCGATAATGTAGTAGACCTCTGAGGACGTCAGCCTGTGCCATTTCGACCGAACGCCGGGAGCCAATGTCCCATGCGCCACACTATACCCAAGCGCGAGCGGTTGTTTCGCCGGATGCAGCAGCTCGCGCAGAACGGTATGATCGCCGGCCAGAAATTCCGGCCGGTCTGCCAGGGTGACGTGAACCACGGCGCACCTCACAGCCAACGATACCTTCCCGATCCCAGACCGGAGCCGGTGACTCTACCGTGGTCACTTTCCCTAAATCAAGTTCACCTTCTGTTCGCCCTGCGCCTGTTTCCCAGCCAAATACGACAGCTTGTTTAGCGCATTAAGATAGGCCCTTGCCGAGGCCATGATGATATCTGTATCCGCCCCATGGCCTGAGACGGTGCGTCCATCTTCTTGAACACGGACCGAGACTTCGCCCTGGGCATCAGTCCCACCAGTGATCGCCTTCACGACATACATGAGGAGCCTGCTCTTCGTCTGCGTGATTGCGGCAATCATCCGATAGACCGCATCCACAGGCCCATCCCCTGTCCCGGTCTGCGAGATCGCTCGTCCGTCGATCTCGAGTTCAACCGTGGCAGTCGGCACCTGATCCGTCCCGCTGGCCACATGGAACGATTTCAAGGTGATCCGATCGGCCATTTTGGCCAACTCTTCGGAGACAATGACTTCGAGATCCTCTTCGTAGATCTCCTTCTTTTGATCGGCCAGCTTCTTGAACCGCTCGAACGCGTGGTTCACCTCCTCGTCCGAGAGCGTATACCCTAACTCCTCGAGACGTTGGCGGAACGCATGCCGGCCTGAAAGCTTCCCCATGACCATCTTACTCTCAACCAGCCCAATCGTCTCCGGCCGCATGATTTCATAGGTCGTCTTGTCCTTCAGCAGGCCGTCTTGGTGAATGCCGGATGTATGGGCGAAGGCGTTCGCCCCGACGATCGCCTTGTTGGGCTGCACCACCATACCGGTGATCTTGCTGACCAATCGGCTGGCTTTCGAGATCTCTTCGGTATGAATCTTCGTGTCTGCTTGATAGAAATCTTTCCTAGTCCGAAGCCCCAGGACAATTTCCTCCAATGCCGTGTTCCCTGCCCGCTCACCAATCCCATTGATCGTGCACTCGACTTGGCCGGCC
>DASYVB010000032.1:0-7236 GCA_036000525.1 Nitrospiraceae bacterium | reverse complement strand
CCCGAAGGAATGCCTCATCCGCATCACCAAGGCCGAAGACGGCGGCATCGGGGCACGCGGGCCCTGGGAGCCGGTCCGGACCGGATTCACGCCGGGCCAAGAGAATGAGTTCATGATCAAGTGGCTCAAAGGCGAACACATTAAGATCAAGGTGTAACCGTGAGGCGTGAGGCGCGAAACGTGAGGCGACAGGACGAAGACCCGACACTACCACGCCTTACGCCTAACGCCGAACGGAAAGGGAGGATGCGCAATGCCTGAAGTGTATAACTGGCAACTGGGCCGGAAGATGCTGTATCCCTACGAGGAACGGCATCCGAAGTGGCAGTTTGCCTTTGTCTTCAACATCAACCGGTGTTTGGCTTGTCAGACCTGTTCGATGGCGGACAAGTCGACCTGGCTCTTCTCCAAGGGGCAGGAATACATGTGGTGGAACAACGTGGAAACCAAGCCGTACGGCGGGTACCCCCAGTTCTACGACGTGAAGATCACCCAGCTCATCGAGCAGGTGAACCCGGGCGGCCAGGTGTGGAACGTCCGGGTGGGACGGAAGCACCATGCCCCCTACGGGGTGTTCGAAGGGATGACCATTTTCGACGCCGGGGCCAAGGTCGGCCAGGCGGCGATCGGCTACATCCCGACGGACCAAGAGTGGCGGTTCGTGAACATCTATGAGGATACGGCGACCTCGATGCGGGCCCTCGTGGAAGGCATCGACAAGACCGGCTTCTCCCGGGACGAACCGTGGAAGATGACGGGCAGCAGTCTGCCGGAGCATGAGACCTTCTTCTTCTATCTCCAGCGGATCTGCAACCACTGCACCTATCCCGGCTGCTTGGCGGCCTGCCCGCGGAAGGCGATCTACAAGCGCCCCGAAGACGGGATCGTATTGATCGATCAGAACCGGTGCCGCGGCTACAAGAAGTGCGTGGAACAGTGCCCCTACAAGAAACCGATGTATCGGGGCACCACCCGCGTGTCGGAGAAGTGCATCGCCTGCTATCCGCGCATCGAAGGGAAGGACCCGCTGACGGGCGGCGAGCCGATGGAAACGCGCTGCATGGCCGCCTGCGTGGGCAAGATCCGGATGCAGAGCCTGGTGCGCATCGGGGAGGACGGCCTGTGGGCGGAAGATCGGTGGCACCCGCTCTACTACGCGATTCGCGTGGAGCAGGTGGCGCTGCCGCTGTACCCGCAGTGGGGCACCGAGCCCAATGGCTTCTACATCCCCCCGCGGCATAGCCCGCGCGGCTATGCGCGGCAGATGTTCGGCCCGGGCGTCGATAACGCCATCGAGAAGTATCTCGTGCCCAGTCGGGAACTGTTGGCGGTCCTCCAGCTCTGGAGAGCCAGCCAGCAGATCATCTTCCGGTACGATGTCATTCCGGGCCCGAAAGTGTTCGAAACCCAGATCCACGGGAAACGGTTCGAGATGTACAACGATACCGTGCTGGGCTTCAACAAGTCGGGCAAGGAAGTGGCGCGGATTCAGGTCGAAGAGCCCATCTACATTCGGCCGGCCGAGCGCGTCACTTGGCTGTAAGTTTCAGCTAGGCCATCGCTTCAGAGGGGGCGGAGTCCCTTCAGGGACTCCGCCCCTTTTGTTTGACCTAAAGTCCTTGAGTCTTCACCGGTCTTTCGGCTTAAGCCTTGGCCGCTCCTTCTGTGCACTTGACGCGCCCCAGGGGGGTCCAGTAGAGTTGTTGCCACATACGGACGTTCCTGTATCACGAGCTGGGGTTCCATCGGCGTGACCTCTCGCCAGCAACCAACAATCCCATTTGCTGCGCAAGCCATACCCTTCGACGAGTTTCTGGCTTCAGGGAAACTCCCGGAGGGCTACCTCGCCAGCGAGTATATCGCTCAGCAATTCGTCGAGCGCCTCGTGCACTATGTCCTCAGTGTCCCAGCCGGCAGTTACACCATGGCTCAATTGGGCCATCTCCTGGAACAGATAAACTCTCGCACACAGGTCCTCTTCTTCAAACGTCTCAAAGAAACCAGCCCCGAGAGCCTCAAAGATTTTGCCCCACTCTATTATGGCTTCATGAACGAGTTTCATTCTCTCCTGTTTACTTAGCCCAACAAATTTTTCCTTGTCGCCTTGGCATTCTCGTGTATAATCGGATGGTTAATAATTTGTGCAAAGGAGTGACATGAATCCAACCCTACAGCGAGCAGTGACCAGCTTCTATAATCTTATCTACGAGGCCCAAACATTTGCCACCACGATGTCACGGATTGACACCGCGGAACAGGAACATTACGCCGGACGGATCGAAGGGTTAAATTGGGTGCTTGATCGCTGCCAAGAACTCGAAGACATGGATGCGAATTTGACTCCCTCCTCCCTCCAGCGAGTTCTCACGGAAGTCAAATCCGATCTCGATCACGAGTTGTCGGTTCAGCGGCGAGAAAAGGGACGTCGTGCGGACGGCCGAGAGGAGGCTCTCAATTTTGTCGCTGATTATCTCTCTAGCCTGATCACAGCAACGGACATTGAGTCAGCCAAGACGCCGGCGGTGTAACGCTCCCGTATTTAATCGGGCTTTCCGTATCAACTTCACCTGTCGCCTCCCATGACGCATGGCCGTTCGTTAAGATGATGCGAGAATGGATCATTTTCGCGCTGTGCCTGGGAGTCGGTGGCCACATCGCGCTCGGCGTCGTCATGCATGCCCCCGGACTTTGGCCATGGAGTATGACCGGATTCTATGGCTTATTGAGCGGACTAGCGGTCTACGGTCTGGTGCAAGTAGGACGGGTGGGTTGGAAATTGTTCCGACACGCTCCCAAGTTGCCGTCGAAGAACGGACCCAACGTCTCATGGTGAACAGGCGAGCATCCCGAGGCCGGACTCTCGGCATGGACCCCTGTCACCTCATCTGCGTGGAATTATTGTATGCCAGGTCTCCCGCGTAAACCGACCAGGCCAACTTGGCCAACCGGTCTATCCCCCAGAACAGCTCGACCGCCAAGACCGGATGCCTCGGAACAGCCTGACCAATTCAGATCGTTGAATGCCTCGCAGCTCTATTGCCCTACCTGCCGAGTGGCGACCCCGACACGGGAGCGACTCCTGCTCGTGCTCCCGACCGGGAATCTGTACGAATATCTCTGCCAGCACTGTGGGGCCTCGACCGGCTCCAAGACCGACAATCAATAGGCGATGGCGCCCGCTGTCGCGCCTCACCGACGCTCGAGGTGCTACGGGTCTTTCCCCTCAGCACGCATGGGACAGAACGTTCAAATGAGAAGTGCTCACTGCGTACTTGTCGAAGCAACCTGCACACCGGGAATCCGTGTCCAGGCTTATCGTAGTAGCGGCGAATCCGCAATTGCAGCAGAATCGGTCATGAGTAATGCAGGCTCCTAGATCATCCCTTCCAGGGGGATTCCTTCTTCGATGAGCATGACAGGAATGTCTTCGCGGATAGGATACAGCATCTTCCGGTCGCCTCTGATCAACCCTCCGTCGAGGGGTTCGGTGACCGGCTTATTCGCCCTATTTTTCAATTGTCCACGGCTCACAGCCTCGTTCAACTTGGCAATCAGCGCCTCATCAGCCAAACTCACATCCTGTTTCGTGTCGGGGCAACAGAGAATGGCGAGAAGATCCTTGTTGATATTGACCGGACGCCTTGCTTCCGTACGTTCCGCCATAACGCCCCTCCCTGTGAACCCGACTGGTATTACACGGCTAGAATAGATCACCGATATCGATGAGATCAAGCCCTGCGTGCAGATTCTATTTCGACTAGCGGTTTCTGCTACACTATAAGTCTCGCTCGATCGTATAGAAGCAAACAAGCGGCGATGTCAAACACCGTATGGAAATACTCCTTGGCCGGATTGTTGGTCCTCGTGCCGGCCTGGGCCACATTCTTGATTCTTTCCACACTTTTTCACGCACTCAACGAATTGATTCACGACCTCCCGTGGAATATCGGAGCCCGACAACGGCCTGGACTCATCCTCGTCCTGTTCCTGTTCCTTGTTGTTATTGTCGGCGCCATCGCCACCCATGTAGTCGGACGGCGTATCATCACCCAGACAGAACGGTGGATCGGGCACATTCCACTGGTCCGTAGTGTCTACATCACCCTCAAAGGGATGACCGATCTTCTTAATTTCCGTTCTCGCTTCGGGCGCAGCACCGTGGTGGCATTTCCGTTTCCTCGAGACGGTCTATGGGCGATCGGCTTTGTTATGGGGGCCGCACCGCCGGCGCTGCAAGTCGAACCAACAACAAGTTTGCTCATGGTCTTTGTGCCCACCGCCATCCATCCGTTCACCGGCTTCCTCGCGTTTGTCCCCCAGCCACAGTTACGTCCGATCAATCTGCCACCGGAAGACGCCATCAAGATGGAGTGTACCGCCGGTTTGTACAAGCCGGAAACCGGATGGTTACAAGCCCCAAAGACAATGACCTGAGCCCCATGCCAGTCCTCGACCACCTTAATGTCCGACTCGCCAGGCTAGAAGATGCGGCGACAGTCACGTCGTTCAGTGCAGCCATGGCACTTGAAACAGAAGGCCGTCGTCTCGATCTCGACCGCCTGCATGATGGAACCATTGCCCTTCTTGAATCTCCAGATCGTGGCTTTTTCATGGTCGCCGAACTGGAACAGGCCGACGATCGCCAGCTGCTGGGGCAGCTGATGATCACCTATGAATGGAGCGATTGGCGCAACGGCGCATTTTGGTGGATTCAGAGTGTGTATGTTGACCCCGCCTGGCGTCGACGGGGCGTCTTTCGTCGGATGCATGAAACCGTGATGGCCACCGCCAAGACAAGCCCGAACGTCTGCGGGGTCCGTCTGTACGTCGAAGAGAGCAACGGCGCTGCGCAAGCGGTGTACCGTAGAGTTGGACTCACTCCGTCATCCTATGCCATATTTGAAACAGATTTTATTCTGGCACGCACAAAGGTTTAAAGGATCGTCCAACCGAAGCCTATCAAAAGGAATAATCGTGTTATTTTTCAAGCCACTGGCAGGCATCGTCATCGTCCTGGCCCTGGTCATAACTCAAGGCTGTGCGTTCAGCCGAGGCACTCTTGGCGAAGACATCAGATCTGAGTCCGTCGCTGCGATCAAGAAGGACACGACCACGAAGGCTGAATTACTCTCTCTACTCGGGGCACCGGATCGGCTTCTTCAAGTAAACGGCCGCGACGTGTTTCAGTACTATCGGTACGACGCCAAAGTAGGCAGCTTGCTTCTCATCCTCATCAATTTTTCACGCTTGTCCATCAAGAGCGATGACCTGTTCGTCATTCTTAACCGTGATGGGATCGTCGAGGACGTCATTTTATCGAAGCGCACGGATGGAATGGAGTTTCGATTCTGGCCCTTTGGAGAATGAGATGAAGCTCCCTTTGTCCGGGCTTTGCCCCATACTCCTATCCATGGTTATGTGCGTGACCTTCGTCGGCTGTAATGTCGTTCGCATCACCCTGAATACCCCGCTCACGCAGAATGACGTGGCCTTTATCATTCCTGGGCAAACCACGTTGGCCGATGTGATCACCAAGCTAGGCACGCCCGATTCCATAGCCGACTCGCATACGGGTGTTGTCGCAACATACCGCTTCCTCGACATGAAATATTCAAAGATTAATTTCGGCTGGATGCTGAAACTCTGGTCGCCAGTCGACGTGGATCTGATCATTTCACGTACTGGCCTTGGCACCGATGCGTTCGAATTGCTCTGTGACTCCAATTGGGTCGTCACGCACCAGGGCTTTCTCCGCCGTCTCTCCAGTCAGCGCTTCAATCCGTATCCCTTTTGACACTCAGTTCTTTGCCGCCTCCCAGCGAATTGCTGCATTCCACTGGCCCCGCTATAATGACAACCCATGGAGCCAGAATCATCCGATCACACTTCCCATCTTCACACTGACAGCACATCCTCCTCCTATATCCCGGCCGACAAGGACACAGAGTTCCTCCAGCGGGAAGAACTCCGCTCCATCCGCATCGGGCTCGAACTCTTGAAGCCCGAGCTGATCCAGCGTGAACAGGGTATACAGTCCACCATCGTCGTCTTCGGGAGTGCGAGGCTACAAGAATCTGCCTCAGCGAAGCATGCGCTTCGCATGGCCGAAGAGGAAGCTGCTCGATCCCCGAACGATCCAACATACCTGCAAAAGGTGGCGATCGCGCAACGACAACTCGCTCTCTCGAAATATTATGACGTGGCGCGTGAGTTCAGCCGGCTGGTTTCCTCGACCTGCCAGATCGACGGTCGTTGCGATTACGTGATTGTCACCGGCGGAGGACCCGGCATCATGGAAGCCGCGAATCGCGGTGCCGACGACGTGAAGGCAAAATCCATCGGCCTCAACATCACCCTGCCTCACGAGCAGCATCCGAACCCCTACATCACGCCGGAGCTGAGTTTTCAGTTTCGCTATTTCGCCATCAGGAAAATGCACTTTTTGATCCGCGCCAAAGCGCTGGTCGCCTTCCCCGGAGGATTCGGCACACTCGATGAGCTGTTCGAGACGCTGACACTCCTCCAAACAGGCAAGACCGAAAACGTGATGGTCGTGCTGGTTGGACGTGACTTTTGGGAGCGCCTGATCAACTGGCAATTGCTCGTCGAGAACGGACTGATCGGGCAGGAAGATCTACGGCTGTTTCGCTATGCGGAGACGGCTCAGGAAGCCTGGGACCTTATCGCCCGCCACAACGGAGTGCCGTCATCGTGAAACTCTCGTTCCACGGGGCCGCGCGTTCGGTGACAGGCAGTCGTCACATGCTTGAGGTCCCAGGCTTTCGGCTGTTGCTCGATTGTGGACTGTTTCAAGGACGCCGAGACGAGGCCCTCCGGCAGAACCGAGATTTGGGCTTCGACCCCAAGTCGCTCAGTGCGGTCTTGCTGTCCCACGCCCATGTCGACCATTCCGGCGCCTTACCGATGCTGAAGAAACACGGCTTCTCCGGAAAAGTGTACCTCACCAGAGCCACCGCAGATCTGACGGAACTTATGCTCGAAGACTCGGCTCGAGTACAGGTGAGTGACTGCATCTACGTCAACAAGAATGAGCAGCGGAAGGGAAAGGCCTGTGTCCGACCACTCTACAATACCGATGACGTTCGTAAGCTAGTCCGACGATTTGAGGGGGCACGATACGGAGATATGCTCAAGATCGCGCCACGCGTGACAGCTTCCTTTCACGATGCCGGCCATATCTTGGGATCGGCAGCCATTCGGGTGAAGTACACGGCA